>CAZSLZ010000049.1:0-19721 GCA_964607865.1 uncultured bacterium
CAATCCCCGTAATGCCAGAGTGATTGAAAAATCATTTAGACTATTAAAGGGCAACCGAACCACAATTAAAGACCATACTTTTACCACGCCCAGCAAGGTAATAGAAAGCGATTCACATCTCGATTATGAAGGCAAGCAATGGCTGTGGGACTCTGCATTCCATGGTATGATTCTGGCAAAACGCGAACCAGATGTTGCAAAGGAAGAACTTCGCTCGCTGATGGCAAATCAGCACGAGGATGGTTTTGTGCCTCACATGAATTATTTCAGGGGCGATGCCCAGAAAGTGCCCGGCTGGGCAAAAAGACATTTTGAAAATTTCCTCAAAACTCCCGAGGGCGCCGATATTCCCAAATCTGAACATGAAGCCTTTGTCAACACTTATTGGTCTTATCCCGATCATTCCGATATCACCCAGCCTCCAGTGGTGGGAATGTCAGTTGAAGAAGTTTATAAACAGACCGGTGATAAAAAGTTTGTCAGAGAAATGTTACCAGGATTGAAGAAATATTATGATTATCTCCATGACAAACGCGACCCCGATAACGACAACCTCATTTCCATTATTCATCCCTGGGAAAGCGGTTGGGATAATTCCCAGCGCTGGGATGAAACCATCGGTGTTACCGACGGTGACCGGCACCATATAGATGACAAGAAGATGAATCTTTTTGCAAATTATAAAAAAGTGGGCTGGGATCTGGACAAAGTCTTTGAAATGGACAAATTCAACGTTGAGCCTGTGGACTTCAATGTTCTTTATGCCAGAAATATGGAAGCTGTATCCCGCTTATGCGGCGAAGTTGGCGATAAAGAAGGGGAAAAGTTATACGCCCAACGTGCCAACGACACTAAACAGGCTATTTTTGAAAAGATGTGGGATGGCGACAAATATGTTGACCTTACCGGCAGCGATGAGAAAAAATCCGATGTAAAAAGCGCTGCTATGTTTTATCCTATGATGCTGGACGGAGAAAAACACGGTAAGCAGTTAATAGAACGGCACCTGATGAACCCCAATGAATTCAATATCGATTACGGGGTACCCACAACCTCCCAGGACCACAAGCTGTTCGATGGCGGGCAGTACTGGCGGGGTAATGTATGGCAGAACGTGAATGTATTTGTCTGGGAAGGGCTCCAGAAAGTTCTCTCTGATAATCCAGGCTACAAACCTGCTGAAATGATGTCGGATAAGATTAAAGACTCATCTTTTGAGTTGCTTGACAAGGCAGGTTTTTCTGAATATTTCGATCCGGTAAAAGGAGAAGGCCATGGCGTTAAAACCTTTGGTTGGAACGGAATGGTCCGGTTTATGGAACCCGAATACGAATAAATTACCGAAACTGAGAAGGCTGCCTGCAGGCAGCCTTCTTTTTTATTCATATTTTCTTAATAACTATTTTCTATCCAGCCCGAACAAGCTTCTTTCAAGGCTGTCGGCCATTTTCATAATGTATTTGATTTTATGGACAACTTTATCTTCATCTACCACGCTATCGTACATTGCAGACGCCTGAAGAACCACCTGCCCCTGAAAAACAGCGAAGGCACCAAACCGTAAAGACATATTCAAGTCCAACAGGGAAATAAGCTTATTGGGGGTAAAATCAGATTTTTTCCCTATATATGTGAAAATACGGAGAAAACCTTTATTATCTTCTTCAAAAGGATAAACAAATACTTCCTGTTTTCTGTTTTCATCCACGTCAAAAACCAGTTTATATTCGGGGTTTTCCTCATCGCCAGTGAATTCCTTCTCGCAGCCCACTTTGTCACAAATTCCCTGGGCCAGTCTTTCAATATCCATTGCGTACCTCCTACCTTTACCATTTTTCTGCCGTTTTAATTCTTCTAGTAATCATCGGTAATCCCTTTATTTATAATTAAATCCCCAGGCCTGCAATTCCATAAACTTCCGGCTTCCCACCTGCAAAACCATACCGTTTTCCACTTTTAACTTCATCCGGGAGTCGGGCAGTTTTTCGCCGTCTATTTTTACGGCGCCCTGTTCAATCAGCCGTCTGGCCTCTCTTTTACTGCCAGCAAAACCGGTCAGGGTTACCAGTTTATCAATAAATATTTTTCCGTCTTCGTCCAGTTTATCAACAAGTTTCAAGCTGGGTATATCATCGGGAATTTCCTTCCTGGAAAAAACTGTCAAAAAATGCTCTTTACCCCGGCGGGCTGCTTCTTCATTATGATAAATTTTAATTATCTCCTGTGCCAGCTTCATTTTAACATCCCTGGGGTTGACTCTTTGGTTATCCATATCCTGTTTTATTCCGGCAATCTCCTCCAGAGGCACGTCGGTGCAGAGTTCAAAATATCGGGTTATCAGTTCATCGGGTATGGACATGACCTTACCGAACATTTCCTCAGCCGGTTCGGTAATGCCGATATAATTGCCGTAAGATTTACTCATTTTTTTAACCCCGTCGGTTCCTTCCAGTATGGGCATAAGAAATACCACCTGGGGTTCTATTCCGTAATCTTTCTGAAGGTTTCTTCCTACCAGAATATTAAATTTCTGATCGGTCCCTCCCATTTCCACATCGCTTTCCAATGCCACAGAATCGTAACCCTGCATAATGGGGTATAAGAATTCATGCAAACCTATAGGCATTCCCTGTTCATACCTGTTGTTAAAATCATCCCTTTCCAGAATACGGGCAACGGTAAATTTAGAAGTGATTTCAATCAGGTTTTCAAAGGTTAAGGGAGAAAGCCACTCCGAATTGAAACGGACATTGGTTTTTTCAGAATCCAGAATGATGGAAAGTTGTTGCCGGTAAGTACGGGCGTTTTCGGCAATCTCTTCCGGGGTCAACATCTTTCGGGTTTCGCTTCTTCCGGTAGGGTCGCCGATTCGAGCGGTGAAATCGCCAATCAGCAGTTGTACCGTATGGCCCAGGTCCTGAAACTGGCGAAGTTTTCTCAGAACCACGGCAAAACCCAGGTGAACATGGGGAGCTGTGGGATCAATTCCCAGTTTTATTTTTAATTTTCTGCCAGTTTTTTTGCTGTTAATCAGTTTTACTGCCAGGTCTTCCAATGAAATTATCTCGTTAACCCCCCGGCTCAACAGTTTTAAATCTTCTTCCACTAGTTTCAAATTTTCGGGGGTGAGCTCTCCCCTGCCGGATTTTTCCAATAATTTCATTTCATCCATAAAATTTATCATAAAATCTCCTTAATTTCTTTTCTGCAATATAATAAAATGAACTAAAAAAGTCAAGAGGTAGGAATTACTCCATTAAACAAAAAATAAGTAATTGTAATTTTATGTCTATTTTTATAATAATTACATATCCCCTTTAAATAAATACTTCCCTTAAGGAGAATTAAATGAAAGAAGAAACTGATTATACGGGTTTGATAATTTCCTTGCTTTTAATAGTAAGCCTGGCTTTCTTTATTCTGGGCTGCAGCGCTTTTTCCGACGAGGAATTCAATCTGGGCTACAAACTTTATGTTCCCAACATGTCTGCCGATACCATTACAATTGTTCCGGCAGAAAAAAGCCTGGATACTGAAATCATCACCCTGGAAAACAGCATACAGCAGATTTTAAGGGTTCCCAATAAGAACGAGGCCTTTGTTCTGGGGTCCGCCACCAACGAAATTACTGTAATTGACGCCGAAACCGATGAAATCGAAGAGGTTTTTGTTTTTGAGGTGGGCGCCTCGAGCCCCCAGACCAACCTGCGGATGATTTTCTCCCCCGACGGCAGCAAAGCCTACGTTGCCACCGATTACGAACCCGCAGGCGTGGCGGTGATGAATGTGGAAGAACAGAACTTCACCACAGGCATAAATGTCCAGTCAACCTCAGTCAACGACTTTTTCTTCTCTGCCGATAACTCCCGGCTATACGCAGTGGACAAGGCTATGGGGCAGATTTATGTGATAAATATTGCTTCCAATTCCCTTATAGAAACCATTGAAATTCCCGAAAGTTTTACCTATGTGGTTTTAATTCCCACCACCGGGCATTTTCTCTTTGCCGCCGACGGCAGCCCGGGGGGAATAAAGGAATTTGATCCCGCCACCGATACATATGTCCGCAGGCTCGATGATATAGTGGACAACATAGTCAGGCTCCATTTAACCGGCAATGAAAACCAGATTTATGTACTGGGCAACGACGAGCTTGCCCTGGTGGATAACGAAGAAGATTTTAACATTAACGAGATTAACACGCTGGATTACCAATCACCTACCGATTTCCGGTTTCTGCCCGGCAATGAATATCTGCTGATTCCCTCATCGAGTGCGGATCTGATTATGGCTTTGGACCCTGAAGCCTACACTACCGAGGAAATAATCTCCACCGATAGTTTTCCCGGCGAAATTGTAATTTTCGATAAGGTAGCTGAATAACAGGTACATCAAGATACCTGGACGAAAAGAATAAAAAAATTTATGGAAAATTATAAAAAAAAAATGAATTTTAACTTTTTTTATGCTATAATTAAATTAAGATTAAGAAGAGGTGAGGCCGGTGCGAAAAAATAAGATAAAAGGTTTCTCCCTGATAGAACTCATGGTAGTAATAAGCCTGATGAGTATTTTTATAGTCATCGCTGTCCCCCAATACAATAACTTTCAACGGGGACAGGCTTTAAGAACCGCTGCTCTCCAGCTTCAGAACGATATAAAAAAAGCCCAGTCCATGGCCTATGCCAATGAATATGAGACACAGATAGATTTTACCGACGATAAGGGATATAAAATATATATAGATTCTAACAGGGACGGGAGTTTCAATAAAACTACGGGGGCAGATAGCGAACTGTATAAGACCCGGCAAATTACTGATAATTACATGGGCACCAAGTTTATAAACGCCACCAGCGCAACCTTTATAACATTTTCACCTGGCGGTGGCGCAGAAACCAATTTAAGCACAATTAACTGCGATCTGGGAGAACAGACTGGAATAGTCCGGTATTGTGTCATTTTACAGGGACAGGTTATCGACCCGGATACTTCCGCCTTGTCTTTATTTGGTGTCTGGCTCGATCCCATTACTGGAAACAGCCGGGTTGATCAGGTTCAGGCCAACCCACCCACAAATACCAGCCCGCCGCCAATTTAAAAATATAAAGGAGTGTAAGAGTTGAAATATAGAAGTCAAAAAGGCATAGCTTTAATTTCTGTGTTAATGGTATTGACCATGCTCATGGTTATAACCATGGGGTTCGCTACATTTACCACCACAGATTTTACCATAAGCCAGAGTTACAAGGGCTCCACAACCTGTTATTACCTTGCCCAGGCCGGCCTGGAATATACCCGGTATCTGGTTTCCCATAATATGCTGATATACCCGATGGCTCCGAATCTCGCAGGTATAGTGGATCCCAATCATAACGCTATTGCAATAGCTTCCAATACTTATATGACCGACGGTTATAAGCCTGTCGGTGAAGAACATATGGTTATAAGCGACCTGGCTTTTACCGGAACCGATGCCGGTTCCGGCGAGGGAGAGGTGGAACAGATGCTGGGAAGATCCGATTATTTTGGAACCTTTCAGGTATCGGTTCACGAAAAGAAGGACACTCTTTCAGGGGCCACCACCGATGACAGGGTTTTGTATGTAAAATCCGTGGGCAAGATAAGGTCAAAAAATGGCAATGACCCTGCCACTATGGACTATACCGACAATACTCTTTTTCCCATTATTCAACAACGCACTCTTTTAATGCGAATGCCTTTTAGAACTAATATCACAACAGAAACAGGGACAAGCCTTTTTTTGTTTGAAGATAACAGTGGGAATGCCAGACAGTTTAAAATTCTGAACGACGGCTGGTTCGAAAGATTCCGATAAATCCTGGAGGATAAAATGAAATTTAAAACTGGAACAATTAAAAAACAGTCCGGTGTAACACTTCTTGAAATAATGGTGGCCATGGTTATTCTTACCATGGGGCTGGTGTTTTCCTTTGAAATATTCCCCATGGGTTTCCGGGCTTCATATAAAAGCAGGAACGAAACCACCGCCCTGATGCTGGGCCAGAACCTTATGGAACGAATAATAAATAATAACGAGGTTGTAGATTGCAGGCACGAACATTCAGCTACCTGCAGGTTTGTACCCCCGGGGTTAGGAGCTACTGATTTAGGCAGCACCACTTTGGGAGATACCACTAATATGGATTGCAGGTATTTCGTGGGCCACACCCTCAGCGAAGGAAAGGTGAGAGGAGGCAGTCTTTGCCACTGGGACAGCGGATCTCTTGATCTTGTAAACTGGACCAGGTTTGATGCAGCTGACTCCACATCTCCCTATTATAACTACTGGTTTCATATAGAAGTGGTTCCGGTTCTTGATCCGGGAGCCAACAATGCCACCAGTGGCCCAACAAGGGCTTCTCTCTACAGAGATTGGTGGAATATGGCAAGGGTAACCGTCCGGGTAAGGGGCCCTATTGATGATATTAACAAATGGGATGATATTGTAAATCCCCTGGAGGGTTCAGAAAATGACGTTAACCGGGCCCTTCCTTCCGAAGTAATTCTTACAACATATGTTTCAAACCATGCTATGGGACTGGCGGAAATAGATGTAACTGCAACTAACACATTATCCACTGGAAGTGTTTATGAAATTGCAGTAAAAGATATTAGAAATTTTACTGTTTTTAATGATTTAGACGCAGCTGAAAGCAGTGAACCGTCTATGGTTTTCCAGGTAACGGGAGGAGGTTTCACATCTATTTCACCGGGAAATTCTACTGGTATCGATAATGTCATTATTGAACGAATAGATAAAGACACAAATGATAATGGCATAATTGATGGTTCTTTGCATGATCCAGGAGTTGAGTGGGATTTTCTTTATCAAACAAACAAGATTATTTCAATTAAAGTAGATGGTTCCACAAGTGACCCAGATCAAAATTTAGAAATACCCGGAAATCTCAAACTTGCTAATAAATTAAAAGAAGCAGGTTCTCAAAATGACACCATGGTTGAAGTATCAGGCACGCCGGGAACTTTTCATTTATATCAGGAAGATATTGACAAGGGAGATGGAACCGGCACTATGGAACCCCGTTATGTATATCATGTTTATCAATTGGTAACTATTCCCCAGATTAATACTTCAGATAATACTGTGGATTATTGATACAAGAAGGTGTAATGAATGAAAAATTTGAATAAAAATAAAGGTTTTACCTTGGTGGAGTTTGTAATTGTAATCTTTGTTTTCAGCCTTTTTATGACTTCTCTCTTCCAGGTAACCGACGGAGGAATAAGGGCATTCAGAAAAGGTGTGGCGCAAACCGAGATAAGGCACCAGACCCGCCAGTTCATGGAACAACTCAGCGCCGATTTGAAGCAGGCAGTTCCTGCCGGTGGTACTACCTTTATGCAACCTCCTTTTATGGAAAGTACTGGGGGTTCTCCCGCGGCGGTGGATAATCTAAATTTTACCCGTTATATAGCAGATACTGCTGCAGATCCGGAAACCGACCCACCCACAACAGCTGATGTTAAGTATTACATTGATCCAACCTCCATTGAAGTTGTGCCTTTTAGTGGAAAGGATTATAGAATAGGCTCAATGATAAGGGAATATGCTCCCGACGGAGGGACTACGGAAGTTACAGTAATTGCCGAAAATGTTGTCCTGGATATCGATGGAGTTTCCGGCAATTTTCATGACAGCACCTGGTTCATGTGGAGAGTGGAAAATCCTCCAAATAATAATGTTAATGATTTGGGGCTTATTGTGGTAAACCTGGTAATGATCCGTCCCGAGGAGGGAAACACCGAGCCCGAAACAATGACTCTTCATACTACAATTCATCTTGGCACCGATGAGCCTCAATTATCATATCAAGCTGCAATTGGGAGCCAGATTCCCAGGTTTAGAGATGGTACTACAGAGATGGGTTCCTCGAATTTTGATTCAGGCACTGAGGTTCTCAGGCGTTATAACAAGGCATCTGCTACTGCCACGGTGGGGGGCCAGAATATGCTGGTAGATGTTGTTTATTAATCGGAGTTTTTTATGAAAAAGCATACTTTATTATCTATAAGGCGGATAAACAGAATAAGGAAGCTGGACAGGCCGGGGCGCAGCCTGGCGGAGGGGTTGGCGGACCCCTTTGAGAAGTTTAAGGTTTATTATACCGACTTTGACTACTGTTTTGAGGAGAAGCCTGTCAGTTACAAGCCGAGGCCCACCCTGCACCGCTGTCTGGCAGGATGAAAAGCCGGGTTAACGCCCGGTTATTTATTTTCATTCTTCAATAGGGGAATAAAAAAACGAGTAGAATTGTCTATAATATATGATAACTTTAGAGAATGTGAGTATAAATAATGGAAGATCTTGATTTTCTTGAGGAAGAAGAGATACAGAAAAAGGCGCCGGAAAAACGGTGCCCCATTTGCGCCAAGCCTCCGGTTGAAGAGAGTATCTGTCCTAATTGCGGCCAGAGGGGAATCTGCAGATATCATATTTATACATACTTTATAGATGACAGGGATAACGAATTGAAGGCCTGTTCGCATTGCGGGCCCCGTTGCAACATGTGCGCAGCTCAGGTTCAACTGTTTCAGTTCAACGATCGCCGGCTTTGTTCAAAATGCCTTGAAGTGAAAGAAAGATCTGATGCGGTAATCAAAGATGAGCATGTAAAGAAAATCGGCAAGATAAAGGAAGCTATTGCTTCTATTTTTCCATTTCTGGGGTTGGGCCTGGGAATCTACCTGGGAATGCGGCCTGAATATCAGCATACATTAAACAATTTAATAGATACTTATTTTACCGGCGGACAGGCGCCTGTGTGGTCATTGACCATGATATGGGGCGTTTTCGGAATCTTTGCCGGATCTTTTATTTCCACTGTAATAAATACTTTTTTAAAATAGCAAGGAGGAAAAATTGAAGATTTATGATTCACAGGAGATGGATGTCATAAGCGAACATCCTGACGAACCCATAACCCTGCTGCCTGATCCTGCACCCCCGGAGAATGATGAAACCTGTCATTGCGGGGAAACCCTGATGAAAATTAAAAAATTTGCCAAAAGAAAAATTTTTGAACTTCTGTTTACCGATAAAGGCAAAAAAGCCCTTACCGCCGCCGCTATAGGCGCTTTCTCGGTGGGAGCCATGGCTTACGGGGTTATTGCCATAGGAAAGATGGCTGTTGGCAACGCCCATTTTAAAGAATTGAGCGTGGGCAAAATGAAAATAGACCACCTGAAAGTAAAATATCTGGAAGTGGAAGAACAGCTTTAACCCTGAAAACTGTTTTCAGCCAATTGCATAAAGAATACCCGATTCGGAAGCCAGAAATACGAGTCCATTTCGGCTTACTGCCGGCGATATTTTGAACCTGTCCTTAATATTAAACCACCATTTAATTCTACCCTGGGCATTAATATAATAGGTTAACCCCGAATTGGTAACGCAAAAGACTGAACCGTCATCAAAAGCCACCGGTGGGGCAGTAAGAGGTTCCTGGGTGGATACTTTCCATTTTCCCTTGCCCTGCCCGTCAATGGCAACTACAAAGTTATTCGCCGTGGCAACCAGAATGGTGCCATCTCTGCAGAGAGTCGGCATTGCTTTTATGTTGGAACGAACATTATACAGCCAGTTGTTTTCTCCGCTGGTTTTAATTGCATGAACCCGGCCAGCTTTATCTGCAACAATTATATTATTATTGTAAATCAGGCAGGAATAAGCAGGAATGACAGGTATATCAACTCTTTTTTCATACTTTCCATTGCTGGTTAAAACAAATACGGTTTTTTCCCTGGTTGCCAGATATATTTTTTCGTCGATGTCAAGGGAGGGGGCAACATTTAGCTGTTCACCCAGAGTGTACTGCCACAGTTTGTGGCCTTCAAGATCCAGCCCAAAAACCTCACCTTCAGAATTGGAAATATAAATTGAACTCTTTGTCAGAATAGGCGTAAAGTTAATTGGTTCTCCGGTTTTAAACCGCCACCGCTCCAGGCCTTCTATATCCAGAGCATAGAAGACACCGTCCTGACAACCGAAGTACAGGCGATCTCTGGTGTCCATGAGAGGGCTGGCAGAACAATCCCCCTTGCTGGTTGATTGCCACCGTATCCGTCCTTCTTTATCCACACTCAAAACCCGGGAACTTTCAGTAAGAAAATATACATTATTAAAAGAATCCACCACCAGGTCCGAAATTATTTTTTCCTGTATTCGTAATTCCCATCGTAATTTACCCTTTAAATTAAGGGCCATGGGAAAGAAACCCGTATGTTGAGAGTTACCCCTGTATTGATTCCAGGTTACTCCGGTTTTTTTGTCATTTATTTTTTTCCGGGTAGCTTCAGTTCTTATATTAATAACAGAATCTACTACATTGGTTTGAATAATATTAG
Source organism: uncultured bacterium (assembly GCA_964607865.1). Taxonomy (GTDB): domain Bacteria; phylum Vulcanimicrobiota; class JAJTBE01; order JAJTBE01; family CAZSLZ01; genus CAZSLZ01. The sequence goes on from CAZSLZ010000049.1 coordinate 10,390, forward strand.
ATTTTGCCGCTCTAAGTTCAGCAATTTCATCCTGGATGCATTTTATTTCCTGATTTATGTCAAGGAACCGGTCCTCGTTTTTTATCATCTCTTTTAATGCAGTTTTAAACTCCAGAGCAGTTGAAAATCTTTCCGAAGGAACCAGTCTCAAAGCCTTCTCAACAATACTAACCAGGGCATCGGGTATTTTTTTGTTATATTTTTTCAAATTCTCAAAATGGAAGGGCGCTTCTCCCTGGGGATCCTTTCCCGATAAAATATGATGAAGAGTGGCTCCCAGAGAATATATATCGGAACGGGGCTCGGCGTTGCCGCGATATTGCTCGGGCGGGGCATATCCCTGGGTACCTATCATAGTCCCTCGTACTTTGCTTATAAAAATCTTGGCAATGCCAAAATCTACCAATCGGATTTGTTCCCGGGGAGTAATAATAATGTTGGAAGGCTTAAGGTCACGGTAGATTATAGGTGGATTGAAAGTATGAAGGTAGTTCAATACATCACATATTTCCACAGCCCAGCCCACAGCTGTTTTTAAAGGTATCAACCTGTCTTTTTTGGTTGCTTCATTGATTACTTTTTCCAGATCTTTGCCTTGGACATATTCCATAATTAAATAATAGCGATTGTTTTCAAGGAAATATTCAAAAAAACGGGGTATTGCTGTATGGTCCAATTTGCATAAAATCTCAGCTTCTCTACGAAAACGATCGATAGCTATGCTCTGTTCTTCCCGGCTGGTAAAATGATCTATCATTTCCTTTATAGCTACCTTGCGGTTGGAAATAATATCCTTACCCAGATAAATGAATCCCATTCCACCCTGGTTAATCAATTCCCCTACCTGAAACCGATCATTCAATAAAATACCTTCTCTAAGGATATCAATGGTCAATTTATTAGATTCCATGGCTGTTTTTGCGCCTATAAACTCACCACAACCCATGCAGTATTTTGCAATATTTCTATTCTTTTCACCACAATTGCTGCATTTCTTCATAATATCCTACTCCCGGTTTACAACTAAGTTACTTTTTAAATTCAGCATGAAAAGTTTGGTTCCTTTTAATTTTATTACAAGGAAATTTCATGATTCATTATAATTACATTATAGCGCACTTTGGTTTGCGCTTAATAATAATTTGAAGATTATATTATGAAAACCGAAATAATACGAAGCAGAAGACGCAAAAAAACCGCTTCGGCGGTAATAAAAAATAACAGGATTATAATTCGGGTTCCTCATAATCTGGGTGAGCATGAAGAGAAAGAATTAATTCAGAAACTCAGGTGTAAACTTCTTGCCCGGCAGGCAACTGTGGAAGCCAACAACCAGGATTGGCTGGAAGAAAGGGCTCATGCGCTGAACAGGAAATACATGAAGGGCAGAGTTCAGGATTTTTCCATCAGGTTTGTCAGCAACCAGAAAAGAATTTACGGCTCCTGCAGTGTGAATAAGGGAACTATCCGGTTATCAGACCGATTATTGAAGGTGCCCGGGTGGGTTCTGGATTATGTTATCATACATGAATTAGCCCATTTGATTCATCCTGACCACTCAAGAAAATTCTGGAATCTGGTGAATGCCTACCCTCTGACCGAAAGAGCCCGGGGCTATTTGATGGCAATTTCCATGGAGAATGATACCAGCCTATCTGGCTAGAAAATTCTTAATGATGAACCGATTGCCTCTTGACTTTACAACTGTTTGAATTATAATGATTATATATAAGCAAGGAAACCGGCGAAAATGTCTTTCTTACAGAATCTTATCAGTAATTTTACTTTCAAGGACATTATTGACATACTTCTGGTGGCAGGGGTAATTTATCTGTTTCTGTCTCTGATCAAGGGAACCAGGGCGGTTCAGATTATACAGGGTGTCCTGGTTTTGCTTTCCCTGCTTATTCTGAGTTATGTTTTTAAACTTGAAGCTCTTTACTGGCTGTTAAGATACCTGATGATCTCCCTTGCAGTGGCAATACCCATTGTTTTTCAACCCGAGTTACGAAGAGCCCTTGGAACTATCGGCCGGGGCAGTGTATTTCCTTCGTTCAATTCGTTGCTGGGTAAGGAAACCATTGCCCAGATTGTGGATGAATTAACCTGGACTGCCACAATTTTAAGCCAGGCTAAAATCGGCGCGCTTATTGTTATTGAAAGAGAAACCGGCCTGCAGGAGTTTATCGAAACTGGAATTCCTGTCGATGGTAAGGTTTCCTCAAAACTTCTCCTGTCAATATTTATGCCCAAATCTCCCCTTCACGATGGCGCAGTGATTCTGCGGGGAAAAAAAGTAGTGGCAGCTTCATGTTATCTGCCTCTCTCTCAGGGAGTTTCCGATGCCTCCCACGATACCGATATGGGAACCAGGCACCTGGCAGCCCTGGGAATCTCCGAACAGTCCGATGCTGTGGTGCTGGTTGTATCAGAAGAGACCGGGGCAATTTCTGTTATTAATAACGGAAGCCAGACTAAAAACCTCAATGAAGAAAGCCTGAAGAAGATTCTTACAAACGTCTATTCCAGAGATTCGGAAAACGTTTTATCATTCGCCCGGATTGGAGGTTCTGAAGTTGTCCAGCTTTTTAAAAAACAATCTGAGTCTTAAGATAGTATCATTACTTATTGCTGTCAGTTTATGGATTTATGTGCAATATACTTCAACCCCCCAGGCAGCTATGACCTCCAAAACCCAAGTTAAGGTTCCCATTAAAGTGGAAGGTTTGAGCGAAAATCTGGTGCCCCTGGATATGCCTGCTGAGATCACCCTTCAAGTTAAGGGAACATCAGAAAATCTTTCTGAAATCAAACCCGGACATTTTAATGCTTATATTGATGTTGCAGAAAAAAAGGCAGGCTTTTACAACCTGCCTGTAAAAGTCGAAACCCCGCCGAATATAGGCGTAGAAAAAACAGAACCTGAAACCGTGGAAGTCAGGCTCGATCCTCTTGAAAAAAGAGTATTCACGGTTCAAGTGAAAGCCCAGGGCATCATTAATCCTGGTTTTATCTTACAAAAAATGTCTTGCAGCCCCGAAAGTGTAACTTTAAGCGGGGCAAAATCAACTATTGAAAAAGTAAAGACAGCCAGGGCAGTCAGTGATATTGACGGAGCTGATATGGATGTGATTCAGCGGATAGCAGTTGATATTATTGATGAAGATGAAAAAGTAATAGAGCATTTGAAAGCTGAGCCTGCATATGTCAGATCTACAATTACCATAAGGCCTGAGGTAACCAACGCCAGCCTGCCTATTCATGCCCAGATTACCGGGACACCCCATTCGGGTTATTCTATCAAGAAAATTACTGTTTCACCCCCAACAGCTACTGTCCGTTACCGTTACGATCTGGAAAATATACCAATCACAGTGGATACAGCTCCCATTTCAGTAAATGGCCTGACTGGCAACCTTTCCAAAGAAGTGGGGCTTGACCCGCCAGAAGATATCAGTACAGTAAAACCCAAATTAGTAAAAATACATATTACAATCGCGCCAAAAAACTGATATTTTACAAGGGAAATTTTAATCTCCACAAGAAGTTTCATTGAGTTTGTTATTCCTCTGAAACTGACATCGGACTAAAAAACATATACTTTCTGAATATTTTTATGTATGAGGTTTTGGGGGAATATCAAAAAAATATTTTTTGGAGGCTATATGAACACAACAGAGCAAATTAAAAAGACACCCCTGTATTCGAAGCATATAGAAACCGGGGCAAAAATGGTAGATTTTGCAGGCTACAGGATGCCTCTTCAATATCAGGGTATTATTGCAGAACACGAACAGATAAGAAACAGAGTGGGAATTCAGGACCTGTCCCACATGGGTGAATTGGAGATTCGTGGAGAAAAGGCCCTTGAATTTTCCAACTGGCTGATTACCAATGATCTGAGCCAGTTGGACACCGGCCAGATTCTCTATACGGTAATCTGCAAAGAAGATGGAGGAATCCTGGACGATGCCCTGGCTTACAGAATACAAGACCGGGTTCTGTTTGTTGTCAACGCTTCCAACAAAGAAAAGATTTACGACTGGATTCTTTCTAAAGAGAAAGATGGTGTGAGAGTTTTTGACCTTTCTGAAAAAACCGCTCTGATAGGGGTCCAGGGGCCGGATGCTGAAAAGGTGGTGCAAAAAATAACCAATGTGGATCTCACCTGCCTGGGTTCTTATCACTTTGTGGAAGGCAAAATCCTGGATACCACAGGAATAATCTCCAGAACCGGCTATACCGGCGAAGATGGTTTTGAGTTATATGTAAAAAACCAGGATGCCGAGGGAATTTGGGATACCCTGTTGGTGGAGGGAGAAGCCTTTGGGATTCAGCCGGTGGGCCTGGGCGCCAGGGATACTCTGCGCCTGGAGTCAAAATACCCCCTCTACGGCAACGAACTCGACGAAAACATTAACCCCCTGGAAGTGGGCCTTAAATGGGTAGTAAAATTAGACAAGGAAGATTTTATCGGAAAAGATGCCTTGGTTAAGATTAAAGAAGAAAAACCCAAAAATAAACTTATTGGTTTTGAACTGACAAAAACCGGAGTGCCACGCCATGGCTATAAAGTTTACGATAAAAACCAGGAAGAGATTGGTTGGGTTACCTCGGGAACATTTTCACCCACACTGAAAAAACCTGTGGGGCTGGCTCTTATTAAGAGAAAAACCGCCAGAAAAGGTGACCAAATTTTTATTGAAATTCGAAAGAAACAAATCCCAGCTTTGGTAGTAAAGACTCCATTTTATCTGGGCAGTGTAAAAAGATAACCCATACTTACTTTCTGCTAAACAATTGAAGCCCAAATACTCAGTTTTGAGGTTCCAGCTTTTTTCCTGATGGTTTATCTGGAAAAAAATACAATTATAATGAATATTTTCTGAAACCTGTTATTGAGTGATTTCAAAAAACATGGCAATCTAAAGAAATGCCATCATTGCGGGGTTCAGAGATATTCTAGTAATCTCAATTCAGATCGGGTTAACTCCCAACTCACTTAGCTCTGGATGTGAGCATAAGCTCCTTTCCAAAAGTCATTCCGAACTTGTTTCGGAATCAATAACTAAAATGTTTACCTGATAAATCCAGAAACAATTTCAGAAAGACATGGCAACGCCAAAACAGAAAAAATGAAAAAATTGACTTCTCGAAAATGGGCGATGTATAGAAACCCACAAAGACCAAACTTTCAAAGCCGGGAAATCAGCTTGCCGGTTCAGTTTGGCAGAACCCGTAAGAACTTACCCGCGCTGTTGCGGGGTTTAAGGGGTAAAAACAAATAAATCACAGATGATATCTGTGATTCACATTTTTGAATGGAGCTGTTTGCAAAACTGAAATCAGGCATATAAGAATACAAATATATCGTTTATACTATCTGTTCATTCAAGAAAACAGAAAATTTACAGGGAAATTCGGCAAAATTGAAGACAGTTAAAAGAGGAAGATGCCGAGTCCGCTCATCTGAAATCCACTCCTGATTAGGTGGAACCAATCTTTCGACATTTTTTCGGTCAAAAATAAGATGCGAACGGGGCCTTCTGTATTCTCTCAGGTAAATATCCTCGTATTTTAAGCTCCTGAAGAACCTCCTATTTTTTTCTTGGCCCACACACCTTAATTCCCTTGAAAATTTTGTCTAAATTTCAGGGCCCACTACATTATTCCGCATTTTTGATGGTGAAAAGATACTGGTTAGTTCCTACATAAAGTGCGTTTTTATGATCAAAATATAATCCACCGTATTCATGGCAATAATCTACTCCACGTCCCAGGGGAATCGTCCAGATAACCCGGCCGTCATAAGCATCAATGGCTGAGATTTGATATATTGCCTCTTCGTTTTCCGAGAATAAGTCATCCCACTGACCGGTGTGAGCAAAAATGATACCACTTTCACGACAGAGCATTGACATTGCGAAGAAACAAACATCCTGATTGTACCAGGTGGTCGAAGCTGGGGCCTGCTCATTTGGAGAGTTGAGGTCAATTCTTACCATACCTGGTTCATTAGGAATCAGTTGAGAATTTGGCCAATTTGCAGTATGTCCGTAATTGTTTTCAGCGACAATCGTTGAACCCACCGCAATGAATGAAGCTTCATCGCAACCCTTATTATCAGGAAGGATTGGAATTTCGGCAACCAGAGAGCCATCTTGCTGATCAACTACAACCACATTGAATTTAGGCGCATCGTTATCAGCAAAGGTTACATATTTCCTGCCGTTGGCGGAGTTTAACATAATACTGGGCGTGGTACCGGATCCGATATTTTTGAGCCCGGTTTTCATAATCCCACAATTTTTGTAATTGTAACTCCACCTTTGCCCTATAATTTGAGTTTCAGGATTATAAGAAAAGGATTGCAGCAAACCCCATGTAGTTCTACCGTTTTCATCCACCCCGTTGGTAACAAAATAAACGCCGTCTTTATCCACTGCTAATGTGTTATTATTCCACTGGTCAGTTAATTCAATGCTGGCCATCAATTTTGTAACGGCACCATTTTGTTGATTCCGGTCCGGAGTTACTTCAACCACGGCAATATAAGCTGGGGTTATGAGTTCATTCTGTTGAAAATTATATTTTCCGGCAATAAGGCACCAATAAAGATTGGGATTCTCCTGGTCCCACACCGGAAGGGTAGCGTATAAGCTATTGTTTTCTGATGATCCGGTAGCTAACTCTACTATATCTGCACTTTGCCAAAGCGGAGTAATTTCATAAATCTCTTTTCTGGCTTCCACATTTGATGTCGGGAAGCATTTCATCTTATTATCACCCACAACAACTGCATTATCGTTGTTATTCATAAAAAAGTAACCGCCGCCGAAAGTGCCCGGTACCAGGTGAGCTGTGGGTGTAGCAGTTAAAATCTGTAAATTTTCATCAAAAACGATAAGTCGATATGTTTGAGTCTGATACTCCAGAGAAACCCCTATCATCTGATTATTGCTGTTACAGGCCATGATAGGTGTAAATCCATAAGGGTTATATTTTTTAATCATTTTAAGCCTTGAACCGGTAGGCCCCTGAAGGCCAACACTTTCAGAACAATAACTATCCTGATGCCCACCACTCCAGTTATTTTCACCCATCCATGGATTCTGCGCCAGATTGATTCCTGAAAAAATATTATTTGAGCTTACAGCAGGAACCACATCATAATAAGTTGTTGCATTCGAGGTTCCGCTTGTGTTAGAATCCTCGGATGAACAAGAAACTAGAAGAACCGCAATAACAAAAAAGAATATTCCAACTATTAACAGTCTGTTATTTTTCATATTAATAATTAACCTCCCAAGTTTATATAGTTAGAGTATTCATTTTCTTTAAAAGAATACCTTTAAAATAATTTAAATATTTATTAAAAATCTAATCATATTATTCATTCTGATATGCCCCCCATTATCTGAAAAAACGTACCAAGTTATGGTTGTTCAGCCAGGGGGCTTGTCAGGTGTGCCAAAACGAATAAAAAAAAGATAGCACTGATAAAAGAGCTATCTGTGGGGTTTACACAAAAATTATGGCATTGCCGCAGAGGATTTATAGTTCTTTTGAAATTTTGTATTTCTATCAGGACTTACTGTTTTTGGAGATAGTTTTTATTCTTATGATATTTATATTCTGACATCTGTTCTATTTTCCTATCCACGTACTTCCTGAAAACAACACTAAAAATTAATAACCTTAAATCAAGGACCAGCTTGAAAGATAATCTATGGTTCTTACAAATGGTGTAACCTATGACAGTTACAGAGTCCCGGTTTCTATTCTTAAGTCCTTCCAATGACGATATACATCATAATCGCCAGAATACATTTTTCCCCTAAGGTTTCTGTTTTTAAACTTAAATTCTGCCGAGTATTGGTTCGACAGGGGTGCTCTATCAGACAAAGAAATTATAGCCTGTTCCGGTTCACAAATATAGATTTCATCTCCGGGCATCCTTAAAAATACTGCATATTTCTCCAGAAAAAATCCTTTCCAGTTATAAGCTCTATATTCACGTCCATTTCGTTTTTTTGCAACCCATACTTCTTCCAAAAATGGAATAACATTTATGTACTTTTTTTCATTTATATTTACCAGTTGAGTAACCAGGTTTTCCAACTTAACAACTTTCGACGAGTGGTTCTTTAGAAGGTTTTTTTTCTTTTTGTTAGCCTTGTTCTTAAAATCCACCCCTAAGGCTAAACTGATTAAGATCCCGGATACCGCCATAGCAATATAAATGGGGCTCTCAGGTTGAACGATTAACAAAACCAAAGTAGCAAAAAAACCTATACCGGTTCCTTTAAAATATGCTTTTGACTTCTCATCTAATTTCTTGTAACTTGACCATGGCGCATCAATGTCAACAAATTCATCGAAGTCTATGTGGTTTAGCTCAAGACTCATCTTTACTCCTTTCTATATCTTATTCTTACGATTCTTTTCAGCATTTAACTGTAGCGTCCTTCAAGCTCCTTTTGCAATAACAAGGATCTTATAGAAATGTTGAGAAAATGAGTTTTTAAAGCTTGCAAAATTAGCTAAAATGCTCTATAATTGTCACTGCATTTCAAAATACATATCAACAATGTGTTCAAAAAAACACTTTCAAAAATATCATATCAGTGCTCTTCCCCCGAAAAGGCTGTAAAGTGGTAGGGAAAGTTAAGATACATTTCAAAATTCTTGTCTGATATGTTTTTATCCTTTCTGGGTTTCAATTTTTTTATAAATCTCTTCCTCAAAAATTTCTGGACATTTATATCCCAGGGACAAATGTCGCCAGTAATTGTTGTGGAAAATCTCGATTCTACCATTTCGCTTGCAATAAATTTCTTTTTGCCGATCACCTCCTTACATTTCAGGGTTAAAAATTTTTCTTAATTACGGTTTTCAATGCATCCACTTCGAGATCACCCTCCGCCAGAAGCTTCTTCAGCTGACGGTTTTCATCTTCCTGAACCTTAAGCCTTCTGAGCTTCCGACACCGACAACCCGGAATACTTGTTTCGCCAGTTGTAGAATGTGGCACCGGAAATCCTGTGCTTGCGGCAAATCCCTTTGACAGTATCAACCCCGGATTCAGCTTCCTCCAGAATACTGATAATCTTCTCAACACTAAACCTGCTCTTTTTCATCTGAACTCTCCTTTAACATTTCTTCAATTTTACTATGCTAATTTATGAATGTCCAGAATTCGGGAAGCAGGTCAAGAAGCCCTTATTATATATAAATCTTATTATTGTTAATATTAACAATAAATAAAGAAAATAAAGAGTTAAAGGAATAAGAGGCTACGCATAAACTCCGCGCACATTGTTTTTTCTTCC
>CAZSLZ010000050.1:0-19717 GCA_964607865.1 uncultured bacterium
ATGGCATGTAAAGGGGTTCTTGTTTCATGACTCATATTAGCCAGAAACTCAGATTTTAACTTAGTGGCGAGTTCCGCTTCCCGTTTTGCAATAGCTAACTTCTTATATGCATGAGCCAGCTCGGTAGCATTTCTTTCAGAAATTTCTCTGGCAGCCTCAGCTTCCCTGCGGGCAGTTTCAGCAAACATCAAAGTAGTTTCCAGCTGGCGGCGGGATTCAACCAACTCGGTAACATCCACAAAATTGAAAAGCAAACCACTATATTCAGAGTTTGAAAATATAGGTTTTGCATTGATAATAATCTGTTTATCGTTAATACTTTTTTGAATCTTGAAAGAATGGGCATTGGGATTCTTCTTAATTTTTTCCAGGCTTGAAACCACGAATTCCAATAACTGTATTACATCATTTTTTTTGTTATTATTTTTCACATAAGATAAAAACTCATAAATCGGCCGTTTCTGAAACTTACAACTGGTTTCCTGCATCAGCTGGCAGAAATACGAGTTGGTTTCTTCTATAATATCAGCTTTATTTACATATAACACCCCCTCATCCATATTGGAAAGGATACTGTGAAACTTGAAATTTTCTTTTTTTATGGATTCCTCCAGCTGTTTTCTGCCGGTAATATCCCTGGAAACGAATATAATGCCCTTATGTTTGTTATTGTTGTCTCTCAGGGCGGATATTTTGGCTGACCCCCAATGGGTTTCATCTTTGACTGAATAGGGGTAATCAAATTGAATTACTTCTTCTCCCACCTCCAGTTCAATAATAGCTTTTTTTAAGGGTTCTGATATGGTCCGGGGCAAAACTACTTCATAATGGTTCCCAACAGGCCTGGAAGTAATCAGGGGTTTTTCCACAGGTTGATAAAAACTGGTAATTATACCTTTATTATTCAAGGAAAAAACAAGGTCGTCCATGGATGTGAGGATAGAGTTGAGTTTTTCCTCGCTGTTTCTCAGTTCTGCTTCTATAGCTTTAAGGTTTGAAACATCAATGGCCGAAGCCGCTATTAAGGCTGGCTTTCCCGAATCGTCATGAAACAACTTGGCTGACATTAACATAGGTATAAGGCTACCCTTATAGTTCTTATGTAAAACCTCCCTGGATGTAAACCCGCCCTGGGTCATAACCAGTCTGAATAATTCATCCAGGTATTCGGCGCTTTCCATATGTTCAAAACAGAATTCCTTGCCTGTCAGGTCTTTGCTGTCGCAACCGTGGAGTTTGGCGTAATATTCATTGGAATATATTATTTTTCTATCCAGAGTCAACAGGCAAATGCCAAAATTGCCTATGTCCATAATCCGTTTGAATTTGCTTATTTCTGCCTGGGCCTCGTTAATTATATTAATGTCATGGGTTAATTTCTTGTTGGCCTCCTCAAGCCTTTCCTTCTGGTTTTTAAGTTCGTTTTCAATTTCCCTGATTTTAGTTACATCCTGGACAAAACCCATAAAACAATTATCGTTAATTTTAACTGCATTTACAGTCCAGATACCTGTTTTGCTGTTTCTGCGAATGAATTTATGCTCTACCTGAATAACGCTGTCGTTTTTTAAAAGTTGAAAAGACTCTATAACCTTATCCCTTTCTTCATCAAAGGTAATGTCTATCAAGCTCATTTTCAATAATTCTTCACGGGAATAACCGGTAATATCACAAGCCTTTCTGTTTACATCCATATATCTGCCCTGGGTATCGGCAATAAAAATTCCATAAGGTGCATTTTCAATAAAACTTTTTAACTTTATTTCGCTTTCCTTCAAAGCCTTTTCCATATCTATTCTGTCGGTTATATCTATGTAAGCTCCTATAATTCCCGCGACTTCACCGGCTTCGTCCCTGAAAATATCCTTCACAAAATAAACATTTCTATTCCGCCCGTCTTTATCTATAATTTCAAATTCATATTTCTGGGGTTTCTGAGTTTCCAATAGAAGATTATCTTTCTGTTCATATACTTCTGAATAGTGTTGAGGCCAGACTTCCCCTACGGTTTTTCCGTAGATTTCTTCTATGGTTTTTCCCGCCATCTTGGTGAATGCCTGGTTGCAACCAATATACCTGCCCCGGGTATCTTTAAAGAAAATGGGCGTGGGTATGGAGGAAAGAAGCGCACGGTTAAAGGCAAGATGCCTGCGGGTAAGGGCAAGCGCCTCTTCCAGCCTTTTTTCAATTTCCATAGAGTTGGTAATGTCCCTGGCTATACTGAATACCACGGGTTTTTCCTGCCAGTTTGATACCTGGGACCTTACTTCAAGGTTTAATATTTTACCTTGTCTGGTTTTTATTCTTCTTTTGAGGATTACTTCACCACGGTTAAGGGCTTTATCCAGGGATTCGCTTATCAATTCCCTGTCTTTTACTATATCATCTAAATCGGATATGGAAAGATTCAGAATTTCTTCCTTCGAATAACCAAGCTTCCGGCAGGCATATTTATTAGCTTCCAGGATTTTACCCGGTGTGCCGTCTGGCAACAATTCTGCAATCAGAATCATATCGTTGGCGTTATCAAATAAAAGATGAAAATTCTTGTTGGCAATTGAATCGAACTTTGAAATAGAAACCGGGCCAGAATCGGTTTTAGAATTTTTTAATGAAAAATAACCATCCTGATTATTAAATTCAAGTTTTTTTTCGAAACGATTTATATGCCCGGCTTTATAATCATTAGTGATTACATAAACAGGCAGGACAGGCAAATTCTTTTTTAATTCATCGATTGTATTTTTATAATCGTTTATATCTTCAGTTTTGTTCAGAATAATTCCCGATAAGGGAGAATCCTTGTCCAGCTTAATTGGCTCGGAATCATCGCCGAAATATACCAGGTTAAAATCCGAACCCAACTGCTTTATTAATTCCCTGGGAACTTCTTTTTGAATTAAGAAAGACGGCTTCTTTGAACTCAAATAGTATATCCTTCCCTAAATTAATTTATATATATTTATGATATTATAAATTTAATCAGATATTCCTATTATTTGCAAGTAAATTTTTAATAATAAATAGTATATGAAAATCATTTATTTTGTTTTTCCTGTTTATTTCATTACTTTTTGTTATGAATATTTACTTCTCAAGCTGAAATTAAAGAAAGGTTTATATTTTGCTTGAAATATTATTTGTACCATCATAAACCCGGACTTTTTCTAGCTTTTCAGCTTCTGTTTCGTAAACCCCCGGAACTGCACCGGGATACGAGATAACCCCAGGACAGATATTATTATCATAAAAATGTCAATCTTTCACATAACTTCTCTTTTTAAAAGACAATTTTTCTTAAAGGGCAAATATTGTATTAATTTCAATGTTAACTGAAAGGATAGGGTTTACTTTTATTACAGGCTTTCAAGGGTTTTCAACCGGGTTGTATAATTGTATTTAAAACCGGTTCAGGACAGTATATGAATTATAAAGAGTTGGGAAAAAAGATACAAAGTTTATGTAAAGCTGTGGTCAACAATAAATATTTTGGCATAGTCATATTTTTTCTTATTTCTTTTTCGGTAATTCTCATAATTATAGAATTGACTGTAGTTCCGCCGGGTGAAACCAGTTGGATATGCCAGGTTAATGATTGCATTGTATATGTATTTATTTTCGAGTTGGCGATTCGTTGGATAGCTATTGGAAGTTTTCGTCTTTTTATTAAGGAGTATTGGATTGACGTAATTGCGGTTCTGCCAATGTTGCCCGTATTGAGGTTTCTGAGAATTTACCGGTTGCTCAGGCTTTTGCGGATGGTTTCATTGCTGGTTTTTATGCGACGGCATGTAAGGGCATTCACATATTTTTTCAAGAAGCGTATTATCGAATTTTTAATTATTTTTGCCCTGGTTTCTTTTGTGGTTATTTTTGCCACCATTTCCTATATTCATTTCGAGCAGGTAAAAACCGGCGCCAATTATGAGGGAATTCAGCATTCTTTCTGGGTTACCATTTATTCATTGTTTGCCGGGGAGTACATTACCGATTTTCCATCCACGTTGGGAGGCAAACTCATTTTGCTTCTGGTTATGTTCAGTGGTATGAGTTTATTTGCAATTTTTACCGGTACGGTTTCAGCCATTATGGTAGAAAGGCTTAAGGAGGGAGCTTTTTTGGGAAAATTAAATTTTAAGGATATGGAAGACCATGTGATTATTTGCGGTTGGAATGATCACGTACCTAAAATTATAGCTGAGTTTCAGGGCGACCCAATGTTTAAAAGCAGTAATTTTGTAATAATCGCTGAGTTGGAAGAGTTGCCGGACATGAGTTACTTTGGGGTGGATATGACCCCGGTTTATATGATAAAACAGGATTTTATAAATGCGGAAACCTTGAAATTTGCCAATATTGAAGAAGCTGCCGTTGCGATTATTCTGGCGGATCAGCGTAATAACCGAAGCGGTGATGAGGCTGATGCGCGTACGGTTCTGGCAGCTTTGACTATTGAAAAATTAAATCCCCGCATTTATTCCTGCGCCGAGTTGATAAAGCCTGAGAACGAATCTCATCTTCAGATGAGCAGTGTAGAGAGTATAGTTATAACCGCCAATATTTCTGCTTACATGATGACCCAGGCGGCAATGAAAGCCAGTGTGGTGCCATTCTATACCGAATTATTACGGCCTTCCCAGGGAAACCAGCTTCACGAAGTACCCTTTCCCAAAAACCAGTTTGGCAAAGAATTCAATGATATTCTGGGTGAATGGAAGGCCCGTTTCAAGTCCATTCTTGTAGGCGTAATTACCAGTGAGGATGGTATCAAGATAAACCCTGACATATACAAGATTAAACCCGGCGACCAGGCCATAGTGATTGCCCGTGATCGGCCCAAAATTCCCAATCAGTAATATTCGCCCTGTTCATAATCTACAATATGGAGGCCGTAGTTGCGACCACTGACGTTGACTCCGCCACTTCCCATGCCTCCTGGGCTGACCCCAAAAGTATAGATCAGGAATTTACCTTCGGGTCCACTTCCATTTGAGGGATGGCCACAGGCGATGCCAGTGATTCCTCCCTCTCCGTTGGTCCAGGCTCCTCCCCACCAATATCCGGCGCCTGCAGGGCAGACCGGCATTTTTGACAGATACTCGGGAATTATATCTTCTCTCCAGGTATAATAACCGGGAATATTACCTTCGTGATCTGCGGAATACATTTCGAACGCAGTTCCAATAGCTTTCAGATTCTGTCCGCAGGCCTGGACATTTGCCTGGAATCGGGCTCTTTGAATATTGGGAATTATAATACTGGCGAGAATCGAGATAATTGCAATTACTATCATCAATTCTATCAAGGTAAAACCCTTTTTCATTGTCTTTCTTCCTTTCTTTAATTTATATTTATATTATAACATATTTTAGGAGTAAAAACAGTAGTTTAAACCTGAAGTTAAATCTAATATAATTTGAAAAGTGAAGGCTCCTTTTATAAAACTGGGGAATTTTTTACCTGGAGGTTTTTATGAAAAAAATTATTTTAGTAGCTTTAATAATGAGCTTTGCATTATCAACGGTTTTTTTGCCCCAGAAAAAACTGCCCACATATCAGGCCACGGTTTTATCTGAATATGATCCCACTTTTTTCCCCGGCTGTTCATTGGGTTGCGCTTTAAGCTGGGATATTACCGCCAGCTCGGTCTTGAAACCCCAGGAGAAGAACAGCTATAAGCCCGATAATATTTCTGACGCCGGACACCTCCACTTGTTGGTGCGAGGGTGTTGAAGGCAATGGTATAGGCCAGTGGGTGGAGTTTCACTGAAAGATTATCACGGATCCGGAGGAACCACTACTTTTACAGGTTTCAAAATTGCCAATGGATATACAAAAAATTTCGATATCTGGAAAAAAAATTCCAGGGTTAAATTACTGAGGTTGGATTCAAATGGCAAATCAAGATTTTATATTCAGCTGGCCGACTCCATGAATGCCCGGGGAGCGGTTTTTCCCTATCTGGAAGTAAAGGGCGGGGATGTCATAAGAATAACCATTGAGGATGTTTATCCCGGAACAAAATATACCGATACCTGCATCAGTGAATTAATTTCCACGGGAGTTTATTAAAAATTGAGTATTTTTGCCTGTTTTTGTAAATAAAGAAAAAAAATCTCTCTGGAGTTTGATAATGTTTTTTTCTGATGATTCACAAAAGGAAGCGTTTTACAACTGGCTGAAAATTGAATACAACAAGCTTTTCGAAGGCTGGAATTTCTC
Source organism: uncultured bacterium (assembly GCA_964607865.1). Taxonomy (GTDB): domain Bacteria; phylum Vulcanimicrobiota; class JAJTBE01; order JAJTBE01; family CAZSLZ01; genus CAZSLZ01. The sequence goes on from CAZSLZ010000050.1 coordinate 6,223, forward strand.
TTATATCAGCGAAACAGGCAGAATAGATTCGGAACCTCTGTCTTGGAGCTATGCAAGCCTGGTTCTAAGAGAAATTCAAAATATTGAAAGTATGCTGGATATGGGAACCGGCGGTGGGGAATTTTTATCTTACCTTCAACCACTGCCCCCTTTCACATGCGCCACAGAAAGTTATAAACCCAATGTGAAAATTGCCTGCCAGAAGTTGGAACCTCTGGAAGTTCAGGTTTTCGAAATTGAAGCTGACGACAAACTACCTTTTCCCGACGAAATATTTGATCTTATTATAAACCGCCATGAATCTTATAATGTAAGTGAAGTTTACAGAATTTTAAAACCAGGTGGCAGGTTTATAACCCAGCAGGTTGGGGGTTCTAACTGCACAGATTTAAACCGGGCATTGGGAGCTGCGCCCGATTTTGGCCTTACTCACTGGAATTTACATTTTGCCCTGAAGGAACTCCAGGAAAGCCATTTTCGCATACTGGAACAAAAGGAAGAGTTTCCTTATAACCGTTTTTATGATGTGGGCGCAATAGTATTTTACCTGAAAGCTATCCCCTGGCAAATTCCTGATTTTTCAGTTGAAAAATATTTTGATAATCTGGATTCATTAAGGTGTAGAATCGAAGAAAAGGGTTTTCTGGATTTTAGAAGCCATCGTTTTTTAATTGTTGCCACCAAGGATGAACAGATTCTTTTTTAAGGTGATAATGGCCAGGTAAACCCGGCCTATGCTGTTTTCCAGAAGTCTGTCACATTCCATAGCCCGTTATGTTGTCATTGCGTGGTTTTGGAGAAACCGTGGCAATCTCAACTTAGATCGGGTTGGTTTTCATACCCATTAACCTGTGTGGTACAGAGATCACCACGTCGCTGGCGCTCCTCGTGATGACGGTTTTCGGGATTTCCAAGCATATTTATCTTGCGTCTGTGAGCAGCCGGATCTTTCGCTGTTTTTCCTGGTTACGATGCGAACAATTTATTCCCCAATTCCAAATTGGGGCGAACAATATATTCCCCCGTTCTTAATGGGGAGAGAGCGCCACGCATCCTATGGATGCTCGTGATGACGAAGTCTGTTTAGATTTCGTCTTTTTCTTTCAACAATCGTTGAAGTTTTTTGGAAATTAGTATAAATTCAGGAACAGGTTGCTCAAAATACAGAATCAGATTTAATATTTTTCAGCAAAGGCAGATAAAAAATTCCCATTTTAATGGTGATGTTTTTTATCACTTACAGGAAAGTTAACTGACGCTTCTATGCTGAACCGTTACTTTCCAATATGGGAGGAATTTTAAAAAAATCATCTTCCCGCGCAGGTGCGTTCATAAGCGCTTCTTCCACTGCAAGGGAGCTGTGTACCTTATCTTTTTTTAATATATTTGCCGCCGGGTTAAGTTGAAATGTGGGGTCAATATTGTCTGTCTCCAGTTCCTGGAGTTTGCCCACATAGATAAGAATGTTTTCCAGCTGGCTGGTAAATACTTCCCGGTCGCCGGGTTTCAGTTCAATACGCGCCAGGTTGGCAATGTGTTCCACCTGTCCGGGGTTAATGTGAGTTTTATTCTTCAAGTTCCAGTCCCTCCTCCAGGGAGTTTTCCAGGGTTTCTTTCTTTTTTTCTGACGTATTTTCCCCTTTTAACTCCTTTTTTAAAAAATAATCCCGCCGTTCTTCCAATTCAAAATCGTTGATTGTGGCGTGTTTTTTTATGTCTTCCCTTCTGCCTTCCAGAAACGTAAGCATATTGGAATTAAATTTTTGATTATCAAGAAATGAGGCTATTTTATTTATCAGATTTCTGAAGTTAATTCTGCTGATATATCCTACTTCATCAAGAAAACCGGTGTAATTTATAAAGCTTTGGTCGATACGGAAGGCGGTATCGTGATCTTTTATATAAAAATCGAGAAGATAAGTTTCGATTTTTTCAGGAATTTTATCTAATTTATGGGATTGGCCGGTTAAAAGAGATTTGAACATTTTCCGGGCATCAGATTCAGGCGCCTGCCCGTAGTCCACATCGGTGGAAATTATTCCCAACGCCACGTATTCCACTTCATCCCAGCCAAACTCTTCTATTTCGGAGGAAGTAGCCAGTGTAATACCGGTTTCATCAGCGGAACCGGTTTTAACCCTGTAGGGAAGCCTGGTGGGAATACGCCCTTCTTCCAGGCTTTCATAAAGGCTGTGGTTCAGGGGTGTCCCCTTCACCTCTGCTGAGGTTGGAATCCGGGTGAAATCCACACTTTGTTTATCGTCCATTATCAATCCCCCCAATTTGAAGTTAACTGTATCTCTCCTCGTCGTTATCACCGGAAGTACCGCTGATATATACCGGCATGGTTTTAATTTTCAATTTCATATCGTGGGCGTTGTCGGAGTTTCTGATACATTCCTGAACCGTAATAACCTGTTTCTTGTAGAGTTCCAGCAGCGCATGGTCAAAACTCTGCATACCTTCCGGGTGGAAAAGGTCAAGTTCTCTTCTCATTTGTTTTAAATTATTCTTTTGAATCAGGTCTGACATACGGGCATTGTTTACCAGAATTTCCAGGGCTGCTGTGCGGGTATTATGCACATTGGGGATAAGACGCTGGGAAACAATCCCCCGGAGGTTCAGGGAAAGTTGTTTCAGAACCTGATCCTGCATATCCGAAGGGAAGAACTGGCAGACTCTTTCCACGGTCTGAGATGCGTTGTTGGAGTGAAGGGTTGACAATACAAGGTGGCCGGTTTCGGCAAAATAAACTGCGGTTTCCACCGACTGGGCATCCCTCATTTCACCCACCAGCATAACATCTGGTGCCTGACGCAGGGCATTCTCCATGGCGTCCTGGAAGGAAAGGGTGTCGTTGCCAACTTCCCGCTGGCTTATTATGCATTTTATATCAGTATGTACAAATTCAATGGGATCTTCCACGGTAAGAATATGCCCCGAGGAATTCTCGTTACGATGGCGGAGCATGGCCGCCAGGGTGGTTGATTTACCTGAACCTGTGGGCCCGGTAACCAGAATCAACCCTCGTTTTTCCAATACCAGTTCTTTTAAAACCTCGGGTAATTTCAAACTCTCAATGGTGGGAATTTCAGTTTCCACTCTTCTCATTACTATCCCCACATCGCCCCGTTCACGGTAAATATTTACCCTGAAACGGCCAACGCCTTCCTTGGCATACACCAGGTTGGCCTCAGGCTTTACTTCCAGAAATTCATGCTTTATTCGTGGAGGCATAATGCGAAAAGCCAATTCCTGCATTACCAGTGGTGACAGAGGCTCGATGTCCACCGGAACCAATCTTCCCTCGATCTTAATATTGGGAACTGAATCCGACTTGAAAAATACATCGGATGCCTTATTGTTCACCACCAGCTTCAGGACCTGGTCCAGCATATACATTAATTCATCTTCAATCATTTCTTCTTCGGCTAAAGCTGAGCTCTCGTCCCAGTTCTGCGCGGAAAGCTTTCCGCCGGTCATGTTCTTCTGGCCGTCTTGCAATACGTTTTCAATATCGTTCATTAAACTTTCATTACTTTTGGTATCCATAATTCACCTCATAATTAAGGGTTTTTAATTTTTCTCAGCTGTAGCTGTAGAAGTATTTTCTGATAAAATATTTTCACTGTTAATTTTCTTTTCCGGTTTTTCTTCTTCCTTTTTTTGGGCTTTATCGGATATTTTTCGTTCTTCTCCTCTGATTAAACGGCCGATATTCTCCTTATGGCGATAAAAAGCCAGGGTAGCAGCAATAAAACCGAATATTATGTATTCCACAGGAGGGCGGGGCGAAAAACTGAGCATAAAAATGGGAATAGAGATGGCTCCTGCCAGGTACCCCAGTGAAGAAATTTTGCTGGCGTCGACTACCAGATTCCAGACAGCCAGGCCGCCCAGTGCGTATTGCCAGCTTAGCGCCAGAAAGACCCCAAAACTGGTGGCTATGCCCTTTCCTCCCTTGAATTTTAAGTAAACGGGGTAGTTATGGCCGATAATGGCGGCAAAACTGGTAAAAACAGCGGTGTAAGGGGTCAGGGTGTATTGCCCCAGGCCGGGATAATTTTGAATAGTATAAAGATATGCAAAAACAGGAAAGTATCCTTTGACCACATCCATGAGAAAAACAAAAATTCCCCATTTCGCACCTACAGCCCTTATGGAGTTGGCAGTACCGATATTTCCGCTTCCCACTTTTCGTAAATCAATTCCTTTAACCTGGCGTACAATTATCAACCCAAAGGGAATTGCTCCAAGAAGGTAAGCTAATATCACAAATGCGACAGTCAGCAAATCATCACTTCCTTTAAGATTTAAAGATTAATTTGACCGGTGTTCCCCGGAAGGGCACAGCATTTCGGAGTTGGTTTTCCAGGTATCTCTTATAGGAAAAATGTACCAGTTTGTGAGAATTGACCTTGAAGACGAACCGGGGCGGCGCAACTCCCGCCTGGTGGACATAGTAAAGTTTCAGGTTTTTGCCCTTGTAGGAAGGCGGGGGCCTCATGAAAAAGGCATCCTGGAAAAGCTGGTTCAACAGGGAAGTATCAATCTTTTTCATTCTTTCTGCCTGAATCTGCAGAATCTGGGGAAAAATTTTCTTTATTCCCTTGTTCTGTACTGCGCTGGTAAAAATTATGGGGGCATAACTCATAAAATCCATTTTGCTTTTTAATAATTCCACCACATCCAGTTGTTTCTGCCTTGATTCCTCGCTTTTAAAATCAGGGAAAAGTTTGTCCCATTTATTAATTATCAGAATTACGCCTTTTCCCTCTTCATCCAGCATGCCGGCAATTCTTAAATCCTGCATTACAGCCAGTTCGGTGGCATCCATAACCATAAGCCCAATGTCGCTTCTCTTCAATGCCTGGCTAGCCCGGGTAGTGCTGTAATATTCTATATTGTCGGTTACCTTGCTTTTTCTCCGCAGCCCGGCAGTATCCACAATGGTGAAGGGAGCGCCTCCCCATTCAAAATAGGAATCCACAATGTCCCTGGTGGTTCCTGCGGTGGGAGTTACAATGGAACGTTCCTGGCCCAGAATGGCATTCAGTATGGAGGATTTTCCCACGTTGGGCCTGCCCACAATAGTAATTTTTATAGGTTCTATTTCATTTTTAGTGATTTTTTTCTCTGGGAGTTTAGCTGCAATCAGATCCATCAAATCACCGGTGCCGACACCGTGCATTGAGGATACAGGCATAGGCTGGCCAAAACCCAGAGAATAAAAGTCGCCGGCATGGGGAAACTTTTCCACGCTGTCCGCCTTGTTAGCCACCACAATAATTTCCTTGTTGGTTTTTCGCAGCATATCCGCCACATCTTCATCCAGGACATGCAATCCCTCGCGTATGTCCACCACAAACAGAATAAGGTCAGCTTCCTCCAGCGCCACTTCCACCTGCATCCTGATTGATTTTTTTAAACTGTCGGGATCATGAATCAGGATCCCCCCGGTATCTATAAGGGTGAATTCCCGGCTGTTCCAGGAAGTATCCCGGTAGATCCGGTCCCGGGTTACTCCCGGGGTATTCTCCACGATAGCTTCTCTTTTTTGTATTAACCTGTTAAGTAAAGCGGATTTTCCCACATTGGGACGGCCCACTATGGCCACCAATGGTTTGTTCACTTGCTTCCTCCGTCATTTGCTGCTTCCCGGGCAGGCGTTGAATTTTTAGCGCCACGATATGGCCTTCTGCGTTTTCGCCGGTGGGGCCTGTTATCATTTCTCTTATTGTCTGATGTGTTGGAATTTTCCGACTTCTTGGGAGAGTTATTCTTTTTATAATTGTTTCGTTTTTTATAATATGGTTTCTTCCCGTAGTTTTTCCGGTAATTCTTTTTTTGATCCCTCTGGGGTTTTATGGGTTTCTGCAGGGCCCTGTCTTCCTTTTTCTCTTCATCCTCATCGAATTCGTTGAACATCCATTTTTCCGAATCGGTAAGATTATGAATTTCCTGGGCCCGTTCCTTATACGATGTGGCCTGTTCGGAAACGTCATCAAGAGTTTCAGCCATTTTTCGCTTATGATATTTGGGCCTTTCAGGCCTTTCCGGTTTGGGCCTGCTTTTTCTGGTCTCCAGAACCCCGTGTAAAAGACCGGCTGCATTGGACTGCACCACATCAACCTTCACATTTATTTCCTTTTTTAATTCCTCAATAGTGATATTGTCAAGAAATAAACCGTTTCTTAATAAAATATCCGGCAATAAAATCTTATCGGGTTTACTGCCCTTTTTAAATTCTGATTTCAGTTTTTTTATAATATCCTTGCCTGCCAACAACCCCGTAACAGTAACCGTAGGCCCCAGAAAATGATTTTTTACCGTGATCAGCCGGGTACGCAGCCGTTTGGTGTTGTTGATTTCTGTCACCAGGGGCTTTAGAATTTTTTCACCCAGGGAACCGGTTATAATCCAGATCCGCTTTTGTTGTTTTATTTCCTTGGGAAGATACCGTTTCCGGCGATTGAAATCAGTAATGAATAAACGGGCCATTCCCACGCCGTTTCCCAATTGAGGATAATATCCGTAATGAGAATTGCTGGGGAAATCCTTATTCAATAAAATATAAATTTCATCGGCCATGAAGAATTTGGGGTTACGATAGCGTTTCCGGGCTTTCTCCTGAAAGCGGGTAACAATTTCATAAACCTGTTTGGCATCACTTTTTTTAAAGTTCTGTAATTTTCTGGTTTTCCTGCGAAATTTGGTGAACCCCACCGGAACCACCGCCACCGATAAAATTGTACCTCCCAGGTTGTATAAATCCTGAAGAGTTTTCCTTAAAACTTTGCCGTCGTTGTAACCTGGTATAACAACCACCTGGGCATGACACTGTATATCATGTTCCTTTAACTTTTTCAGCATATCCAGAATTTTTCCAGCCCCCGGGCTTCCCATTATCTCCGAGCGGACTGAGGGATCTGTGGCATGAACACTGACATATAAGGGCGACAGCCTCATGGCGGTAATGCGGCGAAAATCATTCTCAGCTATATCGGTGAGAGTGATATAACTGCGGTGTAAAAAGGAAAGTCGGTAATCGTCGTCTTTTACATATAATGATTTTCTCAGGTTGGAAGGCTGTTGATCTACAAAACAGAATATGCAGTTGTACCTGCACTTCTTTATGCCGTCAAAAACTTCGTTTTCAAAATCCAGCCCCAGGGTTTCCTCGGGTTTCTTATGAATGATGGTGGAATGAGGTAATCCGTTTCTTATGTAATTTATTTCCAGTTTATGTTCGGTGGTTACAAAATAATAGTCTAAAATGTCTTTTAAAAGTTGGCCGTTTATGGTAATTATCTGATCCTGTTCTTTAAAACCATATCTGGCAGCTATACTGCCGGGCTCAACTCTGGATACTATAGCACCCACGTTTATTCCAACTCCTTTTGTATTTGTTTTATGTCATCCAGAAGTCTTTGGGTGATGGCATTCATCCTCTGCTTTTTTCCGGAAATATGCTCGAACTCAGAAGGATAAATGGGTTTGCCGTATTTTACCGTAATTTTTTTCCATCGGGGAGGGAATTTGCTGATAAGACAATTTATGGTTCCGGTAATAGCAGCGGGCAATATAGGAGCATTGAGCATAACGGAAAACATTGCAGCTCCGTTCTTGCCTTCGTCCTTTACCTGGCCATCCCGGGAACGGCCTCCCTCTGGGAAAATACCCAGGACATGCCCTTCCTTGAGGATTTCTGTAGCCCGGTTGAGGGCTTTTCTGTCCACAGTGCTCCGTTTTATGGGAATAGCAGCCACACCTCTTAACAGAGGGCCTATGAATAATTTGTTTTTTCCCTCGAAAAGCTCCTGTTTAGCCAGATAACAGACTTTATGGTCTATTCCTATGCCCACGGCGAAAGGGTCATAATTGGATACATGGTTGGAAGCCAGTATGAAACCGCCTTTTTCGGGAACATTTTCCAGTCCTGAATACTCGATATTACAGCAATTTCGATAAAATAATAAAAGCAAAGCTTTCCCGGTGTAAAAAAAATCTTTTGACATAAAACAATTTCTCGTATTTTTGGTAACTATTTAAATAATTTCTGACCCGGAATCTTTTTTAATTAATTTTTTTTCTAACAATATTTTCCAGTGTATCGACCATTTCAATTATGGACATCCGGGTATTATCAACCTCTATGGCATCCGAAGTCTTTACCAGAGGATTTTCGGTTCTTGTGGAATCAATTTTATCCCGCATCTGGATAATTTCCAGTATTTCTTTAAAATCCTTCTTTTCCCCCTTTTCTTCCAGCTCCTGTTGCCTTCTTTGAGCTCTTTCCGCGGCGGAAGCAATCAGGAAAATTTTTACCGGGGCGCCGGGTAATACATTGGACCCGATATCTCTGCCCGCCATAACCACATCGTTATTCCGGGCCAATCGCCGTTGCCGTTCAACCATAATCTGGCGCACCTGTTTTATTCTTGCAACCCTGGAAACATTTTCATCCACCCTGGAAGTAAACAATTTTTCGGTTATTTCCCTCTCATCAATGTAGATGCGATAACCTCGATCCATATTCCAATCCTGGGCTATCTCCAGGCCCAGGTTTTCGGCAACCTCAATTACCTTGTTATGATCTTCAATATCAATACTATTATTCACGCACTCCAGAGTAACTGCCCTGTACATGGCACCGGTATCAATGTATAAATAATCCATTCTCCGGGCTAATAACCTGGCGGCAGTACTCTTACCCGACCCCGACGGCCCGTCAATTGCTACCTGCATACACGGCTCCTTAAAAAAAACTTAAACTAATATACCATTTTTAAACAGTTTTGGCAATAGATAAAGATCTGAAGTTGAAACAAATAATCTGTCCTTTATTATCACGAGGAACACAAGGAGTGTTGAAGAAATTAAATAATATAGAAATGAGGTGTTAATTTATGTATAAAGGTATTATCTTTGATCTATATGATACTTTAATTTATATGGACTGGGAAAAATTCAATAATTATCGGCAACGTTTTGCCAATTTGATAGACCGGCCCCTGGAAGTAATTGAAGATATTTGGAAGAAATACCGGCCCAAACGGTTTACCGGAGAAATACCCACTTTAACTGCAATGCTGGAATTGTTATTATCGGAATTAAAACTGGAAAAGAAGGATTTTAATATCAGGGAGCTGGAGAAACTGGAGATAGAGGCTCTTACCGAATCTTTTCATCCTTACCCCGGTGTGGCAGAAATGCTGGATGAATTGAAAGAAAAAGGTTTTATTCTTGCTCTTTTAAGCAATACTTCTGCCAGTTCTGAAGAATTGGTAGCAAACCTGCCTTGGCTGGACAAATTTGACCACGTATTTCTGTCCCACAAAACCGGTTTTATGAAACCCCAGCCTCAGATATTTGAAATGTCCACAGAAAAAATGGGCATAACAACAGCAGAAACAATTTTTGTGGGTGATGGTGGTTTTGACGAACTGGCAGGCGCCAATGAAGCTGGCCTGGCCACTGTAAAAATTATCCAGAAATACCAGCATCCTTCTTTCAGAAGATCTCGTTTTTTTGATTATTCTGTGGACAGTATTGAAGCCCTGACGCCCAAAATACTGGAGATAAACCGGGGAGATGAACGCCCTGAACTGGACCGAGTCGAAATAAACAAACTGGAAGACAGGCTGAAGAAAAAAGATAAATTCACCTGGGAACATTGCCGCCGGGTTTCAAGATTAATAGAAAGATTTGCAGAAAATTTGGATTTCAATGAAAATGAAATTAGAGAATTGAAAATTGCCGGTTTGCTGCATGATCTGGGTAAGCTTGATGTTCCCGAAGAGATTTATGAGAAGATAGCCACCGGAGAGGCACTCACCCCGAAGGAACGAAAAAGAGTGAGAAAACACGCTGGGCATACAAAATATCTGGATAAATACAAAAATTTATCCAGAAACATAGGCGATGTTTTAAAATATCATCATGAGAGGTATGACGGGACCGGTTATCCCCATGGCCTTATTGGCGATGAGATTCCCCGGGGTGTAAGAATGCTGAGTATTGCAGATTATTATGATACCATTATTAACCCCCGGCCCTGGCAGGTGCCGGAAAAACAGAAGCCCCTGAACCGGGAAGATGCCATTAAGATTCTCATTGAGAAATCTCACACCCGGTTCGATCCTGAATTGGTTGTAAAATTCATTGACCTGGTGTTAAAAAATAATACTTTAGTCAAATAAAAAACATTAATTTCTATATTGTAAAACATATTGAATAAGTTTATAATATTTCACAAAATTAGTTAATACATAGATAAGCTTTTAAATGATTTTTACAGGGGGAAGGATATGGATATAGAATCTTTTGATTTACGAAAAGAAATCAGATTTGACAGAAATAAGGGAATGGTCACCTTCCAGGAAAACAGGCTGGTTTTATTTGATGCCAATGCCATGGGGCTGCTACGGCAGAACCTGATTGATGAACTCGGTCTTGAAAAGGCCCGGCAGTTTTTTATCAGATTCGGGTTTCAGAACGGTTATTCAGATTTTTTACAGGTAAAATTGAACTATAGTTTTAAAACCGAAGAAGAACTTTTTGTTATGGGGCCCAAAATGCACAGTTGGGAAGGAATTGTGGGTGTTGAACTAACCGATTTGAAATTAAACCGTCAGGATGGAGAATTTTTCATGCGGGGCATATGGAAAAATTCTTATGAAGCCCAACAGCATTTGTGTTTTAATGAGGTATCTGAAGATCCGGTATGCTGGTCTTTAATGGGTTATGCTTCGGGGTGGAGTACCGCCCTTATGGAAAAGCCCATAATGGTTTCGGAGATACAATGTGAAGGACAGGATAAAGAATACTGCATATTTGAGGGTAGATTTCTGAACGACTGGGACAATACGGAAACTTTGAAGCAATCTTTATTGCCTTTTTTCAAGCAATTGGCTCTTTTGGAGGGATAAAATGGGGATCAAGTTGATGAAGTATTATAAGCACATAAGAGATAAAATGGGTTTAAGCGGAAAAATGAAATTGGCGGTGGAAACCAAGGTTCCTTCCAGCAAGGCAGCTATGGAAAAGGATAGCGATGACAAAATTAAGCTTTTCAGGGAAGCTATAGAAAAAATAACCGGCGAAAAGCCTCCTGATTTTTAATTGGAAATAAATGAGTTAATAAATAGACTGGTATAAACGGGGTTTTTAACAAAGGAATTTTTTGACAAAGAGATAAATATCTGTTAAATTGTTAAGGTTACTTTGTTCTTTAAAAAGATTATAAAGTTTGGCCGCGCTAAGACGGGGAGTTGGGGGTGCCCTCTACCTGCAGAACCCTCCATAGCAGGGTCGATGTCCATCTGAGGTGTTAATTGGTCGGGCCTGCCCGGAATAAGTGGTGTTGAAGGCCGGGCTCCTCGCAATGGGAACTTGTGAACCGGGTCAGAACGGGAACGGAGCAGCCCTAAGCAAGCACTTCTGTGTGCCGGGGAACTACCTGGCTGGAGCTAACTGTTCCGGTAACGCCGGTTGGTTAGCATCGAGGATTGGATGCGCGGCCATAAGTTTTAAAGCCTGTTGAAAAACAGGCTTTTATTATAGGTAAAAAAATGAAAAATTTTGACATTGTAATAACAGGCGCCGGCCCCGCCGGATTGATGGCTGCAGCAGTGGCTGCCGGTGCGGACAAAAAGACAGCCCTTATAGAAAAAAATTCCAGGCCGGGAAAAAAACTGCTGTTGACAGGTGGAGGAAGATGCAACCTCGCCAACTATACCACCAATTTCCATGAACTGGTGGAACAATACGGAGAAAAGGGGAAGTTTCTATACTCGGGGTTTGACAGCTTCGGCCTGTTTCATACCCTGGATTTCTTTCATCAACAGGGACTCAGTACCATTACCGATGAACATAACCGAATTTACCCTGAAACAGAAAAAGCCGGGGAAGTTCTCGATTTTTTCCTGAAACTGTTAAATCGCAACAATGTAACATTGATTTCCCGGCACCCGGTAATAGATCTGGAAATTAAAAATAACCGTATAGAAACAATTGCAACAGAAAAAGGTTCAATAAATGCCCGGAGTGTTATCCTGGCTACCGGGGGCAAGTCATATCCCTCCACCGGATCCACCGGCGATGGTTACAAATGGCTGAAAAAAATGGGGCATACCCTGGTTCCTCCCAGGCCCGGCCTCTCCCCTTTTATTATAAAGAACGATCTGGTTTCTCAACTTCAGGGTATTTCCCTGAAAGATGTGGAAGTAACCCTGGAAAGTAACGGCAAGCCCATTAGCAATGAACAGGGAGATATAATTTTCACCCATTTTGGAATCAGCGGGCCTGCTGCATTGAACCTCAGCAGATTCTGTCAGCCCGGGGAATCTTATTACATCAAACTCGATCTGTTACCCCATTTCAACACCGAATTGTTAAAAGAAAAATTTGGAAAATTGGTTCGAGAGCATCCCCAAAAAAGCATTGTAAATTTATTAACAGAATTTTTATCCCGTAGGTTGGCAACTGTCTTGTTGAAATTAGCAAAAATTGAAGAGACTAAAACTTTTACCCTGGTAAGCTGCAGAAAACAAGCTGAACTTTTCAGCCTGGTAAAGAGTTTAAAATTTAAAGTTGAAAATATCAGCGGTTTCAAGAAAGCTATGATTACCAGGGGAGGGGTTGATTTAAAAGAAGTTGAGCCCGCCACAATGAAATCTAAAATAATCGAAAATCTTTTTTTTGCAGGGGAAATTCTGGACCTGGACGGCCCTACCGGAGGTTTCAATTTGCAGATTTGCTGGACCACTGGTTTTCTGGCGGGAAAAAATGCTTCCAATTTAACTTGAAATATCAATTATAATAGGAATAAATAATTGTTAATCAAAGAATATTTGAAAAAAGGATGGTTGAAATGAAAAAATTCAGTTTAATTACAATAGGTTTATTATTACTGATTTTTATGTCCTGTTCATCCAGACAACCCGAGTCGCCCCAGGTTTCACCCACAACCGGGCAGGCTGAAACTGCAATTGATTATGATACCAGGGATGAGTTTCTGGAAGCTGTGAAAAGTGAAGATTTGGAAAAAGTTAAATCAATGATGAAAGAAAAGCCAAACTTACTGAAAGTGGAGGATGATTTTGGCTGGGCCCCGTTGATGCATGCAATAAAGGCCAAAAATCTGGAATTGGTCAAATATTTTACCGAGAAGGGAGCTGATTTGAACCATATAGACAAAGACGGTTTCACCCCGTTTCAGTTGGCGGCAAAACAGGCCCAGGCCGTGGTCTGGGCCGCCCGGCACAAGGTCATGGTCATCACCGGCGGGCCGGGCACGGGCAAAACCACCATTATCCGCGCGGTTCTCAAGATTTTTTCCCGGCTGGCGGTAAGAATCATGCTGGCGGCCCCCACGGGACGGGCCGCCAAGCAGATGAGCGCGGCCACCGGCCATCCGGCCAGCACCATTCACCGCATGCTCTCCTATAATTTTCAGAAAGGCGGATTTCAGAAAAACGAAACCAATCCCCTG
>CAZSLZ010000051.1:0-19674 GCA_964607865.1 uncultured bacterium
GTAACAATGATGGCAGAACTTCTGGATTCTTATATAGAAGAGAATAATGCTGAAGTTTTTATTTTTCCCTTTCAGGAAACTCAGGATAAGAAAGTTTGTGAAGCCCTGAAGAATAAAATGAAATTTGGCGCCAGAATAATAGAGAGAAAGTACAGTTTGCCGCAAATGATGGGATTAATGGGAGAAATGGACCTTATTGTAGGAATGAGGTTGCATTCTCTTATCTTTGCACTGAACCTGGGAATCCCGGTTCTGGGGTTGTCTTATGACCCAAAAGTTGCCAACCTTATGCAAATGCTGAACTTGCCCTGGCTGTCAATTGAAGGTTTTACCAGGGAAGAATTGGTCAATACAATGGCTAAAGTTTATCTGGACAGAGGAATTATCAGGGAAAAACTGCCGGGAAGAGTTCAACTGTTAAAAAATAAGGCAAAATGTAATATAAAACTACTGAAAGAAGTGCTGGATAAATGAGTGAAGAAAAATAAGGAAAAAATCTCTGTAAAGAATATCGCTAAAGGTATTATTATAGGTGTTTTAGTGGTAATAATTCTGTTGTTTATCGACGACAGCCTTGCTTATAATCTTTACTACAAGGATATGAATACCTTATGGAGCCCAGATGGCAAACATCTGGTTTTTGTGCGGTATTACCCCATGATCGATGGTAGATATGCGCCTTTTGAAATATGGAAAATGAAACCCGACGGCTCAGGAAAAACCCTTCTTTATGAATCTCAGGATGATTATAACTATTTCGGGCTTCAAAGCCTGCTTTTCTCTGATGATGGGAACTACCTGAACCTTGTTGAAAAATTTCAAGATAATGACAGGGGTATATACAAAGAAAAAGCTGTCAGGATACCTGTAGATTCTGCAAAAAAAAGCGAATCAGCTCAATGGGAGTTAGATAAGAAAAATCAATACGATACAATTCTGGCCTTTCAGAATAATAAGGTAATATATAGAAAAATTCACGAAAATAACCCGGAATGTGCCTGGGAACTTCTGGAAATGGATTTTGATACAAAAGAAGTTTTAAATAACAATAAGTTTTCAAGCCAGGATATCATTTGTTCCTCTTTAGATTATTATGGAGATGAGGTTATTGGTGCAGTTTCCAAAATGAATAATACTAAAGAAAAAAATCTGTCCTTTATGTATGATTTTAACAAAAATCATATAGCAAAAAATGAGTTAAATATATTTCAGTTACTGTATTTGCCACAGAAGAAAAAGACAATTCTGGTAATCGAATATGAAGACAAGGCTAAAGCTTTGGTTGAAGTTAACAATCAAAGTGAGATAATTGATCAATATCAGCTTCAATTGTCGCCTGAAGCTACTGATGAAAGATTCCGGCAAATAATCATTGACAAAAATGGAGAAAATGTAATTTTCATTGATGGGAATGATTTGCACGGTGTAAACCTTGCCACTAAAGGACAGAAGTTAATTGCCAAAGATTTAAGTGAAAATAAGATTGGCCTTGTTGCAATTTCACCCGACGAAAAGAAGATAACTTTTACCAACGGTGATACAATCTTTCTTTATGATATTGAAACGAAAAAAATAAGCAGCCTGACCCAGCTCTCGCCCCATTCAAAAATGCTGAAAAAACCATGGTTTAGAAAATATATCGCAATCCGTGAAGAATTAATCTTTGGCGGCCATAGCCATTAATTTGTCAAATTTCCATAGCGCGTAATGCCGCTATTCCTTTAGATTGCCAGTTTTTTCGAAACTTTCAATTTATAATATACTTTTGAAAATCCACACCCTTCTAAACCGATACAGGTTTTTTCTACCTTTTCTTCTCAAGTTCTGCCACATGTTTTATGACATCAATTACGCTGTCAGGGTTCAAGGAAATTGAATCGATTCCCTCATTTACCAGAAATTCAGCATATCCGGGGTAATCACTGGGCGCCTGCCCGCAGATACCTACTTTTGTATTATTATCATGAGCAGCTTGAATTAACATTGAGATCAACCTCTTCACAGCTTCATTTCTTTCATCAAAAAGATATTTTAAACCGGCTGAATCTCTGTCCACCCCTAAGGTTAACTGAGTAAGGTCGTTGCTGCCGATGGAAAAACCGTCAAACCGCCGGGCAAACTCTCTTGCAAGTATTATGTTAGAGGGCACCTCTGCCATAATATAAACTTTCAGGTTATTCCGCCCCTGTTTCAGGCCGTTTTCCTCCAGAACCTTCAGCACACGGCCCGCTTCATCCAGGGTTCTGCAAAAGGGAATCATAATTATCACATTGTCAAAACCCATTTCCTCTCTTACCTTCTTTATCGCCTCACATTCCAGCTTGAACCCTGGTTTGTATTCATCACTGTAATAACGGGATGCACCCCGGAAACCCAGCATTGGGTTATTCTCCTCCGGTTCAAATTCCTTTCCGCCTATGAGGTCGGCATATTCATTGGTTTTAAAATCGCTCATTCTGACTATTACTTCATCGGGGTATTGGGCCGCAGCAATTCTGGCGATGCCCCTGGAAAGATGATCTGCAAAATATCTGGTTTTGTCATGGTAGGAAGCTGTGAGCTGAGATATTTTTTCCTTTGCTTTCTTATCTTCCAATTTTTCAAAATTTACCAGCGCAAGAGGATGAATTTTAATTGCGCTATTAACAATAAACTCCATTCTGGCCAGTCCCACGCCCTTGCTGGGAAGCCGCCACCATCGGAAAGCTGCATCGGGGTTGGCGATATTGAGCATGATCTGGGTTTCTGTAGATGGTATATCTGACAGGTCAAGTTGTTTTTTTTCATAAGCCAGTTTTCCTTTATAGACAACGCCTTTATCTCCCCCGGTGCAGGATAAGGTAACTTCCCTGCCATCTTTAACTGTCTGGGTGGCATTTTCCGTACCTACCACTGCAGGAACGCCCAGCTCCCGGCTGACAATAGCAGCATGGCTGGTTCTTCCACCCAGATCTGTTATTATTCCGGCAGCTTTTTTCATAATGGGTACCCAGTCGGGGTCAGTCATCCCGGTTACCAGAATGGAATTTTCCTCAAATTCATCAATATCACCGGAAGACTTCAATAGAGAAACTTTGCCGGATGCTATGGCATTGCCGATACCCAGGCCGGTTAACAATTCCTCGCCTTTTTCCTTAAGGCTGAACTCGTTCAAAACCCCTGCTTCCCTTTGAGACTGCACCGTTTCAGGCCTCGCCTGCACGATAAAGAGCTTGTTGGAAACCCCATCCTTTGCCCATTCCATATCCATAGGCCTGCCGTAATGCTTTTCAATAAGTTTTCCCCAGCGCGCTAATTGAAGAATCTCTTCATCTTCAAGAACCGGTTTTCTGCGCTCTTCCTTCTTTGTATCTATGTTTCTGGTTTTTTCGCTTTTACCCGAGGCATATATCATTTTTTTCTTTTTGGTACCAATTTCTTTCTTTAGGATGGGAATCAATTTCTTGTTGTCCAGGAAAGGTTTATAAACCACATATTCATCGGGGTTCACCGTTCCCTGAACTACATTTTCGCCCAAACCCCAAGAAGCATTTATTACAATGTTGTCGGGGAATCCGGTTTCTGTATCTATGGAAAACATCACCCCGGCTCCAGCTTTATCTGATCTGACCATCTTCTGAACACCCACTGCCAGGGCAACTTTCATCTGGTTAAACCCCTGTTCGTTTCTATAGGAAATTGCCCTGTCGGTAAAAAGCGAAGCATAGCATTTTTTGCAGGCCTGCAACAGAGCACTTTCACCCGATACATTAAGGAAAGTTTCCTGCTGGCCCGCAAAACTGGCTTCAGGCAAATCCTCTGCTGTGGCGCTGCTTCGTACAGCCACGCTTATCTCTTTATTGGAATATTTCTCTTCCAGTTCTTTATAGGCTTTTTTTATTTCTTCTGCCAGTTTTTCAGGAAAATCCGAATCCATAATTAAATCCCTGATTTTTTTACCTGCCTTTTCCAGGGAAAATTCTTCCCTTTCCCATTTCTGTATATGATTTCTAATTTTTTCTTCCAGGCCGTTATGTTCAATAAAATCCCGGTAACCCTGGGCTGTGGTGGAAAACCCCAGGGGAACCCTGATTCCCTCATCCTGTAGTTTTGTCATCATCTCGCCCAGTGAAGCATTCTTTCCTCCCACACTGGAAACATCATCGCTGTTTAAATCCTCAAACCATTTAATATACATCTTGTCCTCCCATGTTTGCAATTGTCCTTTATATGAACAAAAGAAGCCAATGTCCGGTTTCAATAAAATGAAACTGCATTTCAGGCTTTTCTCTGTTTAAAGATTGACCTGAATGAAAAAATATGATATTCTGGAAACTGTTAACTCTATTTTAGTTTCTGGAGTATAAATGGAAAAACTGAAAACCAAACAAAGAATTCTAAGCCTGGCAAGCCGGGCATTTTTTAAGGTCGGGTTCAGGGCTATGACCATGGATAAACTGGCTGAAAATGCAGGTATAAGTAAAAAGACTATTTACAAGTATTTTTCCGGTAAAAGCCATCTTGTCAGGGAAACCATATCCATGATTATCGACTCGGTGTTTGAAGAGCAGGACAATTATCTGAACAGAGCTACAGACCCGGTTGAACAGTTCATCTATTTCTTTATCCCTCTTTTTCAACTGTGGGCAAGGCTTGGACATAATCAGGTGAATGAAATTGCCGGCCAGTTTCCTGAAGCTTTTGAGGTTATTGATAACCGTCGCAGAAAGAGAATACCCATTCTTGTGAACATATATGAGGAGGGGGTAAAAAAGGGATATTTCCGGCCGGTCAACTGTAAATTGCTTTATTCATTTATTCAGGATTCAGTCCTGAATTTTCTTACTCCCGGAAAATTGGCCAGTTTGGGGGTATCTCCGACAGAAACCATAGAAATGCTACTTCACATTTTTTTATTCGGCCTGGTTGCCGATGAAAAGATGGATGTGGTCCAGTCAAAGTTCAGTGATCTAAAAAAAATATTGCCCCCACCCGGCGAAACTTTCTTATTTGATTTCATAGATTGAAGGAGAGAATTATGAACCCCCAAAAAGACAAATTAAAATATATCATTATTGCTTTTCTGGTAATCATTGTCGTCACTGCAATATACCTGTTTGTAATAAAGAACGGAAAGGACGAAATGCTGTTTTCCGGTGTGGTTGAAGTTACCACATATAATATGTCTTTCGAGGCCCGGGGAAGAATTGAGAAAATTTATGCAAAGGAAGGCCAGGCAGTTAAAAAGGGAGATTTACTGGCAATTCTGGATCAGGAACCTTTTCAGGCTCAGTATAAGCGGGCCCGGGCCAAACTGGCAGGCGCAGAAGCGAATTTGGACAATCTTCTGGCAGGCCCCCGCCCCAATGAAATTGAACAGGCCAGGGCACAATTAAGAGGCGCCCGTGCGGAATTGGAAAAGCTGCAGAACGGCCCCACTGCAAATGAACTCGAGCAGGCCAGGGCATCCATGCTGTCTGCCTGGCAACAATACAATCTCATGAAGTCGGGCTACAGACAAGAAGATGTCAGCTCCGCCGGAAATCAACTGGAATCTGCCCGGTCCAACATGGAAACTGTGAAACGGAATTACGAACGTTACAGAAATCTTTATGAGATAGGCGCCGTATCGGCCCAGAGTTATGAAACCCACAAAAACCAATATGAAGTTGCCCTGGCAAATTATGAAAATGCCCGGCAGCAGTATAAAAAAATGCAGTCAGGCTTCCGCCCACCTGAAGTAAAACAGGTTTATGAACAATACAAGGCCCAGAAGGCCCGTTACGATGAAATGCTCACCGGCACCCGCCCCGAGATTATAAGTAAGGCAAAAACCCAGGTAGATTACTGGGAGAACCAGGTTCAGTTAATGCTTGAAGGCCCCCGGAAACAGGAAGTAAAAGCTGCGAGGGAAAGGGTCCAGGAAGCTGAGGCGGGGGTAGAGCTGGCTACGAACCAGTTGAAAAATTCAAAAATTCATGCTCCTGCCGATGGCGTGGTGGTAACTGTAAATTTCGAAGATTCAGAAACCATAGGGCCGGGAATACCTGTTGTATCCATTAACGATCTGGCAAACCCATGGGTCTATATTTTCCTTCCCGAAACCTTGTTTGGAAAAGTCAACCTGAACGAGCCGGCAGTGGCCACCGTAGATTCTTTTCCCGGTGAAGAATTTCAGGGGAAGGTTACCCGGATTTATGAAAAAGCTGAGTTTACCCCCAAATTCATTCAAACCCACAGGGAGCGTGTAAACCTTGTTTTCCGCACCAAGGTTCAGGTTGAAAACCCCGGTTTAAAACTAAAACCCGGCATGCCCGCCGATGTGGTGATAAAAACCAATGAAAAAGACTGAAGTTGAAGTAAAAAGTTTAACAAAAAAATATGGCAATGTGGAAGCTTTGAAGGGAATTAGCCTGAAAGTGGGGCACGGTGAAATTTTTGGGCTGGTGGGCCCTGACGGAGCGGGAAAAACCACTCTGCTGAAAATTCTTATGGGGATCCTCAGTTATGATGGGGGTGAAGTTTTAATCGATGGTGAGGACAGCCGGAATTATATCGAAAGGATTCGCAATAAGCTTGGATATATTTCCCAGAACTTCAGTCTTTATGGCGACCTTACCGTGGAAGAGAATATTGACTTTTTTGCCCGGCTGTACCCTGAGGCTGGAGATATTTCCCGAAGAAAAAGCCAGCTTCTGGATTTTATAGGCCTGGATCGCTTCAAAGACAGGCTGGCTGCGAACCTTTCCGGGGGGATGAAACAAAAGCTGGCATTATTATGCGGGCTTATTCATAAACCTCCGATTATGATCATGGATGAACCCACCACAGGTATCGATCCGGTTTCCCGCCGGGAATTCTGGAAAATTATTTTTCAGCTTCAGAAAGATGGACTGACGGTAGTTTCTTCTACCCCATATATGGATGAAGCTGAGCAGTTCAACAAGCTGGCGTTGATTCATAAGGGAGAAATACTGAAAACCGGTTCCGCAGATCAAATAAGAAAGTCGGTTCCCGGCCAGGCTATCGAAGTGCTATGCGATAAACCCATAGCTTCGCGAAGGTTGTTGCAAAAAAACAAAAATGTTAAAGATGTTGAGTTGTTTGGTGACAAAATTCATATTTTTGTTGAAGAAACAGACGATGAATTGAGGGAAGAAATAACCCGTATATTGGAAGAAAACGGAATAAAAGTGGGAAAAGCTGAGATAGTTGGCTATTCGATGGAAGATGTCTTTCTGATATTGACCTCTCCAGATGGGGCAATGGGAGGTGTTTCCCCTGGATAAACTCAGTGTAGATGTGCAAAAACTTTCAAAAAAATTCGGTGATTTTACCGCGGTAGATAATGTAAGCTTCAAGATCCGCCGAGGTTCCATTTTTGGTTTTCTGGGGCCCAACGGAGCGGGCAAATCCACAACAATACGCATGCTCCTGGGGATCATTCAGCCCACCGGAGGAGAGGGTACGGTTCTGGGTTATGATATTTTTACCCAGGCTGAAGAAATAAGGGCAAATGTGGGTTATATGTCCCAGAAATTCAGTCTGTATA
This sequence comes from uncultured bacterium, assembly GCA_964607865.1. GTDB lineage: Bacteria > Vulcanimicrobiota > JAJTBE01 > JAJTBE01 > CAZSLZ01 > CAZSLZ01. Next base: position 7,532 of record CAZSLZ010000051.1, read on the forward strand.
AGGATTTATCCGTTACAGAAAACCTGAATTTTTTTGCGGGCATATTCGGCTTATCTCAAGAGGCAAGAAAAGACAGAATAAAAGAACTTATTAAGCTTACCCACCTGGAAGGCCTTGAGAACCAACTGGCATCGGGGTTACCCAGGGGTATCCAACAGAGGTTGGCTTTTGCCGTTGCCCTGCTGCATGACCCCGAGCTGGTTTTTCTGGACGAACCTACGGGGGGAGTTGACCCGGCATTGAGAAGGTATTTCTGGGAGATCATTATTGAGTTGTCACAGAGAGGCAAGACCATTATGGTTACTACCCATTATATGGACGAGGTGGAAAGATGCGACCAGATTTGCTTCATTTACGGCGGCAGGCTTATTGCCCGCGGAAGCCCTCATGAATTGAAGACCCGTTTTCTTGACGGCCAGACCTACAAACTCCATACCGAAGAACGTTTGGAAGTTATGGATGTACTGAAGGATTTCCCCGGTATCAGCAATATTTTCCCCGCTGGTGAGACGGTCCGGTTCTTATTGAAACCTGACAGGTCATCACCGGAACAAATTGACGCAGAAATCGGTAAGAAAGATATTGTTTCCAGCCCAGCCAAACCTGACAGCCCAACCCTGGAAGACGTTTTCGCTTCTCTTGTGGAAAAACAAAAACAGGAGCCTGTTTCATGATAAATCAAAGACTGATAGCCATTATAAAAAAAGAATTTATACAGATGCGCAGGGACAGGCTTACCCTGGCAATGATGCTGGGCCTGCCCATAATACAGATACTGGTCTTTGGCTACGCAATTAATACCGATGTGAAAAACCTGCCAATGGTGGTTTGTGATTACACCCGTACTCAGGAAAGCCGAAGATTGGTACAGTATTTTACCAATTCTCAGTATTTTCGGGTAATTGACAATGTGGAAAAATATGAAAAAGTGGAAAGTTACATTGCCAGCGGAAGAGCCCGGGTGGGCATAATAATTGGCCCTGATTATGCCAGAAAACTAAAGAGCAACCAGCCAGTTACAGTTCAGGTAATTGTAGATGCGTCTGACCCAATGGTGGCAACCTCAGCTATATCCAACTCCTCAGGCATAGCCAATTTGAAGAACACTGAAATCCTGGCACAAAATATCAATCCCGAATCGGGCTACCCTCCGGGGGAATTACCCCTGGATATCAGGGTAAGAGGCTGGTATAATCCGGATCTGGTCAGTTCCTATTACATCGTGCCCGGCATAATAGGGGTTATTCTGACCATGACCATGATGATGATTACTTCAATGGCAATTGTAAGAGAAAGAGAAACCGGTACTCTGGAGCAATTGATTACCACTCCCATCAGAGGTTTCGAGCTTATGATGGGGAAACTTATTCCCTATATATTGCTGGGTTATGTTCAGGTCACCCTTGCCCTGATTCTGGGTGTATTTCTATTTGGAGTCCCTTTCCGGGGCAGTATTCTTCTTTTGTATGCCCTCACATTTATTTATATCGTCTGCTACCTGGGGCTTGGGCTGGTTATTTCCACAGTGGCAAGAACCCAACAGCAGGCAATGCAGATGTCGTTTTTCATTTTTCTGCCCACCATACTTCTCTCAGGTTATATGTTTCCCGTTGATGGAATGCCCAAGGCAGCCCAGATGATTTCCAAAATATTACCACTGACCTATTTTCTTGTTATTCTGCGGGGTATTATTCTGAAAGGGATTGGCGCCCGCTATTTATGGCACCAGATTGTCCCCCTTATTGTTTTTATGGTTTTAATTCTGACTTTCAGTATCATAAGGTTTAAAAAATCCCTGGATTAAAAACTTGCAAATCAAAATTGAGTGACTGGAGACTAAATGCTGAAATTAAATAAGTTCATATTGTACATACTCATGTCAGTTTTGCTGTCAATGGGTTTTCCCAATGCCGAGGATGAAAAAGCAGTTCCCCCGGAAAGCACACTTACTCTGGAACAATGTATTGATATAGCCCGGCAAAAGAATATCCGGTTAAAAATATCAGAATCGGAGGCCCGGCAGGCAAATTCTGAATATTACCTTAGCAGAAGCCGGCTGAACCCACAACTGAACATTGCAGGTGGTTATACCTATTTAAACCCCCTGGTGGAAGTAAGAATACCCGGAGCTCCGGTTACCCTGGAGCCCATGGTTCGCCATAATTATTCTGCCAGCGCCACCCTGTCGAAACTCATAACATCCTTCGGTTACCTGGAAAATTTCATTTCTTCAGCCAGGGAAATGGCCAGGGCAAAAGAGTTTGCCCACAGACACAACGTAAACGAAATTTTATTTATGGTCAAACTCAGGTATTTCAAAGTTTTGAATACCAGGGGCATGACGAAAATTACCCGGGAACAGATTGACCTGACCACAGATCAACTGAAATTGGCACGAAATATGTTCGATGAGGGAATTCTGCCCAGGCTGGAAGTCCTGGAGGCAGAGTTGAGAAGAAGCCGGTCAAGGGATTCACTGGCGGAAGCTGAAAAAAATTACTATTCGGAGCTGGCTTCTTTCCTGGATCTTATAGGCATTAACCCCTCCCGCACAGATATAAAACTGGTGGGAAATTTTATTGAAATTGAAGGTTATAATTTTCCGAACCGGCAGGAAATGATAGAACAGGCACTGGAATTACGCAATGATATCCAATCTGCCAGGACATTGGTGCTGGCGGTAAGGAAAGCCTACTATGGAGAAATGGCGGGCAACAACCCCCAGCTGAGGGCAATGGTAAAATACGAAAACAAGACCGATACCAGTTTTACAAACCCCGAGCAGTGGACCGCAGGGGTCAACCTGGAGATTCCAATTTTTGACGGCGGGCAGACTTAATCCAGAACTGAAATTGCCAGGGAAAAACTCTTTCAAAGCCAGAAAAGCCTGGAGCAACTGGAGAACAGGGTAAAAGTTGAAGTGATTCAGGCAAAGCTTGAGTTGGAAGAAGCTCAGAGCCGATATAATTCCGCTGAATATGAACTGAAAACCTCGACAGAGAATTACCGGCTGGTGGAAGCCCGCTACAGAAACGGAATTACCAACAACGTGGAGTTAAACCAGGCAACCTTATCTCTGGAAAGAGCCAGGATTAACCTTCTTAACGCCCGCCACCGGGTTATGACAGGCAGAACCTATCTTGAATATGCCATGGGTAAAAACCATATTCCCCGCATAGAAAAAGAAGAGCCTGCAAACACAGGGTTTGAACAGATGAAAGAAATGGTCAATATTCTTGATATAAGTAAGGATTATTAAGTAAAGGAATTTATTTGAATCTAACCGGTTAAAATACAGGGTGAAAATAATGAAAAGACAAGCCAGGGTTCGCATTGGAACATCGGGTTGGCACTACGATCACTGGATCGGGAAGTTTTATCCTGATAATATGAAAAAGAAAAATGAACTGGAATTTTTCTCTGAATATTTCGATACAGTAGAAATAAACAATTCATTTTATCAGGTACCCTCGGACAAGACATTAAATAACTGGCAAAAAACTGTACCTGATGATTTTCTATTCGCCTTCAAAGCGAATAGATATACAACTCATATGAAAAAACTGAAAGATCCCGGCAAATCAATCCCCACCCTGATACATTCCCTGAAACAACTGGCAGGAAACCTGGGCCCCATCCTTTTTCAACTGCCCCCTAATTTTGGTTTCAATGGAGAACGGCTAAACAATTTTTTAAAGGAATTACCTGAAAAATATAATTATGCCTTTGAATTCAGAGACCCTGACTGGTTTCGCGATGAAACATATCAGCTACTTTCTGAATACAACTCAGCCTTCTGTATTTATGATATGCCTGGTATGGAAACTCCCAGGGAAATTACCGCCAATTGGGTTTATATAAGAATGCACGGGCCGGAAAAAAAATATGAGGACAGATATACCAACCACCAACTTTCAGGTTGGGCCGGTGCACTGAATACCTGGAAGGATCAGGGTAAAGATATTTATTGTTATTTTAATAACGATAAAGCTGGGTATGCAGTGGAAAATGCCCGCGCCCTTAAAGAAATGCTGGGTATCAAACTACTTAAATAAGCATTTAAGGTAGAATCGCCCTGCTGAAAAATGCGAAGTTACAAAGAAACCGTGGCAATCTCAATTTAGATGGGGTTGGTTCAAAACCCATTTACCTTTTTTTAAACCATTATTTTTTCATTTTATTACTCACATCAAATCATTATCAATAACCCGCTCATCTTTTTTCATTCAGGATTCAATTGCTGCGCCGCTTTCATCCTTCATTACAACGGCCGCTGCATTTTTCAATGTATGAAATTTTCCGTATTGGTTTTTTGTGGTATAGCTGGGCTCACGGGTTGCTTATTGCTATATAGCTATAAGCAACTTCTGGTATTGCAATATGTTGGTTTGTGAGCCAGGAAAGAGGTGAAATATCAGTAAATTAAAATGGCGAACGATATGTTTGCCCATTTTAAAATGGGCGCCTGCGCCACACCCACCAGGTGTTTTTTAAACCCATTTACCTTGCGTTTGTGAGCAACCGGATCTTTCGCCGGTTGAAAAAACTATTATGCGAACAATATGTTCCCCAATTTTTAATTGGGATGGCACAGAGCTCGCTACGTCGCCTGGCGCTCCTTGTCATGACAAAATTCGGGTTATTCAAGGTAAAAAAAAACTGTCCCTCTGGGACAGCCCTATTTGTATCTTATTTTCCTATGTTTTTTGCCCTTGAATCAGAATTGGAATTGTTATTTTCTTATTTTTCATCTTCATATTCTTCAGAAACTTCAGCCTGCAATGCTTCTTCCTTCTTCAATTCTTCCTGTCTTCGTTTTTCAGCTTCCTGAAGTTTTTTCTTCAGTTCCTCTTCTTCTCTCAACCGGGCCTGCTCAGCTTTTTTCCGGGCATCCTCGGCCCTCAGGCGGGCTTCTTCTTCTTTTTTTGCTATTTCCGCATCCACCTTGTCTTCTTCTTTCTGGCGTTGTTCCAGAACCTGGTTAAGAACTCTTTTATTAAGCTTTAAAGTAATAGGCTCCCCAAAAAGCTTATCCCAATCCTTCATATCCTGTTCAATTATAAACTTCCCCCCACAAACCTGGCAGTAATAAGTAAGAGTCTTGGGATTAAAGGCGCTGAGCTTCATATCCTTAAACTGGCAACCATGCTCAAATAATTTATCTTCTGTAGGTATATACATATAAATTCCTCCGAAAAGGTAACGATATCATCTTCTGATGATATAATTGATTTCTACGAAAGGAAGAAATGTCCTGTTTTGCAATTTATCAATTGAATAAAACAAATAATTCCAATTATCAGAAAGGTTGCGGGAAACCTACAAGGATTTTACATACAATTCTTTGTATTATGTACAATAATAAAAATTTCCAGGAGGTTCCATGGCTACAACTCAGAAAGAAATGTTCCCTTTCCCCATCATCCGTAAACGTGACGGTAGAATGACCCGTTTTGACATAGAAAAAATTGCAGAGGCAATTAACAAATCTTTTTATGCCACTGGAATTGACGATAAGAAATTGTGCTCGAAACTGGCAGAAATGGTGGTTTCAGATTTAATCAAAACCATAGAAGGAAATGTCCCAAATGTTGAAGAGATTCAAGATACAGTGGAACAGGTTCTTATAAGAGAGGGCTATGCTCCCCAGGCTAAAGCTTATATTATATACAGAGCCAAAAGAACCAATATCCGGGAAGGCAAATCCGAGTTAATGGACTCGGTGGAAACCATTCTGAGGGAAACCCATAAGAAAGATCCTTACGATTTTAACTCGCCCAGTTCCAAAATGCTTCGAATCGCAGTGGCGGCCTGCAGAAATTTTTACCTGACCAGGCTTATTCCCAGCCAATATTCCGATGCCCACAACCGTGGGGATATTCACATTCATGACCTGGATTATTACAGCAAAACCATTAATTCCTTGCAAATCCCCCTGGGTGAACTGCTGGAAAAAGGTTTTTTCTCCGGTTACGGTTACATACGCCCTCCAAAACATTTCTCCACTATTACCGCTCTTACTGCCATCATCATTCAATCCTGCCAGAATGACATGTACGGAGGCCAATCGATTCCCGAGTTTGATTCCTACCTTTCAAATTATATCAGGAAAAAGTTTGGCGAGGATTCTCTGGAAGCCGGTGAAGTCGAACAGGGTTTGCAGGGATTGATTTATAATTTAAATATGATTTATTCCCGCCTTGGAGCCCAGGTTCCCATGAGCACCATTAACCTGGGGCTGGATACCACCAGGGAAGGCCGGATCATTACGGAAGCTCTACTGGAAGTTCTCCATAAGGGCCTGGGCAACGGGGAAACCCCCTTATTTCCCTGGGTTGTATTTCATGTTAAAAAGGGTGTGAATTTCGAACCCGGCGATCCCAATTATGATCTTTTTCAGAAAGCCATCAAAACTTCATCCCGCAGAATGAACCCTTCCTTTGCCTTTGCCGATGCGCCGGTTAATAAAGATTCTAAACATATTGCCTACTGGGGCGACGGTTCCAGGGCAGCTGGTTCAATGTCGGGGAAATTTACAGGCCCGGAAGTTGAAGATGAAAAAATCTGGGGATGGGGAAACATTGCTCAGGTTACCCTGAACCTGCCAAGAATAGCATTTAAGATTGCCCACAAACGAAAAGAATATATGGTGGAGTCCTTCAATAATGAAGTTAAAAGGGCTTTGGAGTTAAGCATAAAGCAGCTTTTACACCGTAAGGATGTTCTGGAGACCCTGCATTTGAGTGAACTGCCTTTTGTAATGGGAGAAAAGGTTTACAGGGGCACCAACAGGCTCAGCGAAGAAGAAAACATTGTTAACCCGCTGAACTATGGCATTATGACAGTGGGTTTTGTGGGGCTGGCAGAAGCTATGTATATAATGCACGGCAGAAATCATGGCGAAGATGAAAATGTTTTGCAATTTGCCATAAAAACTGTAAAATATATGAAAGAAGAATTAAACAGGCTGGCAGAAGAATACAGTGAAAATATTATTTTAACTGCATCCTCGTCGGGTTATGCAGCTCAACGTTTCAGCCAGCTGGACAGAATCGAGTTTGGAATAACCCCTCATGTGAACGATAAAAAATATTACAGCCAGGGCTTTTCATTACCTGCCCTGAGTGAAATTCCCTGGGAGAAAAAAATTAAAATTGAAGGAAAATTTCATGAAATCATTCCCGGAGGCCATTTTACTTACCTGGAATCGAAAGATATGCCCGAACCCAGTTTATATGAGAAAGTTTTGCGAAAAATGGCTCAATTCGGCATCGCTCTGGGCGGAATTTCTTTCCCTCTTACCGAGTCCCTTGTCAACGGAGAAGTTTTACCTGAGAACACAAAAATTTCTGGCAGAAAAAGAAATCTAAGGAGAGCGGCGGGTTTGTTGCTGCCTCTTGGCAGAATAAACGAAGCTCTCCGGCAGGAGCTGGAACACAGAAAATTTGATTTAAAGGAATAACCGGATACAAAATTCCTACATTTTTTTGAAAGGGGAAGAAAGAACAATTGGATCAAATTATTAACAACACTATTGAATACGGCGATCTGGAGTCTTTAAAAGACCTTCTGGGCCAATATCCTGATCTGGTTTCTTATAGTGATTGGCAGGGAAGAAGTCTTTTGCACAAAGCCTGCCAGGCAGGAAATGTGGAAATTGCCCGGTTATTAATCGACAGAGGAATCGACGTAAATTCCCGGGACAGTGAAAACAACACCCCGTTGCATATTGCAGGTACAAATGGTGAGAAATCTCTGATAGAGTTATTAGTAAAAAAGGGCGCCAAAATAAATGCCGCCAACCAGAGAAGTGAAACCCCACTGCACCTGGCTGTTATCGCGGAAAATAGGCAGGTTATTGAAACTCTGTTGGAAAAAGATGCAAACCCCAATTTGATAGACAACGCAGGCCTCATTCCCCTGCATCGGGCAGTAAATTTTAATAACATAGAAGCTGTGAAATTATTGATAAAATATGGAAGCGATGTAAATTTTCAGGATAACCAGGGGAATACCCCCCTGCACTTTGCCGTGGAAGATGGATATGTGGAAATTGTAAAACTTCTATTACAAAAAGGCGCCAGAGTAAATAATAAAAACGGAGCAGGAAAAACTCCCCTTCACCTGGCCTGTTCTCCCAGAAGTATAAACAAAAAGCAATATCTGGAAGAAATAGTCAGGCTTCTTCTGAACTATGGAGCAAACCCACATAGCAAAGACAACTACAACCATTCACCCATGGAACACGCATGGTCACAGGGAAGAAAAGGAATGGTTGACATATTTAAAACTCACCAGACGGAATTTTAATCACTTTATTTTATAGTTTTTATATGATATAATTCAAGTAACCAATAAGGAGGTGAATAAAATTCTGAAAAATAAATATTTATTATCGTTATTGTTATTTATTACCCTGGCTTGTTTATCGGTTTCCTGTATGCCCCAGCCCCGCAGGTATTCTCCAATCAGCCGGGAAATCCAGGAAGGCAAGGAACCGGGCACAATTATGCATAAATCCTGTGAATTCGAACTCGATTTAAGCGCCAGAAACGGAAATCATATTGTAACCAGCAAGGATAAAAAAGTTGAAGTGCCTCCGGGTAATTATAAGATCGAATATATCAAGCTGAGAAAAAAAGATAAAAAAGGAAGAACCTGGTCACTTGAATCGAAACGTATCGGCAAAAAAATTCTTGTAATGGAGAAAGGTATTGTTACCCTGGATTTTGGAGAGCCTCTGGAAATTGAAATCATAAGAAGAGGAACCTATTTTCAATACAACATTAAAGGCGCCGAGAGCGAATCTTATGCCTATGTTTACGTTGGCGACAAAAAGGCTGACCCTTTCAGTGTAAAAGTTGTAAATGCCGCTGGAAAAGAACTCACCTCTGGTAAATTTAAATATGGTTGAGGAGGCGTATGTTCGTTCTCCGTGGGAGAACTCAATTTTCCCTCCGGCAGTAAGATTATTCTGAACCCCAACCTGGGGCCATTCGATTACAGAAAACCCGTCGAAATGATATTAACAGATTAAAGTAAAAGGGAATCGTTTTAAACGATTCCCTTTTAAGTCTTATTTATTAAAAATATTATTTATAAACTTCAGTACCTTCCCTGCGGGTGTGGCTTCTCAGTTCTGCCAGAAGTTTCTTATAAACAGGGCCCGGTTTTCCGTTTCCAATAGTTCTGCCTGCCACTTCAACCACGGGAATCATTTCCGCAGCTGTTCCTGAAAGGAAAATTTCATCTGCGGTATATAAATCGTGGGAGGTCATATTTTCTTCGGTAATATTTATATTCAGATCCTTTGCGCAGTCTATAATGGCATTGCGGGTAATACCCACCAGAATTCCTGCCGAGGATGGCGGGGTACGGATAGCCCCGTTTTTAACTACGAAGATATTATCGGCGGTTCCCTCGGTTATGTAACCATGAATGTTTATCTGAATAGCTTCGGGAACACCTGCCTGAACAGCTTCCACCTTGGCAAGAATGTTGCTGAGATAATTTAATGATTTCACATTCGGGTTCAGGGATTCGGGGAAGTTCTTTCTTGTAGCTGCAATGATAACTTTTACCCCCACATCGTATAGTTCTTCAGGGAATAATTGAATTGTATCACAAATTATAACCACGGTGGGTTCCTTGCATTTTCCGGGATCCAGCCCCAGGTCGCCGATTCCCCGGGAAACCACCAACCGGATATAGCAATTCTTTTCACCGGTCCGGCGTATTGTTTCCAACATCAACTCTTCCATTTTTTCAATGGGATAAGGCATTTTCAGAGCAATGGTTTTGGCAGAGTCATATAAACGCTGTAAATGCTCTTTACATTTGTAAACTCTTCCCTCATAAACCCGGATTCCTTCAAACACTCCATCGCCATATAAAAATCCATGATCCCAAACAGAAATTTTGGCATCTTCTCGCTTGTCGTAAAATTCACCATTAATATAAACTACTGCCATCTGCACGCCTCCCTAACAAGTTTTTTCATTAAATTGACGGTTCAGGTTTCCCCTTGCCGTCAATAATAATACAAGATTAATTTATTATTAATTATTCTTCTTTTTCTTCTTTCTCTCCTTCACCGGTGGAAGAAATCAGGTTTTTACTCAGTTTGCCGAATTCAAGGAAAGGCTTCAGGGTATCGATAGGCACGGGAAATAGTATAGTAGAGGATTTCTCCACAGATATCTCGGTAAGGGTCTGCAGATATCTCAATTGTAAAGCTGCGGGTTGTTCAGACATAATCTCAGCTGCGTTTGCCAGGTTTTCCGCAGCCTGTTTTTCACCTTCGGCATGAATTACCTTGGCGCGTTTTTCCCGTTCAGCTTCCGCCTGCCTTGCCATGGCTCTCTGCATTGATGTAGGCAATTCCACATCCTTGACTTCCACTGCAGTTACTTTAATGCCCCAGGCGTCAGTGGCTTCATCCAGAATTTCCTGTAAATTCAAATTCAGCCGTTCTCTGTCCGCCAGAACTTCATCCAGTTCGGACTGGCCCAGAATCGACCGCAAGGTGGTCTGAGCATACTGAGATGTGGCATAAACATAGTCTTCCACTTTGATAATAGCATTTTCGGGTTCTACAACCTTGAAATACACCACTGCATTTACCTTGATAGTAATATTATCCCTGGTTATGACTTCCTGGGTAGGTACATCCAGGGTAAAAATACGCATATCTATGCGGTTCATTTTATCTACTACGGGTATAAGAAAAATCAGGCCCGGCCCTTTTGTCCCAATATAGCGTCCCAGCCGAAAAACCACAGCCCTTTCGTATTCCTGAAGAATTTTAATTGCCGATTGCAGAATTACAATTATAACAAATATGGTTAAAATGCCAAAAGAACTGAAAATATCAAACATTTACTCTACTCCCCCAAATTAGAATCATCTAAAAAATTCTTCAAATTGACGACTATTCCTTTCAAGAGAACTAAAGTTATTTCAGATCTCTGTTTCTGGCCAGGTAGATTACATCCCGGAAGACTTTCATAAAACCGTAGAAAATTATGAAAAATTCCAGCCTGCCCAGAAACATGCCTATCATAAGGGTGGTAAGAACACCGGAGGGGGCGTTATAAGCTGTGATGCCGATGGATTGGCCAACGCAGCCCTGGGCGGAGGCAAACTCAAACATAGATTCATGCATGGGGAAACCGTAAGCCATGAGTATGCAGGTACCAATAACCAGGGTAATAACATAGACCGAGATATAATTAAAGACATCTCTGATGCTTTTGGAATCAATGTAGGTTTTATCCTCGCCCTTATAGATATAATCCACAATTACTGTGGTTTGTGGCAGAAATTGACGTTCGATGGTCCACCAGATGGATTTTACCATCATATAAATTCGAAGTTGCTTGATGGCACCCGAGGTTGAATTGGTCATTCCCCCGGCGCACATTGCCAGAACGCTTAACAGCAGGCCAAGCTGGGGCCACATGGCATAACTTTTTACTATGGAGAACCCGGTACCGGTAAGCGAGGAAGTTATTTCAAAAACCCCTTTACGGATACTTTCCCAGCTGGAGCCATAGAATGTTTTTATGGAAAAAATGGTTAAAACAATAAAAATTAAAAGAGTGGTGATAAACGTTCTTACTTCGGCATTCTTAAAAACGGTTTTCCATTTTCCCTGGCTGGCAAAATGGTGAACAGCGAAACTGGTGCCTCCCAGAATCATCAGGACCAGGGTAACCATTTCGATGGGCAGGGAATTATAGGCCCCTATGCTGGCGTTCCTGGTGGAAAAACCACCGGTTCCCAGGGCAGCCATACAATGATTAATGGAATCGAAGACCGGCATGCCCACTATTACATAAGCAATGGAACCTGTCAGCAGGAAAAACAGGTATATTTTTACCACCAGTTTGGCAGATTGCTTCACATGGGGCATAATATCATAATGGCCTTCGGCCTGATAAATACCCGCAGCTGAAGGGCCCGTCAAAACCGATAACATAACCACGGCAAACCCTGCGCTTCCAATATACTGGGTCAGGCTTCGCCACATTAATATCACGTGTGAAGTATTCTCAGCATCTACATTGATAAGCCGGGTTACTGTCGAACCACTGGTGGATTCGAAAAGAGCCTGTACCAGCACGTATTTAACCGTCATAAGG
>CAZSLZ010000052.1:0-19533 GCA_964607865.1 uncultured bacterium
GTTCACGTCCGTTGGGCCCCTTTTTCCGGTAGACACAATAGAGGAGGCACCGGAGCCCTCGATTCTTCCCAGAACCAGCAATTGGCTGCCCTTGAAAATAGCGGGTAATTCACCGGGATACATAGAAGAGATCTTGGCTCCTGGTATGGAAAGCACCACAGCGCTTAGAAGGGGATTGGAAATCTTCTTATAAAAATTGGAAATTTTAATCTCCATATTCTCATCGGGTTTAATATATTCAGATACACCTTTGTTCTTCTTGGCCAGGTTGTCCAGTAAAATTGTATTTACGTCATAACCCACTCCAAAAGTAAATATCCGGGTATTCTTATTGGCCTTTTTTACATCATTTTCTATAGAAACCGCATCGGTTATGCCCACGGTGGGCAGTCCGTCGGTAAGAAAGATAATATATTTTGCCCGGCCGCTGTTTTTTATTCCTTCCAGAGCTTTTACCATGGCATCTCTTATGTTGGTGCCTCCGATCGGTTTCAAGCCCTCGGTAAATTTCTTTGCCTTGTTTATATGGTTGTCGGAAGCTGGGACCAGCTCACCGGAATATTTTAATATTTCATCAGAAAATGCTACTATATTGAAGCGATCCACGCTGTTCATGTTGGAAAGGCAGAAAGTCAGGGCTTTTTTGGCATTGTCCATTTTTCCCTTATCGTTCATAGAGCCTGATTTGTCCAGAACAAAAACCACATCCTTGGGAATGACATCGTCCCTGCTGGTTTCATCCCTGGGGGCGACAAACATAAGAAAATATCCTTCTTTTCCATTCTCTTTGTGGGTCAGTAAGTTCACACCGAATTCCTTATCAGAAAGGGTATAGTAAATTACCACATTCTTATCGGGCTTGTAATTTGCCTTTTCAAATGATGCCTTTATCCGGCCATCTCCCTTCCGGGTTATCGACATATCATGGCTGGGTGAATAGAAAGCCTTGATGGGCACTTTTGATTGTACATCAATTGCCACAGTTACTTCATTGAGAGGTTTGGGTGAGAATTTCTCCGTATCCAGGGGATACATATATTCCACCACTCCATTATTTGCGTTCAGGGTCTGGGTATATTTCAGTTTAATCCGTTTTTCCCCTTTGGCGGGAATGGGATATACTCTTGCCCTGAACATATTCCGGCCTACGTATTCCAATAAAGCCGGGTCTTTCTGCTGGCGAACTATATTTTCGTATATCTGGCGGGCTTCATCCTTATCAAGAAGTTTCCCTTCCACCATCTGTCCGTCAACTTCCATCTGGAAGCTGGATATGGCAGCATTTTCGGGCAAGGGGAAAATGTATTCTCCTTCCAGGTCTCTGTTGTATGGGTTGATAAAAACCTGATCCACCTGGGTGGTGGCAATCTGGTTGTCAATATCCACTGTAACCCTGTGATATTTAATGTTCAGATAGGTTGGCCGGGGTATCTCGGGTATGGGCCTGGGAATAATAATTCCGTCGGCGTAAACTTTTGTAAAACCCAGTACCATAAAAAAGAGTACTAAAAAAAGAGCAATTTTTCTGTTTTTTAACATAACAGACCTCCCCTGATTAATATTTTTGCTTTCAAAACCCGATAATATCTATAAATTGAATCTGGTATTTTAATTTGATACAGAATAAAAAAAGATTTATTCCATAAAATTGAAATTAATTTTGAGCTACTTTTTTGAGGGTTTCAATAACTTTGGGGGGTGAGAAGGGCTTCAGGATAAAACTTTTTACTCCCATTTCCTGGGCCTGGGCGATGTATTCCCTTTCGCCCATGGCGCTTATCATTATAATCTTTGCATCGGGGTTGAAGTTCAGAATCTCCTGGGCCGCATTCAGGCCGTCCTTCACCGGCATAAGTATGTCTATAAGAGCCAGGTCCGGGTTCAACTCCTTGAAAGCCTCCACAGCTTCCTCACCGTTTTCTGCCTCGCCAATAACTTCAAATTCATTTTTAGTCAGCAGATCCTTAAGCATCATTCTCATTATCAAAGCGTCATCAGCTATTAAAACGGTGGTCATTGGTCTGTTTATTCCTCCAAAGGTTATATTTATTAGTCTGGCCCCGGTTAAGGTGCTTTTTTATTTCTATAAGGAATCAAATAAACCTTTTCTGAAATTTTGTTTTAAACTTTATTTATAATTGGAAAAAACAAAGGGAAAACAGGGTGAAAAAATAATATTAAGAGAAATGTAATTTTTGAGGTATGATATGTTTAAAAACATTCTGGTTCCTCTGGGGGATTCAAAGAACACAGCTCAGGCGCTTACCAACGCCTGTGAACTGGCAAAAATATTTCAATCGAAAGTTCACTGCCTTTATGTGGCTGATATGCAGAAAATATCCTCGGCTTTTGTTGCCGTCCAGCAACTGAGCGACGGAGTGGGGCTGGATATCATGTACAACCCCGCAGCTGTTGAGTTGTCGGAAAAAGAAGTACGAATGGAAGAAGAATTCGCTGAAAGTTACTTTGAACAATGGACAAAAAAATATCCTGAACTGGAAATTGAAATGGAAAAAACCGAAGGCATTGTGGTGGATGAAATTCTGGAGCGGGAAAAAGATTTCGACCTGTTGGTTATGGGCAAAACTCTATACGATGAGGAAGATATAACAGATAAGGTAAGCCATATTTTGAAACAGGTGGTTCATAAATCTATATTGCCGGTGCTGGTAAGCACCATGGAAAACCAGATTGGCGCAAACCTGCTTGCCTGTTATGACGGCAAGAAACCTGCCTTGAAGGCATTAAATGTTGCCTGTGAGGTGGCAAAAAAATTTGATGCCCCCCTATATATTTTAACCACCGATAAAATTGAAAAAAATGCCCGGCAAATTAATAATGAAGCTGTTATTGTAGCCCGTAACGACGGGGTTAAAGAGGTCCTGCCCCTGGTGGAACCCTTCAATATTGTAGGCGCGGTTCAGGGAACCATAGACAGAAATAATATCAACTTTCTGTTTATGGGGGCATACGGTGATAACCCTATCAAGGATTTCATATTGGGAAGCACCACCGATTTCATATTAAATGGTACCGGGTGCCCCACACTTTTATATCGCTAAAAGAAGGTGGCCTGTAAAAAAATTATGAACGAAAAATCGAAGCAATTGTTTGAAATAAAGAAAGCGCCGGAATTCCGGCCTTTTTATATCGGAGAAGTAAAAATAAACAACCCCCTCATATTAGCACCCCTGGCAGGAATTACTGACGTAGTGTTCAGAAGAATTATAAAAAGCATGGGCACTGGCCTTGTATATACCGAAATGATTTCATGTTTTGCGCTTCATTATAACAACAGAAAAACCTGGAAAATAGCTGAGCTGTCTGAAGAGGAGAAACCGGTTTCGGTTCAGATTTTTGGCGGTGATCCCCAACTTATGGCGGAGGCGGCAAAAAGGCTGGAAGATATGGGCGCGTCTATAATTGATATTAACCTGGGTTGCTCTGTTCCCAAGGTGGTTAAATCAGGCGCCGGCGCAGCTCTCTGCCGCGACCTGCCATTATTGGCAAAAAATTTCGAAGCTGTGGTCTCAGCTGTGAAAATTCCTGTCACCATAAAAATAAGAAAAGGATGGTCCAACGACGAGATAACTGCCCCGGAAATATGTAAAATGGCGCGGGAATGTGGGATAAAAGCTGTGGCTATACACGGTAGAACCTCGGTACAGAAATATTCGGGAACTGCTGACTGGGAATTTATAAAAAAAATGAAAGAAACCGCCAACCTGCCCATTATTGGAAACGGAGATATACGGACTGCTGCCGGTGCCAGGGCCAGATTGGAGTTTTCGGGTGTTGATGGAATTATGATTGGCAGGGAAGCGGTATCCAACCCATGGATTTTCCGGGAATCCCTGGAACTTATGCAGGGCTTGAAAGTGGATGAGTCAGGAAAGCACCAGAACTTGCGGGAATTAATCCTGTATCATCTGAATCAGGAAGTGGAAAGGTTCGGAAAGGTTTCCGGCGTGGAAAAAATGAGAAAATTTATTGCCTGGTACACCAGGGGTTTGCCCGGTTCATCCCGGTTCAGGGAACAGATTTTTCATATTCCTGAATATGAAGCTGTGGTGGAGGAAGTAAATACTTTTTTTCACCAGCTGGCTGCTCACAGGAGGTAATTTATGAAGGTAGTTCTGGCTTTTCCTCCCCAGGCGGTTCCTTTTCTGCCCCACCAGGCGCCTGCCCAGTTGGTGGCGGTTCTAAAGAGTCGGGGAATATCTGCTATGCAGAAAGATTATAACCTGGAAGCTTATGAATATTTTCTTTCATCGGGCCGATTGAAGCAATTCGGTATTTCGCCAATGATGGCGGAGCAGGTGGAAGAAGAAAAGAGCAATTTGCGGAATGGAAAAGATTTTTTCGTGCCTGACAAATATTTTCAGTCGATAGCGGTATTACAGAATTATCTCGGCAATATTTCCGGTCAATACCCCGGTTGCCGGTTTTCTTTTAAAGATTTTGAAATTGCTGGATATGATACAGAAAAAAGCCGGGATATCATCCAGGCTTCCGGCGATGAAAAACGAAACCCGTTTATTGATTTTTTCAAAGAAAAGATAGAAGAACTGAAGCAGTTAGAGCCCCAGATTCTGGGTATTTCCATTGCCTGGAAGAGCCAGCTGGTTCCCGGATTCACCCTTGCCAGGCTTGTAAAAAAATACCTTCCCCATACCCACATTTGTATGGGGGGAAGCATGATTTCCCACCTGTCCGATCTTTTAAAAACCAGGGTTGAGTTATTTGAATATACAGATTCTTTTATACCTTTCGATGGAGAAATCGGCCTGGCTGAGCTGGCAGAAAATATTGAGGGAAAGAATTTCTCGAAAGTTTCAGGGTTGATTTATAAACATAAGGGCAAAATAATTTCCAACCCGGTTTCCATTCCCACAAATCTGAATTTGCTTCCACTGCCTGATTTTTCAGGACTGGAGCTGGACAAATACTATTCGCCTAAGGTCTATCTTCCCGTCAATTTATCCAGAGGCTGCTACTGGTCGGGCTGCCAGTTCTGTACCCATCACCTCTCAGCTTCCAGCTTCAGAATCAAGAACCCTGTTACTATGCTTGAAGAAATGAATTCTTTAAACAACAGGTATGGTTGTTCGAATTTTTATTTTGTGGATGACGCGTTTCCGCCAGAACAGGGCAAGGTGCTGGCTGAGCTGATAAGGAAAAACGAAAAAAGTTATCGCTGGGCAGGGGAATTCCGGATGGAAAAAATGATGGATGAGGATTACTTCCATACTCTACATGATGGAGGTTGCAGGCTTGCCCTTTTTGGGCTGGAATCTTATTGTGACAGAATTCTGAACAAAATGAACAAAGGCTGGGACACCTCCAGGGTAAAAAATATCCTGGCCTCTGCCCATAATGCTGGAATTAAAACCTGGGTGTTCTTTTGTCTTGGCTTTCCCGGAGAACGCCGGTTTGAAGCAAAAAAAACTCTGGAATTTATCAAAAATAATACCCATATTATAGACCTGATAGCTGGGGGGGATTTTGTCCTGACAAGAAATTCACCTGTTTATTCTTATCCAGAAAAATTTAGTGTGACAGACTTAAAAACCGACCCAGACAGGGACCTGCAATTGAGTTTCGAGTATGAAACTTCAGAGGGGGCCAGCGAATTTCAGCGGGAAACCCTTTTAAGAAAATTCAGAAACGACCCCCGGATCTCAAAATATATGTTCAGTTTTGTCAGCGAGCCTCATATCCTGTTCTTTCCCGGTGAATTATTCTTATAAGATTTTATTCTGCCGGGGATTGATTTCCTCAATTTTTTGTTATAATTAAAGGGTCAAAACCAAAAGGGAAAGTAATTGTTTCGTTCAATATATTATGTTAGGGCTACTTGAAAAAAATAAACGATTTACAAGTCAAAGGAGAAAAGTTAATGTCCATAACAACTCAGGAATTATCTATTGTCGGCTTAAATGAATTTGACGAATTCTTCGATGCTGAAGACGTTATTGCAGAAGCCAGCGAGGAGATCGAAGAAAACCCCAGAGACTATTATAATTATTTCAAACGGGGTATAGGCTTTTTGTATATTGGAGAATTCCATAAGGCTATCGAAGACTTTATGCGCTCTCTGGAGAGAAAATCTGACCATTATTTAAGTTATCTTTTCAGAGCGATAGGTTATATTCATGTCTGGCAACTGGACAGAGCTATGGCTGATTTAAACACAGTCATCAATAACGAACCTCAGAACCCTCTGGCTTATAATTACATGGGTGAGTTGTATTTTAAAGATAAGCAGAAAAACAAGGCGCTGGATAATTTCTCCAAAGCAATCAGCCTCAGCCCCACCTATTGGAAAGCCTATGAAAACCGTGGGAAAGCTTACGAAACTTTAAACAATTACGCCTTTGCCTACTATAACAAGGGTTATGCGAATTTCTGCAAACAGGATTATGACGAAGCCCTGGCATTTTATGACAAGGCCATAAGGGCAAACCCGGAGTTTGCACTGTCATATCTGGGGAAAGCCCAGGTTTATGAAGCTGTGGAAGAATATATAGATGCCATAACCGGTTATAGAAATTTCATAAAACGCGCCCCCAGGGAATTACAGGAACAGATAAACTTTGCCCGGACAAAATTAAGAGATCTGGCAATTCGGGTTTAATTATTATACTAATTCCCAGAAAACTTCAACGATTGTTGAAAAAAACGAAATCTACACAGAATTCGTCATCGCGAGCATCCGCAAGGATGCGTGGTGATCTCTGTGCCACCCAGGTAAGTAGGTTTAGAACCAATACGATCCAGGTTGAGATTGCCACGCCTCTTTGAGGCACGCAATGATAAAATAACGGACTATAAAAATATGACAGGCTTTCAGGAAACAGAATAATTCATAATAAAAAAACCCCGGTTTGCCCGGGGTTTTTTGTTTTTATGTTAAAAATCACCTGAATAGAATATCAGAATTGCAGCTACATGAAGCCTGCCGGTGTAAGTGGATGCTCCGCTGGCTTCGCCCCAGATTGAACCGTTCTTTCTTATATAACCGCTGGATTCCACCTGCCCCACGATGGAGCCGTTCTTTCTCAGATATCCGCTGTCATCATAGGTTGCAACAATACTTCCGTTTTTTCTGATAGTTCCTGACGAATCGATTTCACCCACGATAGAACCGTTCTTTCTTACATAATTGCCGTCTATCTGGCCTACAATACTTCCGTTTTCCCGGATATTCCCTGAGGAATCAATAGTTATCCAAATAGAACCGCTTTTTCGAATTGTAATTTCCGAGGCATAAACTGCTGTAGCGGTAAAGACAAGAACCAGCGCCAGAACCGCAGCAGTTATAAAACCTTTTTTCATAAATGTATCCTCCTTAAAATATTTTTGTATATCAGAAATTCGCCGTAACTTTCAAACAAACCCTCTTGTTTAAAAAAATTTTATAAGGAAAAATCAGTTAAATTCCTGACAGCTTTTTGAAGAACCATAGCATGATTACAGTCCGGTTTTTCGAAAGTCATATAATCCCCTATGTTTACTACCAGTTTCTTTATTCTTCCGGTTCCGTAAGATATTCCCACCGGCACAAATTTAACCCTGGTTTTAACCTTGTATTGCATTTTGATCATCAGGTTTATGAATCCGGGCTTGAATTCTGCCATCTTGCCGGGGAAAGTACGCCCTTCAGGAAATACCACAATGAATTCATCCTTGTCAAGAATTTTTCGGAAGAATTTGAAAGTTGACAGGCTCTTTTCGGGATGATCCCGATCCACAGGAACAGCGCCCATCCACTTTATTCCGGTGCGGTTGAAAGGAAGCAGAATTTCTCCCAGCGTTTCCCATAAACTTCCCTTGTAATCGCCAAAAAGGTTCTCAAAAAGCTCTTTTTTCGCAAGATAGTACATTTGTCTTTTCTGAGGCCTATACACAGCTTCGCAAATTGCAAACAAATCCATCCAGGACTGATGTTTGCAAATGAGGACCGCCGGGCCTTTGGCGGGTAATTTATCGGCGTTGAGAATCTGAAAATCGTAACCCAGTTTTAATGTGGGAAGAATAGCCAAAGCGCGGAAAATATGAAAGAAAGAAGTGTTACGTTGATAATCGGTCATTTCTCGGTTCTCATACTTACCTGTTTATAAATTTTTGATTTCTTGATTTTTATTGGTATGGGCTCGCCATGTTCATCAAAAATCCCGTTTTTTCTAAATTCGAAGTTCTCTTTTTCGTCAAGAAAAAAGCAATTGAAAACAATCTTTTTGTCTTCGGATTTCACTTCACATTTTTCCAGGTAGGTATCGGGGTTAAGGATTTTTAATTTTTTAACATCCTCCCATTTTATATCAGTTTTTCTGAGAGGAGAATCATAAGAAATCTTTTCCGGTGTGATAATTATTTTTGTGTTTTGCTTCTGCCATCCCGAAACAATGATAAAAATCAAGGTGGCAATTCCAAAACCGATATTGAAATTATTCTCTTTTTCCACTTTTTCAGCCAGGTTCTGATATTCCTCGGGAGAAACTTCCCCCTTCTTTGCCTGCAACGCCCGGTTGGTGAAAAAAACAAGAGCCATAATAGCAAAAACAATCAGAATTGATATGACTATTAATATTTTCTTATAACGTGGGTTTTTTACCAGTGAATTAAAAAATACAATCTTCATTTATTCGGTTCCCGGAATATTTTTTATAGTAATGGTGACAGCAAATTCCTCATCTTTCAGCTGGAATTCCCTGACCCGGAAAGGCAAATTCATGGCATCGGGGATTTCCTCCAGCTCCCGGTTGATTCTCTGGACAAAACTTTTCTTGAAAATTTCAAGTTTAGCTTCCTTGCCGTCAACGGTTTTCAGTGAATCAAAATCCATGCTGAACTGGTAGTTTTCTATGTCAGCATCGCCGGTGGCAATAAAATTTATATATTTGCCCTTGTTGGGTACGGAAATATTTATCCGGGTTTTGCCCTCAGCGGGAAAAACCCTTAAAATGCTTGCTTCCTTGTTGCTGGGCAACTGTAAATCCTGCTGGTTCACCATTTGCAGGAAATAATTCAACTGAGCCTGATCCAGCACAAACTCCAGCTGGGTTCCCTGGACGGGAGCGTTGGGATCGTCCAGCACTTTTTTGTATCGTTTTTCAATTTCTTCAATTTCCTGCTCCTGAGAAATTGTCAGCTCTATCTTTTCAGTAACCAGGGGAGCTTCAGACATATAACCCGTTTTCAACTTGTTTGTGAGGGTGGTAATAACAAAAAAAAGTACAATCATCAATACAATCATAACTGCCAACAGGCATGAAAAGCTCTTTTTCAGCGCCCGGCTCGATTTTCTGGGCCCTGCGAAAAATTGTTCGGGCAAAAGTTTCTCAATCTCCTCTTTGCCCAGTTTTTCTTTTTCTTGTTTTTCTTCAAATTCCGACATACTGTTTCCTCTGTTGATTCTGTGTAAGTTTGAATCACAGCCAAACCCTATCTGGCAAACCTGAAAAGGTTGACTTTTTTTATTCTATTCCGATTAATTTTAACCTGTTCTTGTTTTTTTCCAGTTTTCAACTGCCGACCTGCAATTATGGAATGCAATTTTTTCCGGCAACTCGCTGGCAGAAAACCATTTAATTTCGTTGACATCGTCCTGAGGTTTTTCCATCCCATTCCTGAATCGGGTAAGATAGTGAAAATTCATGGTGTGAATTCCCGTATCACCATAGGTATCGTTCACCACACCCAATAATTTTATAATTTCGACTTCCAACCCTGTTTCCTCGGCAATTTCCCTGTGAACGGCCTCTTCGGGGTGCTCCCCTTCTTCGATGAAACCGCCGGGCAAGTCCCACCAATCCCTGTAAGGCTCTATCCCCCGGCGGGCGAGCATGATTTTTTCGCCTTTTTCAACCAGTACCGCTACGCAGGGCCGGGGATTCTGATAAAACACAAAGCCACATTCAGAACAAACCTGCCTGGGTTTGTCATCTTTAATTTTTATCGCCAGTTTTCCGGCGCACAAGGGGCAAAATTTATACTCTACCATTGTTAACTCCTTTGAAAGCTTACATCATTGAGCCCGAATCTGTGGCGAACCAGTTTTTCGGTAAAATGCAGGGGCATACTTCCTGTATATAAAAGGGTATCATGGAATTTCTTCAGTTTGAAATTTCCTTCAAGCTCCTGCTCCAGACGTTTCAGCATTTCCTTGAGCATATGTTTGCCCACCAGGTAACTCAGGTTATAACCGGGCATAATGGTATATCGGTTAACATCGGCAATACAGGATGCCTCGTCGTATCCGGTTTCCTGTTGTATCTTCCTTACCGCATCCATAAAGGAGTATTCGCCTCTTGACAATTTTATATCAACAATTATCCGGGTAGCCCGCCATATCATATCGTTATATCTTTCCAGCATAATCATGGGGTCATCGGCAAAACCAAGTTGCGCAACCTTCTCTTCACAATAATGGGCCCAGCCCTCCACAAATTCAATTGAAGAAGTCAGAAGCCGGCTGTAAGCCTGGTTATTATTTTCACAAACCATTTGCAGGTGGTGTCCTGGGTATGCTTCATGAACCGAAGTGTTCAAAATGGAGGCGAAATTGTGAATCTCCATCTTTTGCCCCAGTTTTTCCAGGGGCCTGCTCATCCAATAGTAACCTACCTGTTTTTTATCAAATTTTCCAGGAGGCATATAGGCACCAAATGGAATGAAACTGCGGGCGAAACTGGGGGTTTCAATAACTCTCAATTCTTCGTTTTCAGGCAGGGTGGCAAAATCGTTGTCTATGACAAACTGCCGGGCTTCGTTACAGGATTGGATCGTTTTTTCCAGAACTTTCTCGAAAGTATCAGGATGATTCTGCCTGACAATCTTTTTTGCCTCTTCCACGGATTTTCCGGGAGCAATAATTGAAGCTATCCGTTTCTGGTTTTCCCTGGCTATCTCAAGTTGTTCCTCGCCGAATTCCAATAATTCTTCTGTGTTCATGCCCAGTTTGCGCATTTCCATTAACCTGTCAAAATCTTCGGGTTTCATGGCAAAATCTTCCCTGGATTTGGGAAGGACATCCTCAATAAGCCATCGGCTGTAATCCTGCAGGGCATTAATACATTTACTGCCGTTGTCATTGAGCCGGTTAAGAATTCTCTGGGCAATCTGCTCCTCTTTACCCACCTTCAATATGGTGTTTATGAAGCCTACCATATTTTTTACTTCATCGGCGCCCAACTCTACCCACAGTTGAACCGGATCTGTCAACACTTTTTTAGTGTTTTCCAGGTAGCTGGGGATTTTTTCCATCCGCCGGGAAATTTTATCCAACCTTACTTCCAGGGGAGCAAATTCTTTTACAAACAGGGAATAAAGAGCATTGCTGACTATCATTCCCGCAGTGGGATGAGAATAATCCCTGCCGTGTTTTTCTTCCTCAAATTTTTGAAGTTTCATCACATTTAACAGGGCTTTCAGGTCAATTCTTTCTTCAAAACCCAGTTGCTCATCGGTAACCGATTCCAGCTCTTCAATAAAACGGTTTCTACGTTTTTTCAGCGCCTCCACCGATTCGGGCGTACCCTGGGGCATTTCTTCATCATATTGGTGAATGCCCATAACTGTAGCCAGATGGGGTAATTCTTCCATTAAATCCTTAAAGAAATCTTTGGCCAGTTTTTCCACCGGTCTGTTCATATATTCCTCCATAAAATAAAAGGGATGGCCCCTGCCAGAACCATCTTCCGGAGTCATCCCCTGTTTTTCAGTTAACTTGAAATCTCAATTCTGGAAAGGTTGTCCTTCATCTCCTTGAGCCGGTGAGAGTAAAGAGGAAACTGCCCGGTTAATTCCCTGACCTCTTTTTTTACCTGCTCTTTTACGTGGTCATCCTCAAAATTCTTAAGAACCCTGCTGATCAACCCTGCTATAACCTTCATTTCCCCTTCCTTCATTCCCCGGGAGGTGACAGCGGGAGTCCCGATGCGAATTCCACTGGTAACCATGGGCGGCTCGGGATCGTAAGGTATGGCATTCTTGTTTACCGTAACGCCAGCTTCATCCAGAACGGTTTCTGCAATTTTTCCTGTCAACCCCTTTACTTTCCGTAAATCCACCAGCATCAAATGATTGTCGGTTCCCCCGGAAACAATACGGAAACCTTCATTCTGCAGGGCATCAGACATGGCTTTTGCATTTTTAATAATCTGCTTCTGATATTCCTTGAATTCCTCAGTCATTGCTTCCTTAAAAGCTACTGCCTTGGCAGCAATCACATGCATTAACGGGCCGCCCTGAATGCCGGGGAAAACTTCCCTGTTCAACAGTTTGCGGTGTTTCTTCTTACAGAGAATCATCCCAGCGCGGGGCCCCCGCAGGGTTTTATGGGTGGTAGTGGTAACGAAATCGGCATGAGGAACCGGGCTGGGGTGAAGACCTGCAGCCACCAGGCCTGCAATATGAGCCATATCCACTACAAAATAAGCATCAATTTCATCGCAAATTTCCTTGAATTTGGCAAAATCAATAATTCTGGGGTAGGCGCTGGCTCCGGCAAGAATCATTTTGGGTTTATGCTTCAAAGCCAATTCCCGTACTTCGTCATAATCTATGGTTTCGGTTTCCCTGTTCAGGGTATAGGGAATAACATTATATAGTTTTCCCGAAAAATTTATAGGGTGTCCATGGGACAAATGCCCGCCCTGGTCCAGGCTCATACCCATAAAGGTATCACCAGCTTCCAATAAGGCAAAATAAACAGCCATATTTGCCTGGGTTCCCGAATGGGGTTGAACATTGGCATACTCGGCGCCGAAAAGCTTCTTCGCCCTGTTCCTTGCAAGTTTCTCAACTATATCAACAAATTCACAGCCTCCATAATAACGTTTTTTGGGGTAACCCTCGGCATATTTGTTGGTAAGAACACTGCCCTGGGTTTCCAGAACCGCCTCGGAAACAAAATTTTCTGATGCAATCAATTCAAGGTTACTGGCCTGGCGATTGGTTTCTTTATAAATAGCTTCATAAACTTCCGGATCAACTTCATAAAGTTTTTTCATATTCTCATCTCCCGATAATATAAATTAAAATTGATTTTCTTAATAGAAATAATTCAGTGTGGAATTCTTTATAATTGTTTCTTTGCCAGCCCGCAAGATCCTTTGAAAAACCTGGCACAAAAAGTATAAACAAAAAAATAAAAGAAATATGGAATCTCTATTGATTATATTCCACCTATAATAGTATAATAATAAGAAATGATGGGGGAGTAACATGTCTGAAGAACCCACAAACAAAATACCTGAAAATGAGAACAATGGCGAAAAACCACAGAACCCGCCCAGCTCAGCAGAAAACTCAGAAAAAAAAGATATTGTTAAAATCATACTGATTGCCGTTTTGTTTCTGGCTTTCATCTATAGTTTTGTTTCCACTCAGAACAAACGGAAAAACGAAGAAATATCAAGAGATGAAGCTGTGGTTAAAAGTATAATGTCCCGCTCCAATAATACAAGCCAAACCTTGCAGAAATGCCCGGTCTGCGGAAAGACTTTTAAACAGGAAAATTCCGTATTTCAACATCAAATTAAAGGCGCTGCTACAACATTTTATTTTGATTCTGAAAAATGTTACACAGCTTTTCTGGAGAATCCCGGCAGGTACTATCGCATTA
Organism: uncultured bacterium; assembly: GCA_964607865.1. Taxonomy (GTDB): domain Bacteria; phylum Vulcanimicrobiota; class JAJTBE01; order JAJTBE01; family CAZSLZ01; genus CAZSLZ01. The sequence continues at coordinate 13,631 of CAZSLZ010000052.1, forward strand.
ACCGTGTAGAAGTCAAGGTGAAGCCCAGGACAGATGAAACCGAAGTGCCCGGCAGTAACGAAAATATGCTGGAAGAAATTCCCATGAATGAGGATGATAATTCTGTTATCGATTCCCCGCCTGCCACTTCTGCCCCCGAGCCTGAACCCAAAACCGATGATGATCACTTGCTTCATATTCCCCTGCCCGAGGAAGTACCCGATAAGGCAAAAAAACCTTCCACACCCGACGAGGTGCCTGATTCCTTTGCCGATCCCCTGCCGGGCCAGGGCAAAAGCAATGACGAACCGGTTATAGAAATCATTCCCGATAAACCCGATACCAACTCGGAGCCTCCCGCAAAACCGGTGGAAGACGATCTGGAAGTTATTGAAATTCCTGAAGGGGCGGTGCCTGCACCCCAGGATGATATAAAACTGGAAGAAACTCCCATACCCAGGCCCAAATCTTTATAAGCGGAGAATTATATGGAAAAACAAAAAAAAGACTGCGAAACGATTTTAAAAGATTTCGAAGAAGACCTTAAGGACTCGGAAACCGATATCAGTTACAAGGAATCGGAAGCCATCTATTCAGAGCGTTATGCCCAGCTTTTAAGAAAATATAACAAATGTTATAAGGATTTTTATACCTATATTGTGGAGTCTTTTCAGCAGAAGTTGTCCCCCATGGATACCTTGGTGGCAATGCAGTTAATGCTTCTGACCCTGTCTTCCCAGAACGCCACCCTGGCAGTAAAAATGGAAGACAGGCTGGACCAGCTGGAAGAAAAAATCGATAAAATAATGGAAAAACTGAATATTTAACGGGTTTCACACCGCCAGCCTTGCATATACTTCATCTTTTTTCAAATATCTGAAATTACAGTCACATTTGCCATAAATTTTTAAAGCCACCGGCTGGTGGCTTTAAAGGCATTGGTTGTGGCTATTGGCTTCATCCCACACAAAAGTGTTAATTTAATTCAATTTCCTGGTAATCCTTACAGGCGAAAACATCCAGCTCTGGTTTTCCCTCCTCTTCCCTTAAATACTCTTTTGCCTCGTTTACGATAAACTCAATTTTATCGTCGGTGGAAGTCGGGTCATGATGTGTAAGCCCCAACATTCTGGCGTTCGCGGCCAGAGCTGTTTTCACGCAGTAGTCTGGTGTTCCGTGTCCGAAACCTGCAGTCATTTTATCATATCTTTCCCGATCATACTGGGCATCCATCACCAGAAGGTCTGCCTGGTTGATATGACTGAGGAAATTCTGGGGTATTCCGTCCTGGTTTTCGTGGTCAGTAAGAAACACGAACACTTTTCCTGTTTTTCTTTCCTCAATGCGGTATGAAATAGTACGTTCCGGATGATTGCTTCGATGCATTTTTATTACAAGACAGTCTTCAAGTTTATACTTGCACCCCTTGTTAAAGGGAATCATAGCCCCGTTGTTTTCAAAGTTTTCGAACTGGTCCATAGTGAAAACCTTGGTGCCCCCATCCCGGTGAATAATCATCACCATGGAATTGGGAAATTCGATTCCCTTGAACTTGAAATGGCTCTTCAATTCCTTGAAATCTACAGGGAAAAACGGCGGTTTGAATAACATTTCCATCATTTTTCCCGGCCCCACTCCCAGTTCCTGGGGGCCATAAGCCTTGATTTCAATTGACTTGATAAAAGTAACCGGAGCTAAAGTCAGCCCTATGGTATGATCGTAGTGGTAATGGGTATAAAGGATTATGAACTTCTTGATACCCTGATGCAGTGATTCATAAGACAGTGGAACAAAACCGCTGCCTGTGTCAATGACCAGCCGAACTCCCCTGGGAAGGGAGTCGGATTCAATCATTAATGAAGTTGTGTTACCTCCAAACTTATTTTTTTCGGGCCCCGATACGGGGATTGAGCCTCTGGTGCCAAAAAATTTGATTACCATATAAGCCACCCCTTTCTCGATTTACAGATGAGCAAATCGCCACGGTTAATGCCTGTGAAAGGTGGCTTATTAATTAATAATAAGCACAATTGAATTATATAATTTTCAGACAAAAAAACCAGTGACGGTGATCACTGAAAATAAACTTTTTTTATGATTATGTTATAAAGGAAAAATAGCAGGCTTTGAAGAATTTTATTCATCATTTTTTTGTAAGGACTGTAATTTGACAGAGATTAGCAATAACACAAAATTTGAAGACAAGGGGTATCTGCAGGAGATCTTCTCATCTATTCAGGGCGAGGGCCTTTATTGCGGTACCCGGCAGCTTTTTGTGAGATTCGCCGGATGTAACCTGGAATGCAACTATTGCGATACGCCGATAGCCCGGAACCGGTGCCAGAGCTTTAAAATTGAAAAAACCCCCGGCAGTGGTATGGCCGAGGAAATTGCAAACCCGGTAAATGTAGATCTTTTATTAGAAATTTTCAATCAATTCGGGCAGTATCATCACCATTCCATCAGCCTCACCGGGGGGGAGCCCCTGCTGCAGGTGAACTTTCTGAGACTTCTGCTATTAGAACCTCACCGTCATGGTAAAAAGATTTATATGGATACTAACGGCACTTTACCGCAGAATTTAAAAGAAATTATCGAACTGATTGATATACTGGCAATGGATATGAAACTGCCTTCAACCTCGGGTTTGAAGCCTTACTGGAATGAACACAGACAATTCTTAGAAACAGCTTCCCGGAAAGAAGTATTCGTAAAAATTGTGGTGGATGATTACACCGAACCCGGCGAAATTATTGAAGCCTGTAAAATAATAAAAAGTGTCAACCCAAATATTCCATTGTTTCTACAACCCATGATGGGCGACCAAGATCAGATCAAGGTTGGTATGATAAAACTTATGAAAATTCAGGATTTTACCGCCAAATATATCAATAATGTCCGGGTGGTTCCCCAGGTGCACAAGTTTCTGAACATTCCATAACCTTCAACGAAATTTTCAACTATTCTTTACTACCAGATTATCAGGGGTGATACTTATGAAACTTAAAATAACAATTCTGTTTTTGCTTCTTGCCCTGACGATTAATTCTGCATTTGCCAATGTAACCACAGAACAGCGGGATTATGTATCGGACCAGATGTACCGTCAACTGGAAAAACAGGGAAAAATCAAAGAAGCTGAAGACCACAAGAAAATAGCACAGATTTTTTCTAAACTGAAAAAGAATACCCGGCGAAAGAATATAAATTACCAGTTGAGTATTTCTGAAGATAAAAACATAAACGCCTATGCCCTGCCCAATGGTAAAATCGTTTTAAACCGGGGCCTCATAACTGCGTTGCAGGGCAGGGAACCTTCCTGCCTGGCATTTATAATCGCCCATGAGATTTCCCACATAGAAAAACGGCATATAGAAAAAAGAATTCAAAACGCCCTGTTTACCGGCATACTGGTAACTTTTCTGGTAAGAAAAAGCAATAACTGGGTAAAAGCCCTCAGCGGGCTGTCTTATGGACTGGTGGTTTCGGGCTACTCCAGAGGCAACGAAACTGAAGCTGATTATGAAGCAGTTGAGTTGATGAGAAATTCCGGATATGACCCAAATGGGGCTTTATATGTCCTGAAACTCCTTGAAGAGATGGAAAAGAAGAAAGGGAATCCCCGGATTTTTCCCACTCACCCCCGAGCTGCTGACAGATATAAGAATGTTATGGGATGGATGAAAGAAAAAAACATCACCATAGATGAACCCACCGGGGAATCACTTGCCGATGCCGGCGAGGAGATAAACAGGGAAACCCTTGAAACAAAAGAAGCCTCGGTTGTTGAATAGAGGCTTCTGGTTTTTACCGGGTGTTCCGCAAATCAGTTAAAAGTTTCCTTTCTGCTGTTTCCCAGAATGTCCACCAGTTCAATCTGAACTTTGTCTCCCGAGAAAACCGGCTGGCCGTTAGGGCCATACCTGTGAAAATAGATGTAACCATTAACCACCTGATTAGGGTTCAGGGCTTTATCCAGAATTTCGTCATAATGGTCAGCTTTTATCTGTTTTCCGTCGGGGCCTGTCATATAAAAATGCCAGGGAAAGGGCGCAAACTGCACTGCGCCGGGGCCGGGGTTTACTATTTTTATCTGAAACACATAGAACTTATCAAGTCCCTTCTGTTTCAGAATGTTGTTTTTAATGGTATTGATCTGCCGGGGGTCCTCAATGGTTTCTCTATACGCATAGAAAGAGGCGAAGGAATCCAGGTATTCGGTATCCCACAGGGTAACTTCTATTTGAACGTTTCTGATTCTCTGAGGGTTGGCCGAAGATTTATATGAGGAATAAATCCCATAGGCAGATGATGCTCCATGCCATACGTTAAAGGAAGAATATGCGCTGGTAAGAACCACGGTGGAAAGCAGGTTGTAGGCATCAAAAGCATTTATTTTAATAGTGCCGCCGGAACCTTTTTTAAACCGTAGAATTTTGGTCTTTTTCTCCACGGTGTTTTTATAGTTTTCCTGAATATTTTTCTCATATTCTTCCCGGGCTTTCTGCTTTTCTTTTTCCAACTCGGAGAGTTCTTTTTCTTCGCCGGCAGGTTCATTATTCTCTTCTTTTTCAGGTTCTACCTGGAAAGGCTGGGTACTTATCTGATCTCCAATCTGAATGGTTCTGCCTTCCAGAAGTTCTTCCACATCACAAACTGAATTGTAATCATCAACCTGAACCACTTTGATTCGGGCAATGGGTTCGCTGACCCTGGAAACGTAAAACATGGTTCCAGGATTGGTCTGGTGAGTTATTCCCCGGTTTATAATTATCTTTCCGTCATCCTGAATACGGGTAATCATTCCTTCCATGGCGAAGGAAATACTGACGGTTAAAAATATCACAATCATAGTAAAAAGAAAAAATTTACTGGTTTTCATGGCAAAACCCCTTTCCATATTTACTTTATTATACCATATTTGGCAATAATAACAATAATTCAGGGAAAGGATTTAGCAGAAAATGGCGAAAATTAATAATAACAGTTAAACGGAGGAAAACATGAAAATTAATGGCAAAAATTTAGTTTTTTTGTTGCTTGTTGTATTTATATTATTTTTTCAAACCAGTTGCCGTAACAAGGAAAAAGAAGAGCAGGCCTGGGAAAAATATAAGAATTTCAGCCAATTGTCAAAAAAATATGAGAGCAACCCTGAGAAATTTAACAGCGATCTTGAAGCTATAAGCAAGGAAATGGATGATATTTTACCTGATATAAAAGATCCGGAAAAAAGAGGAGAAGTTCTAAGCCTGAAAGCCTATTCTGTGGGTATTCTGGGAAGGGAAACCGGGGTTGAGGAATTGTTTGATGAGGCAACTAAAATGAGCCCCCAGAATTATCTGGTTTATCTCAGGTATGGCAAATATTCCTATCTTCAAGATAAGAAAACAAAGGCTTTAAATTTTCTGGAAAACTCATTAAACTATATGCCTGAACATTTAATAGAACCCCGGATAGAAGCACTTTTCTTACAGGGAAACATATTGTTTGATATTGAAAAATATCATCGTTCTGAAGAAAAATATATAAATTGTGTGGAATTGGCGGAGAATTACGGAATCAGAGACAATCAGTTTTATGAACAGGCCAGAAAAAAGTTGGAAAGGATAAGACAGGACTGATATGGATAATAGTCTTGCCAGTTCAATAGATTTCAGTGAAATTACCTTGCAGGATTTTAAAGTTTCTGTTCAATCCTTATCCTTCTGGGAAATAACCAGGCAGGAAGTACTTTTTATTTCGCATTTTTTTAAGATTCTGGAAACCCCCCAGGTTTTTGTGGAAAATTCTCAGCTCCCCCTTTTTGCCTGGCTCCTGGCAATGGAAGGAATCCCCACAGTGGAGATAATATCAACTCATTCATTTTCCGAGTTGAAACATTCCCTGCTTTCACGTTCTGAAAACTTAAAGAATTTTACCTT
>CAZSLZ010000053.1:0-19244 GCA_964607865.1 uncultured bacterium
AGCAAATGCAGCAGGCGAAGCAAATGCAACTGGCGGAGCAAATGCAGCAGGTGGAACCAACGATACAGGTGAGACGAATGAAACCGGCGGAGCAAATGCAGCAGGCGAAGCTGGGGGAGCTCAGCAGGCTGCCCAGGGAGGGCAGGCCAATGGTGCCAATGCTGCCCAGGAAAACCAGGGCGCGAACCAGGTAGGTGAAACTCAGGCTGCCGGCGGAGCCAACGATGCTGCTGAAAGTGGCAGGGCAGGCGAGGCCACAGGTACAATGACGGCTCAGCAGTATGAAGACAAGGCAAGGGAAAAAGTTGTGGCCAATGCAAGAGAACTGGAAAAAGCCCGGGAGAACGGAACGTTTGGTTTCAGTGGAGATATGGAAAAACAGCATTATAATGAACAGTATTGGGAGCCGGTGAAACTCGACGATGGTAAGACTTACTGGAGATTAAGAGAAAATCAGATTGAAGTGGACTCTCAGGGGAGAGCAAGAAAAGACAATCAGGGAAATGTAGTTTACAGAACCAGCCCTGATGGAGAAAAATTACCTGTGAAAGCTTCCGAGGCAATAGCAGACGCTTTTAACGGTGGCCCTGGTTACAAGGTTGACTGCGCAGCTTCCACCAACCTTGTAATGTTGAAATCAAAATTAGATGTGGTCGGCGCTGAAGATTTCGATAGACAACATTCTCACACTGCTATAAGAGGTTGGAATACATGGCGGGGTGAGCCTACTCAGAACGGTGAAGGTTTTACCAATTGGAGATGGGATGGAAACGGCCCCAGAGGTGAAAGAGCTGATACTGGAAACCGGCATGAAAATGGCCAGGGCGGCGCTCATTTAAAACCCGGTGATTGGTGTTACTTCAACAGTGGAACAATGACACCCGAAAGATTGGAAGAATACAGAAGAAGAGGACAGTCGCCACCTGCAAGCCAGGGAGAAAATGCAATTTATCTGGGCAAAGATGAACATGGCAATCAGGTATTCTGGGGTAATCCCATCGGTATCGAAACCTGTCGTCCCGGAGATGAGCATTGTTCTTACGGCAAGCTTTCAACCCTCAGAAGCAATATTGATGGCAGAGAGTTGGCTGCAGCGGACCAGATTCCCAACGCATGATATTATTATAATTAACAAAAAGGCTGTCTTGTCAGGCAGCCTTTTTTGTTGATATTAATGTTTGTGAAACAGATTTTTCAGGAATCGATCTGGATAATTCATCCCTTTTTTATGACTAGGAAATGTCTTTGTGATATCTTATAGATATTGTTAAAAGAAATCGCCTGCTCCGCACCCACCAGGGTTTTCCATACCCACTTACCTGGCAGTTACAGAGATCGCCAAGTCGTTGTTGATTCCTGCAATATCAGTAAGTCAGCTGGTCGGGTAAACAGGTTTTAATCTAGAATTTTACAAATTCACCATCAGAAAAATCTTCTTCCAATTGAAGTATAACTTCTTTCTGTTTTCCGTTCTTTCCGTTTCGCCGGCTTTTTACAGGTGAACTTTTAGTATGAACCGGTTCTTTTTTCTTTAAACCTGAGGTAAAATTCTGCACAGTGTCATTTTCTTTCACTTTGAAGAAGGTCATAGTATCCTTAAGAGATTCAGCCTGGCTGTTCATCTCTTCTGAGCTGGATGCCAACTCTTCGGAAGCGCTGGCATTTTGCTGAATAACCTGATCCAACTGCTGCAGGGCTTTATTAATCTGCTCAGCTCCGCTGTTCTGTTCATTGGTGGCGGCGTTAATTTCCTGTATTAACTCTGCGGTTCTTTGTATATCAGGCACCATCTGCTTAAGTAAAGTACCGGCGTTTTCAGCAATATGAACACTGTTAGTTGAAAGCTGGCTTATCTCGCCGGCTGCTGTCTGGCTCCGTTCCGCTAATTTTCTAACCTCTGCTGCAACAACGGCGAATCCCTTTCCATGTTCACCGGCACGGGCGGCCTCAATGGCGGCATTCAATGCCAAAAGGTTGGTCTGCCGGGCAATTTCTTCCACTATGGAAATCTTCTCAGCTATTTGTTTCATTGCCATAACGGTTTCTTCCACAGCTTTTCCGCCTTCCGTTGCGTCATCAGCTGCCTTGTTGGCAATTTTCTCGGTCTGGCTTGAATTGTCGGAATTATTGCTGATATTGGCGGCCATCTGTTCCATTGAAGAGGATGCTTCCTCGGCGGAAGCAGCTTGTTCGGTGGCGCCTTCGGATAATTCCTGGGAGGTCATACTTATCTGCTGGCTTCCAGCAGCCACTTGATCTGAAGCATTCTTCACGTGGGCTACTACTTTTTTAAGTTCTTTAACCATATTTCTCAGCGCATCGGCCAGATCTCCCAATTCGTCTTTCTGATCTACATCCAATTCTGTGGTCAAATCTCCCTGCGCCAGTTCTCTGGCATATTTTACGCCTTTTTCCAGAGGCCTGGTGATGCCTTTGGAAATGAGGATACCAAAAAATATAGCTACAATTGTTCCGAAAATTGTAAACCCTATAAGCTGGTTTTTCTTTGAATCGATAATATGATTTGCAGACTTGGCTTCAGCAGCTGCGGTTTTCTGGTTTAGATCTACCATTTCATTGATTTTTGCTTCTGTGTCCAGGGCTGCAAGGCGGGCATTTTTCGAGGCATCCAGAATTTGTTGTTCCATATTTTTTACATCGGGAGAATTCAAAGTTAAACCGGAAGCTATAAGCTGGTCTTTTTCCTTGCTCAATTTCACCACAGTTTCATTTTTTTCTTCCCATTTAGCCCACAATTCCTTGAATTCTTGCCACTTCTGTTGTTCTTCTTCATTCAGATCCAAACTTTCATATTTTTCCATATTCTCGTCTGCCATCTGGTGGGCTGCTACAATGTAATCGTATTGAGGCTGTCTTAATTCCATGCCTTCGTAAATCAGTAAGCCTCGTTCGCCAATCCAGACTTTAGATAAAGCCTTACTTATGTTGAGTAAGTCTCGGACTCCTGGCAACAGGTTCTGATTGAAATCTGTTATGATCTCGTCACTTTTCTGCATTCCCGAGTTTCCAATCACTCCTATGATTAATCCAATTACTGCTACGATAACAAATGCTGCGGTCAGTCTTATGCCGATTTTGGTGTTTTTTAACATGTCTCCCTCACTTCTTTTATTTCTGCTTCATTACTACAAACTACTACTTTTACTACAGTTTTACTAAACCAATAAAATTTTTAATACAAAAAATTTTCACCTCCATAAATAGAATTACATGTATTGTATTTTGGAGGATTGGTTGAATATTCTTTTTTTTTATAAGAACTATACCAAAGATGTAAGTAAAATTGTTGATTTAAGAAAAGAAAACGATTAATGATTATAATTTTATATAAAAATGAAAAATTGAATATAATGTATAGTTACAGTTATTAATGTTGGAGGGATGGGATAGGGAATAAATGTTATCTTCAGAATTTGTGCCGGTCTTTGACAAAAGGATATATTCTCCCATTCCTAATGGGGAGAGATAGCCACGTCGCTGGCGCGCCTCGCGATGACGAAATTTTTCTGGGCAGAAAATATACGCTCTTCGCGATGACGAATAACCTGCCTGAAGCCCGTCATTGCGAGCCTGGAAGAGGTGTGGCAATCTCAATTTAGATCGGGTTTGTTCTAAACCCACTTACCTTGCGTCAGTGAGCGACTGAATTTTTGCCGGGTAAAAAAGCTACATTGCGAACATCATGTTCCCCAATTCTTGATTGGGGTGGTACAGAGATCGCTACGCGTCCTGCGGGTGCTTGTGATGACGAAATTATAATTATTCAGAATAAAAAAGAAGCTGCCCTTTTCTGATTTTCAGGACAGCCTCTTTGTTGTTTTTAAAGTTCAGTTTAGAAGATTTTTTTACCGTCCATATCCAGATATTTCTGCCATTCTTCATCAACTTTCTGTTGAATCTGTTCAATAATATGCTTGCAGCCTTCGTTGAACAGGTGGGCAAAACGTTTCTGGGGTTTCAGCCATTCGATAACGTCTTTTTTCTTCTTATCGCTGATTTTCCTGGTCAGCCTGAAGACACCGTTTTCGATTTCATACAGGGGCCAGAAACAGGTTTCCACTGCCAACTTTGCTATTTCGATAGTTTTATCGTTGGCAAAACGCCAGCCACGGGGGCAGGGAGCGAAAATAAGAATAAAAGCAGGGCCGTCAACGGCAAAAGCCTTTTCTGATTTCTTGACTACGTCGTTCCAGTATCCGATGCTGGCCTGGGCAGCATAAGGAATATGGTGGGCAGCCAATACCATGGTCAGGTCTTTTCTGAACTGGGGTTTACCAGTGGAGCATGAGCCTGCGGGGGCGGTGTTTGTTGAAGCTCCAAATGGGGTGGCAGAGGATCTCTGGATACCGGTGTTCATGTAAGCTTCATTATCGTAGCATACATAAACCATGTTATGCCCTCTTTCCATAGCGCCGGAAAGGGATTGCAGCCCGATATCATAAGTTCCGCCGTCGCCGCCCCAGGCCACAAACTTTACATCCTTGTTCATGGGAATTTTGCCTTTTCTCTGAAGGGCCCTGTAGGCAGCTTCCACTCCTGAAACTGTAGCTGCTGAGTTTTCAAATGCGTTATGAATAAAGGGGACTTTCCAGGCAGTATAGGGGTAAATAGTGGTTGCAACTTCCAGGCAACCGGTGGCGCAACCCACTACAGCATCGGATTCAGTTCCCATCATTATTTGCCTTACGGCAACACTGGCGCCACAACCGGCACACAGCCTGTGTCCAGAGGACAACCTTTCTTCGCGTTTGGTCAGTTCTTTTAAATTAGCCATTCTCATCACCTCTTGCTCCGAAGAATTGGTAGGTACCGGCGCCGTCACCGGTTTCCGCCATCTTCTTTGTAACGCCAAACAGATATTCCAGGTCTTCCATGTTTATATCTCTTCCGCCTAATCCATATACAAAGTTGCGAATTCTGGGTTTTTGTTCCAATTCGTTGAAAGCTGCCCTTACTTCGTTGAATATGGGGCCACCATTGGCGCCAAAGGAAGCAGATCTATCCAGAACAGTGAGTCCCTTCAGGTGTCTGCAGGCTTCCATAATTTCCTGGAAGGGGAAAGGCCTGAAAACTCTGATTTTCAGAAGGCCAACTTTTTCGCCATTCTCTCTCATTTTATCGACCACTGCCTTTGTGGTTCCTGCAGTGGAACCAGCGCAAATAATTGCATAATCCGCATCTTCAAGTTTGTAGGTTTCAAAGAACCCATATTCTTTTGTGCCAAAAATTCCGGCAAATTCCCTGCCAACATCAAGAATTACTTTTCTGGCATTATGCATAGCTTCTTCCTGCTGACGCTTGTGTTCCATGTAGTAATCCTGAAGGTCCAGAGGGCCGAAAGTAAAGGGTTCCTTGTCGGTTATCAAACCATGTTTGGGTTGATATTCGCCGATGAATTTCTTTACCGCATCATCGGGATAAATATCCACAACTTCCATAGCATGAGAGATGATAAATCCGTCGGATCCAATCATCACCGGAAGTAAAACATCATGGTTTTCGGCAATTCTGATTGCCTGAATAATATTATCGTATTCCTCCTGGGAATTTTCGGAATAGATCTGAATCCAGCCTGCATCGCGACACCCCATCATGTCGGAATGGTCGCAATGAATGTTGATGGGGCCGGAAAGCGCTCTGTTAATTACAGGCATAACAATGGGCAGCCTGGAAGAGGCTGCAATATATACAATTTCCCACATCAGGGCAAGGCCGTTGGCGGAAGTTGCGGTCATAGACCGGGCACCTGCTGCCGAGGCGCCAACTGTGGCGCTCATAGCTGAATGTTCCGATTCAACGGTAATTAATTCGGTATCCACCTGGCCGTTGGCCACAAATGCGGCAAAAGCGTGCATAAGTTCGGTTTGAGGGGTAATAGGGAAAACTGCAGCCACATCAGGGTTAATCTGACGCATGGCTTCAGCTCCGGCTTCATTACCGGTCAAAGCTCTTCTGGTTTTTTTAATAGTTGCTGTAGCCAAAGGAATTCCTCCTTTCATTAATAGATTATTATCTGAAATCTCCTTCGGGTTTCATTTCAATACAATTTACAGGGCATTCATTGGCGCAAATACCACAGCCCTTGCAGTGGTCATAATCGAACCCTTTCATTTGCTCTTCTTCAACAATGATAGCAGTATCAGGGCAAAGAATCCAACAATTAAGGCAGTTGATACACTTTTCCTTGTTCAGGACAGGCCTCATGGATCGCCAGTCTCCGGTTTTGTATTTTTCCGCGTTACCGGCATCCAGAATTAAACCACCCAGAGGAATTTCTTTCCAGTTTTTTTCGCTCATTCGCCCTTCACCTCCTTGATGGCTCTTTTAACCGCTTCTATATTGGCGTCCACGCCTTTCTGGCCCAATTTACTGAAGAATTTATGATGAATCTGCTTTTCCATGTTTTTTTCTTCAATAAGATTAGTGGCGCCAATCAAAGCTCCGATCATGGGAGTGTTGGGAAGGGGTTTCTTAATGGTGTCCATGGCAATTTTATTGGCATCAACAGTATAAACCTTTCCGTCTTTCATATCCAACATTTCTCTTACTGTCTTGGGATCCTTATCCGAGTTGACTAACAGGATACCATCGGATTTGAGGCCCTCGGTTACCGGTACCGACGCCAGTAAAGTAGGGTCTATGACGATAACAATCTGGGGGTTGGTAACACCGCAGTGGATATCAATCTGCTCATCGCTTATTCTGGTATATGCTTTTATAGGAGCACCGGCACGTTCAGGGCCGTATTCAGGGAAACCCTGGATGTATTTTCCAGCATCCATGGCAGCTTCCGCCAGCAATAACGCCGCAGATTTTGCTCCCTGTCCACCTCTACCGTGCCAACGAATTTCTAACATTTTTGACATACAGGCTATAAGCCTCCTTTCTTGATTATATTTAAATTGACAAAATTAACCTCGAAACCTGAAATTCTCCTTCTATAAATAATATCCTTTGTAAAAATTAAATTAACTTTGTATTTTCAGACCTGTTCGTGTAATAGTTACCATTACGAAAAAATATTTTTATTTATTTCTTAATGGAATTCTTCTCTATTATTTAGCAGGATTTTTTTCTAAAATATTCAAAAATAATATTTAAAAAAATTGAACAAAACTGTTTTTAAATGCAGGTGTTTTCATATATAAACAGTTTATAACTAAAACTGAGCAACAACAAAAAATTTACTTTTTGTTATAAATAATTTAAATTATTTTAATGCACCATTAGTTAAGTTAAAAAAAATTAAATATGCGTTTTGAATATTGAAGAAAATTGAAGCATAGGATGATAATAAAATAGTAAATATACAGGCAATATTTTCATAACTACTAAATTATTCCGTCTGCGGAATGCCATTTAGGACTTTTGTTACATATTAAACTTGAAATTATGATTATAATGTAATAAAATAGCTATTTAATTAAGTAATAGCAATAAGTATAATTTATATATGAAACCAAATATAAGGAGAGATTTAACTTGAAACAGGACTTTGGAACCGACGGCAAAGCTCTGGAACTCTGGAATAAATTACAGAAGGTTCATCAGGAAATTTACAGAGACATTCAGAAGAATTTTCAGGACAAAGGTATAACCGCTTCTCAATTCGAAGTGCTTATTGAACTCAGCAAGCACAAACAACTGCCCATGTGGAAAATAAGTGATCTGTTAGCTGTAACTGGTGGTAATGTTACCGGTTTAATTGATCGTCTGGAAAACAAGGGCTTTGTTGTTCGGATTCGCAGTGAAAAAGATCGAAGAATTATTCTTGCAAAAATCACCAGAAAAGGTGAAGAAATTTTTGAGAACACAATTCACAATTTCACAGAAAGTTTAAAAAGCAACTTGTGTACTCTTGAGATTTCTGAATTTAAAGAATTAGACTCCATTCTTGAAAAACTATGTAACAATTTTACAAAAGAGGAAAAGCCCGTTTAATTATTTTCTATAAGAAGCCCAGCAATCCGGGGATTCCCACACCCTTACCTCTTCAAGGGTTATTTTGTGAGGAATTGAAGCCTCCAGATTTAGAAATATTTTATAAGCTAAATTTTCAGCAGTCGGATTAATGCCAGATAAAATATCTACCTGGTTTAAAAGTTCATGGTCAAGTTTCCTTATTAACCCCGACATTATTTTTTTTATCTCTTTAAAGTCAGCCAGCATTCCAAGGTCATCCAGTTCTTCACCTTTTATAATTGCCTCTATCTCCCACCGATGGCCATGAAGTTTAGAGCATTCTCCCCTATAGCCTTCCAGGCGGTGAGCTGAATCAAAATGACTTTTTATTCCAAGCCTGAACATATCAAATACACCCTGTTTCAAGAAATTTTTATTACCTTGTATTATAACTCAGCCAAAGGGAAAACTCCTTTTTAAAAGAATTCTGTTTTATCATAAAAAAGGGGGAATTATAATGCCTGCATTACAAGTTACTATTCAAAATTTCAGCGGAACAACAGTATTGGGGCTCCAGGGAGATCATTGCCCTCGACGGGATTTAACAGCTTCAGGCTTCATGACTCTGGTTGCCGACATTGTATTCCAGCCTGATCATATCTGGTTCTGGGTTGAAAAACAGGAAGGCGAAGATTACAAGGCCAATATTGAGGTTAAATGGAAGGAAAGAAACCTGGTACTGTTTCGCCTGATTAATGGAGACGGTGTAAAAGGGGAAGCTGCCCGGATAAAGAGCCCCAAATTCAAGGGACAGATTGACGCCTTACCATCTCAGGTCAGAGAAGACTATTCTACCAGGGAAAAAACCGATATGGTATATCACATTGACGATTTTGCATTTTAATAAGAGGAAATAGAACAGAAAATATTGAAAATTCAACCAAAATATGATAATCACAGGAGGTCAATCAGGTGGAATCGGCAACCCATGAACAAGTATTCAATGCAACCATAGCAAACATTTCTCAATTTGAAGAAAAAAAGGTCAAAATAAGGGGTTGGTTATACAACCTGAGATCCAGCGGAAAACTTTTATTTCTGCAAATCCGCGATGGTTCAGGTATTATACAGGGAGTAATGTTCAAAAAAGAAGTCGACCGGGAAAACTTTAACCTGACAAAAAAACTGAACCAGGAAGCTGCCATTGAGGTAATCGGCACTGTCCGCGCCGATGAGCGGGCTCCTTCCGGGTTTGAACTCTCTGTTCATGAAGTAACAATGATCAGCGATTCCTTGGATTACCCCATTACACCAAAGGAACACGGGGTGGAATTCCTGATGGATCACCGGCATCTCTGGCTCCGCTCCAAACTTCAACACGCCACCATGCTGGTAAGGGCCACAATTATTAAGGCCTGTCGGGATTATTTCGACAATCACGGGTTCGTACTGATTGATTCGCCTATCCTCACCCCTTCAGCCTGTGAAGGAACCACAACACTTTTTGAAACCGACTACTTCGGAGAAAAAGCATACCTTTCCCAGAGTGGCCAGCTTTATAATGAAGCTGCGGCCATGGCCTTTGGTAAAGTTTACTGTTTCGGCCCCACTTTCCGGGCAGAAAAATCCCGTACCCGACGGCATCTTTCCGAGTTCTGGATGATCGAACCGGAGATGGCTTACATTGACCTGGAAGAGAATATGAAGGTTCAGGAAGATTTTATGGAGTATTTGGTTCAAACCGTATTAGAACAAAGATCCATGGAATTAAAAACCCTGGAGCGGGATCTTTCTTTCCTGGAAAATGTTAGAAAGCCACTGCCCAGGCTTCATTACGACGATGCGGTAAAGATTTTGAACAAAAAAGGCAGAGATTTTCAATGGGGTGAAGATTTTGGAGCTGAAGATGAAACCCTCCTCACCGAAGAATTTGACAAGCCTTTCTTCGTCCACCATTACCCTCATAAAGCCAAGGCTTTTTATATGAAAAAAGATCCGGGCCGGCCTGAACTGGCTTTATGTTCAGATATGCTTGCCCCGGAAGGTTACGGTGAAATAGTCGGAGGCGGGCAGAGAGAAGACGACTATGATGAACTGGTCAAGGAAATTGAAAAACACGGTTTGCCTCTGGAAGGATATAAATGGTATCTGGATTTGAGGAAATATGGTTCGGTACCTCACGGAGGCTTCGGCCTGGGCATTGAAAGAACAGTTTCCTGGATTTGCGGTTTGCATCACGTGAGGGAAACTATACCCTTCCCACGCACCATGACCCGCAAATACCCATAATAAGGAGTTCAATTTGGATTTTGAAAACCGGCTGCAATTGAATGTAATGTTTATCGAAGACAACCAGCATATGTCTGAATTACTGCAGGTTACCCTGGAGAGTATGAATTTGAATTACAAGGTGGAAGTAATAACATCCGGGGAAAAAGCGCTGGAGATTCTGAAGAAAGATGAAAGCAGTTACGATATAATTGTAGTGGATTATATTCTGCCCGGAATGAACGGGTTGGAATTTCTGGACAGGCTGAAAAAAGGTTCTTTCAATATAGCTTCGGTTTTCTTTACCGGCAAGGGATCTGAAACCATAGCTGTGGAAGCCTTGAAACGGGGAGCTTCAGATTATGTAGTTAAAGATTCTGCCGGTTTTAAGATATTGCCCACAATTCTGGAAAGAGTTTATAAGCAGAAACAACTGGAAAATTATAATATGGAATTGCAAAAACGGATTGTCCAGCAAAACAGGATTTTGGCGGAGGCCAACCAGAACCTCATGTCTTCAAGCAAGGAGTTAATTAAAGCCAAACGTACTGCTAATTTGTTATTTTTTGTCCGGGAAATATCTCATGAACTGAACAATCCCCTGGCAGGCCTGGTAGGTTTTTCCGAGTTGCTTCTTAACAGGCTGGAACCTCAATCTCCTATCAGGGATGATCTGGAAGAAGTCCGCGCCAGCGCTTATCGAATAAAAAATGTGGTAAGCAAACTGGCAAAATTCTGCGGTACCGAAAAACGGAAAGTAAGAGTGATTAATGTACATGAAGCTATAAATGATGTTCTGGCATTTTTCCAGCCAAGGGCTGATGAAACATCAATAAACATCGAGAAACATTTCTGTGATGATGGTTCAGCCAATGTTAAAATGAGTGTTGTTGATCTGGAACAGGCAGTAATGGCTATTTTAATGAACTGTCGCAGGGCCATGCCCGATGGGGGAAACCTGAAAATTGCCACTCAGGTTTTTGATAACATTCTTGAGATTTCTATTACCGATAGTGGTGGGGAAATCAGCGAAGAAAACCTGGAGAAAATATTTTCACCTTTCTTTCAAGCCAACCAGAAGGAAAA
Source organism: uncultured bacterium (assembly GCA_964607865.1). Lineage (GTDB taxonomy): Bacteria > Vulcanimicrobiota > JAJTBE01 > JAJTBE01 > CAZSLZ01 > CAZSLZ01. The sequence goes on from CAZSLZ010000053.1 coordinate 11,278, forward strand.
AATCATTGGAATGGACCTGGCGGTTACATATGGCATTATCAAAGAGAATAACGGTGAAATAACAGTTCATAGTGAAAAAGGCCGAGGGGCTACATATACAATAAGTCTGCCTGTTGCCGGGGAATAGGTTATTCCCAGAAACCGGGCTCCAGAGGTATCAGATAAATTCCGGCATCACTCCAGGTATATTTCTTTTCCTCTCCGGAAAAATAAAACCCCATGTTCAATTGCAAACTGGCTTCTTTCTCGGGAAACCAGGCTCCAACTTTTAACCCGGTTTTATTGGAAAGGGGAGAATCAATCAAACCCCATTCTTTTCTTTTTCTAATAATATTTTTGTTGGGAGGTTCCCATTGATATGGGTTAAGTAACCCGGGGTTTTGGAAATTTTCTGCCGGCGCTTGCCTGGTTACATAATAATTTTCATAACGAGTACCAAAAACAGGGATATAATATGAGTGATATTCGTTTTTGTTGAGAGGCTCCATTTCCAGACCTCCCCTGACAGCCAGACGCCGGTTTTTAACCCTGGAAGAAAAATAGTGATTCTGATTGCCTTTTTTCATGGGTTCCTCCCGTATAAACATCCAGGTATCGTCAGTCTGTGTAAAAACCGGATGGAACTCGTCGGGATGATACAATATCGCATCATAACCAAATTCCCTTAGAAATGAAAGCGCTGCTGATGAAAATCGGCTGTAATAGTTTTCATCGGAGAGATTCAAAATCAAAAAATTTTCTCTGGCATATTTTTCAAGAGCAAGCATATTTTCCCGCTTCCTGGTATCAAATATATCTCCTACATCTGCAGTACCGGTGAGAAAGCAGGTACCATAATGGGCAGAGGTAAAAATATTTATATTGTTAAAAGAACACCTTATTTTAACGCTGTCCTGGTTCATATGGAAAATAGTATTATCACTGAAATATTCTGTTTTTATAATATCTGATTTTTCCCTGGCTGTGCTGTAACCAAATACGGAAGCAATCAGCAGCCCAAAAAGAAAAAACGAAAAGAATAAAATTCTTTTCATCGAATGTTTGCCTGTAATTATCTGTTTCATATCTACCTCTGGGAATGAAGCTCCGGATCTCTCAACGGCTCAACTTTCCCAGGCCGGGTTGATGAATTTAAAAAGTTTAATTGATTTTTCTGGTGCTGAGAAGCTAAAATCGGCGGCAAAAACCGGGCTGCCGGGGTAAGGGGAGCCGGAGAATTATTAAGCACAGCTTCCCGGTGGGCCTCCCAGCGAGTTATACCCTGGGGTTCGCACTTCACCACCGATACACGTTGCCTGAGTACAAAACCATTGCCGTTTATTTCATACATTTATACCCCTCCAAAAATTTCAGTCTGATATTATTTTAACATAAGTCCCTGCACATTTCAATAAGACTGAGTTACCATAAGTCATTTACTTGAATGCAATATTGAAGTGGAATCTAATTTAACAATTGATGGTCAATTTGGGTCAGCTTGGTTTCCACAACATATACAAACCGGCATCAGAAAATATCATCAGGTTTTTATATTACAACATAAAAAGCAGCTGTCCAAAAGGATGGCTCTTTTTAATTGTTATGAAAGAATTCAAAATTTGTCATTGCCAGGGTGGTTTGGACCCGGGGAACAGGCTGTTAACAGCAAAGTTTTTTCTTCAACCGGGTTTCATCTGCTCACAGACGGAAAGCTGGTTATTGAGAGCCATGAAATGGAGCCACAGATAAAATCAGCCCTGTCATTGCGAGGTTTCGGAGAAACCGTGGCAATCTCAATTTAGATCGGGTTGGTTCCATATCCATTTATCTTTTCAAATCATCACTTTTTCATTTTATTGTTCACATCAAATTGTTACTAAAAACCGCTCTCCTTTTCATTCAGGAATCAGCATAATCTTCTTGAAGAAATTTATTAATAACTGATGGAGGATCAATTTGAGACTGCCAGGCAGGCTTCCGCCAAGGAACATCCTGAGCATTTCTCTTCTACAAATTTTTCCTCGCATTTTTTTGATATTCCCAGATGACAGAGAGGAAAATCATATTTGAGGGGATCATCAGAAGAAAGCCTTTTCAGGGAATCGGTTATTTCCCGGGCCATCATCCAGGATGGGTTTTTTCGCCGGGTCAGCCCCAGCAATCTTCCAAGACGGGTTATGTGGGCATCCAGGGGAATTACAAGATCTCTGGTATCCACGCCCTGCCAGGGGCCGGGGTCCACTTCATCCTTCCTTGCCATCCACCTTAAATAAAGGCATAAACGCTTGCAGGGGCTGTTATTTTCCGGAGAGGGAAACAGATAATTATAATTCTTCTGGTTTTCAAAAGGAGAAATTCCCCCCAACTGCCTGAATACATTGGAAAAATTAGAAAGCCCCTGTTTGAAACCCTCATTTTTGTAAACTTCCAGAAACAGGTTCTCCAGACTTCCCCATTTTTCAAATACCCTGCCTATAGCCCAGAAAAGAGTTCTCATATCGGAATCGTTATTGAAACGATAGTATAATCCATCAAAAACCTGGTATTTATCAATGCAAGCTTCTTTGATAAAATCTGCCGGCCTTTTCTTCACAGCCAAAAAAATATTTTCCAGGTTTCCGATTATAGCTTTCACATTTCCATATGCAAAAACCGCGGCAACCAGCCCTGCTGTTTCAATGTCTTTCCTGTCCACAAAACGCCGGGGAAATTGAACCGGGTCATTCTGTATCCGGTCTTCAAAATCAAGATGGTGGCTGATCTCATCTAATTTTGTCTTCAGAGAAGCAAAATGAGAATTTGTCATTTAAGGCTCACCCAGTTTATACCTCCTGCGAACAGACCTCACACAGTTGTCAAACTGAACCGCCTCCGACTGCATTGACCTGAGCAGGACAATAATCTCATCCATAGCATTTTTGTTTATCATATCTTTTTCTGTGCTGGCAAGATCGTAAGCCAGTTCCGATACCCGCTTCATCTTTACAAAAACATTTATTGCCATATTTTTTATGGCATGGGTTTCGTCATCGGGCGCTGTCAGCTTTTCGATTCTGGCAATTATATTATCGTAACTGTTCTGCAAATTCTGAATTTCCCTGTAGTCAATTTTTGTTTCTTCAGGAGAAACAATGGCAAGGATTAACCGGGATATTTCCGAGTTTCCCGGCTTATTGTTCTTGAAAATCTTTTTAAGAGAATCCATAAATGCCCCGATTTCTCTTACTTTTTCCGGCCCGATCTCCTCGCCGTTGCCTGAAAGAACAGGAGTGGTTATAGATGAACCGCCGGCTTCAGTGTCATCCCCGTTATCCCTGGAAAAATCCACCGCCATAACCCTGGTTACCCTGTCCTCATCAATTCTGCTTCCCAGGGCTTTAAACAACTGTCGCAGAACTTCCAGGGGAATATAAGGTTTATCGGACCTTTCCAGAAAACCGGTCTTGTAGATTTTTCCGTTTACCACCAGTGTAAAGGCATGGCCGGGGTTTATGGGAGATGGAAAAACCATTTCAGCCGGTGATTGCTCAAAATTGACTGCCATAAGCCTGGCGCCGGAGTCATAATCCACACTGCCGGACACAGGTTTCAGGAGATCTCCTATGCGGCCGGCGTCCACCCAGTTGATATCATCCTTTTCAATGACCACAGCTTTTATTATATTGCCGTTTATTGCAAAACTGTAATTATTGAAAATTTCATCAGCTCCGGCCAACCCGATGCTAAATATAAAAGTAATTATCAAGATTATCAAAATTTGTCTTTTCATAAATTCATCCTGTTTAAAAAACCAGCTATTAAGTTATTGCAAGTTGAAATTCTGCATTTGTGTTTTAAGTGGTCTTTATATTTGTTTTATTTCGCCGTAGGTTTCAACTCCCTGTTGCTCACCATTCTGATTTCTCTGGAAGCCAGTTCATTTTTAATTTTTTCTCCCGTTTTCGCATAGCCCGGTTTTTCCAACAGGGCAAACATATTTTTCTTGTAATCTTCAACTCCGGGCTGGTTAAAAGGATTCACACCAAGCATATAACCGCTCAGCCCGACTGCCCATTCGAAGAAATAGAAGAGTTTGCCAATGAAATAAGGTGAAAGCCTGGGGATATGAAGGGTCATATTGGGCACTCCGCCGGTTCTGTGGGCTTCCCTGGTTCCCAGCAACGCCTGGTGGTTTACATATCCATAGGTCTTTCCCGCCAGATAATCAAGGTTATCCAGGTTTCTGCCATCTTTTTTAACTAAAATCTCAGCTTCCGGGTCGTCAATTTCCAGAAAAGTTTCAAAAATATCCCTTCTTCCCTGTTGAATCCATTGGCCCATGGAATGAAGGTCTGTGGTAAAATTACATGACGCAGGAAAAATCCCCCTGTTTTCCTTTCCTTCTGACTCTCCGAATAACTGTTTCCACCATTCAGAAATATAATGAAGTTGGGGTTCGAAATCAGCCAGAATTTCTGTGGTTTTACCTTGCTGATAAAGCAGATTCCTTATCAGCGCATACATGGCGGAAGGATTATTGAAAAGGCTGGCTTCATCCTTATACTCCAGCAACCCATCCTTTGCGCCTTCAATCAATTCCACTATATCTATACCCGCCACCGCAATAGGTAAAAGTCCCACCGGGGTTAAAACCGAAAATCTTCCCCCCACGTCGTCGGGTATTACATACGATTTTAAACCCACCTCGTCGGCAAGGGTCCGCAGAGCTCCCCTGGACTTATCGGTGGTGGCGATGATTCGCTGATATGCTTCTGTTTGACCGTATTGCCTGATCATCCATTCACGAATCTCACGGAAAGCAAGGGCGGTTTCGGTGGTGGTACCCGACTTGGAAATAACATTGATAGATACCTTTTTGCCCTCCATAACCCTGAAAAGGTCTTTAAGATAACGGGGTGAAATTGAATTGCCGGCAAAATAGGTTTTCGGTTTTTGCAGATCGTTGTAAAAATTGGGCAACAATGCTTCTATTGTAGCTCTTGCTCCCAGATAAGAACCGCCGATTCCCACACACAGGAAAATATCAGAGTCCTCTCTCACCTGGCCGGCAGTTTCTTTAATATCATTTATAATTGATGAGTCCAGGGTATTGGGAAGATCAATCCATCCCAGGTAATCACTACCCGGGCCGGATCTATCAGCCAGAGTTTTACGGGCTTCGTCATACAGCCTGGCCTGTTTCTTTATGTCCGCCTCGGTAATTAAACTGGTAATATTCGTATAATCTAATCTTATATTTTTCATCATTCTTCACTCCTGCCTTTTTTGAATTAATTCGATTCAACCAGGAAAGTAACCTTTTTCTGTTGATTAATTTTAAATATATCACCCAGAATAACACCTTTTGGCAATAAAAAGTTTATTCAAGTAAAATTATATTAATTCATATAAACTGATATTACCGACTCGTATTTTTCAAAGGAACTCTTTTCAGTATTGTTAAATAATATATATAAAGCAATAATGAAAAGAGGAAAATTATGGATGTGAATCACTTAAAACAGAAGGCTAATGAACTCAGAATTGATTTGATTAAAATGCTGGCTCATGTAGGAACCGGCCATACCGGTGGCCCAATGGGGACAGCCGACATGTTTGCGGCACTTTATTCCGGTAAATTGCTGAAATTCGATCCCCAGAATCCTCATTGGCCCCAGAGAGATTTTTTCGTCCTTTCCAACGGCCATATTTGCCCAATTTTGTATGTTGCACTGGCTCATGCCGGGTTCTTTCCCATTGAAGAATTGAAAACCCTGCGGCAACTGAATACCAGGCTTCAGGGGCACCCCCACCGGTTGGATACACCAGGGGTGGAACTCTCCGCCGGCTCCCTGGGACAGGGAATCGGAGCTGCCATGGGCATGGCTTTGGGGTTGAAATCAGATAATAAACCTAACAAGGTGGTCTGTATGATGGGCGACGGCGAACTGGAGGAAGGCTCCTGCTGGGAAGCTTTTATGGCGGCTGCCCGGTATAAATTAGATAACTTATATGTAATTATTGACAGGAATTACCTGCAAATAGACGGGCATACTGATCTTTATGTTTCAAGCCTGGATCCCCTGGATGAAAAATTCCGCTCTTTTAATTTCGAGGTTTTTAAATGTGATGGCAATGATATTGAAGATTTTACTGAAACTTTCAGGGAAGCTGAGAAATCAAAAGGCAAGCCTAAGGTAATCATTGCCCGCACGGTTATGGGCAAAGGGGTTTCCTTTATGGAAGACGATCATAGCTGGCACGGGAAACCACCGAAACCCGAAGAAGCAGAAAAAGCTCTGGCAGAACTGGGAGGCAAGTAAGATGTTAAATAAAAATATGCACCTTGTAAAAGATTTATATAGCGACGGTATAAAAGAATCTCCCACCCGGGTTGGTTATGGCGAAGGCCTTGTGGAGATGGGAAAGAAAAACCCCAATATCGTGGTACTCTGCGGTGATCTTACCGATTCCACCAAAACCAGGATGTTCCAGCAGGAATTTCCAGAAAGATTCTATGAAATGGGAGTATCGGAACAGAATATGGTAGCTGCTGCCTGCGGCCTTTCCCTGGTGGGTAAAATTCCCTATGTTGCCACCTACGCAGCTTTCGTTCCTGGCCGTTCTTTCGATCAGATTCGAATTTCCGCAGGCTACAATCATGCCAATGTAAAATTGTCGGGAGCCCATTCTGGAATTTCTGTCGGCCCCGACGGCGCAACCCATCAGATGATGGAAGACCTTTCCATGATGAGAACCCTTCCCAATATGACAGTGATTGCCCCATGTGATCATGAGCAGGCCAGAAAAGCCACAATTGCCGCCGGAGAAACAAAGGGCCCGGTTTATCTTAGATTCGGCAGAGAAAATGTTCCTATGATAACCACTGCCAGTACCCCCTTTGAAGTTGGAAAAGGCAATTTATTGAGGGACGGCAGCGATGTGGCAATTATCGCCTGTGGCCCACTGGTTTATGAAGCCTTGATGGCTGCAAGGGAATTGGAAAACCACAGTGTTTCTGCCATGGTTATTGATATGCATACAATAAAACCACTTTATGATGAACTGGTTTTTTATGCAGCGAAAAAATGTGGCGCCATAGTAACAGCCGAAGAACACCAGATTACCGTTGGTTTGGGTTCTGCTGTAGCTGAATCTAAGACGCGAAGCCATCCTGTACCCCAGGAGTTTGTGGGTATGCCCGACAGTTACGGTGAATCTGGAAAACCCAGAGAGCTGATGGACAAATATGGAATGTCCAAGCAGGGAATACTTGAAAAAGCCAGCCGGGTATTGAAACGAAAAACCCCCCGGTTTGAACCCATTTATTCTGGCCACATAATGTAAACAGAATTTCATGCATTTTTAAATTTAAAGAAATGAAACAAGGTAAACATTTAAATGTTTACCTTGTTTCTTTTTGTAAAACCTTTCAAAGATTACTTCTGCTGACAGCCTGGACATGTCACATCGATTCGTACAGAAATTTTCGTAATTTCTGTATGCTACAAAAACCTTGCATTCAATCATTTTCCGGTTATTCTGCAGAATCTTCTAATTCATTCATTCTGTTGGTTACAGCATCCAGTTGTTGTCTTAACATGCTGGCTTCATTCTTCAAAGCTGAAATTTCATTGGAACTATCAGTCAGGGGAGTTTCGTAAACCGGGTAATTAACTCTGTAACCAAAACCCCGGCAGCGTCCTCTTCTGAAACCTCCGCCAAAACCCCGGCCTCTGGCCGGCGCTTCCATTACAATGGGGCCGGGAGGGCAATATCCCATCCCTCTCCCCGTTCTGGATCCCTGGCCCATGGGGCCTGTTCTATCAAATCCTGGCATTGTAAAACCTCCTTTAATTTTTAGTGAGCATATGCCCAAAACCATTATAATAGATAATTTTTTTTCTTTCAAGGGGGGAAATAAAAGAATTAAGAAAAATATAGATAAAAGCCGATGAAACTATATGCGATAGATTTTCTGTTAAAAACAGAAAAAATTGCCGGAGGTA
>CAZSLZ010000054.1:0-19203 GCA_964607865.1 uncultured bacterium
TTGCTGTTGCCCAGTTTGAGTAACTGAATAACGGCGGGTACTATGAAAATTGTTACCGGCGAAGAAATGGCGCTGATTGATAAAAGAACAATCGAAGAGGTGGGAATTCCCGGTTCTATCCTGATGGAAAATGCCGCGCGGGCAGCTAGCAGGGTTTTTGATAATATTCATTGCAATTGCCCCACAGCCAGGGTTTTATGCCTTTGCGGCAGTGGTAACAACGGCGGTGATGGTTTCTGTATGGCCAGAATACTCCGGGGCTGGGGTTATCCGGTAAAAATTGTATTTGTAGGCAGCCAGGAAAAACTTAAAGACGATGCTTTGCTGAATTTTAAACTGGCTGAAAACCACCATATTGAAATTATAAAAATCACTGACACAAATGATTTTCAAAATCTTGAAAACGAACTTTTAAATTCGGACTGGATTATCGATGCTCTTTTTGGCACCGGGCTGGCCGGTGAAGTCAGGGGGGTTGCTGCAGATCTGATGGAGTTTGTATCGGGTTTCGGGTTGAAATGCCTCGCAGTGGATATTCCGTCGGGGGTTAATTCCAATAACGGCAAGGTATCGGGTAATGTTATCCCTGCCGATATCACCGTGACTTTCGGGCTTCCCAAAAAAGGGCATTTTATCTATCCCGGCGCTCAATACGTGGGTGAATTATTTGTGGCGGATATCGGTTTTTCGCCGGAAATAATTGTAAATGAGAATATAAAAACTGAATTGGTTAAAGATAGCACAGTAGCTTGCCTGATTCCCCCCAGGCCTGCCAATTCCCATAAAGGCACCACGGGAAAAGTTGCAGTGGTGGGCGGTTCCAGGAATACCCTGGGAGCTGCGGTAATGGCAGGAAAATCAAGTTTGAAGTCTTCCGCCGGTTACGTAAGGTTATATATTCCTGCCAGCATGGAAATTCCTGCAAAAACCCTGGCTCCCGAGTTGGTAACCATTGGGCTGGAAGATGAAAATGGATATTTTGTAAAAGATTCCTTTGAAGAGTTCAGGAATCAATTACAGGATTCAACTGCTGTGGTTCTGGGGCCGGGAATAGGAACAAAACCCGGAACTGTGGAATTTGTGAAAAAAATTATAGAAACTATTGATTTACCCATGATTATTGACGCCGACGGCTTGAATATTCTTGCCCGGTTCGACTTAGAAAATGCACAGAGAAACTGGGTTTTAACTCCTCACCCCGGTGAGGCAGCCCGGTTGTTGAATGTGGATGTGCAGAAAATTATAAATGATCCTCTGAATACTTTAAACCAGCTGGTAAGAAAATATAATTGTACCGTATTGTTAAAAGGCGCTACAACTCTAATCGGCGAGCCTGGAGGAAATACCAGGATTGACATCTCCGGCAACCCGGTTCTGTCAGTAATGGGAACCGGCGATGTCCTGAGCGGAATTACAGGAAGCCTGCTTGCCAGAGGAGTTGAACCTTTCGCCGCAGCCTGGGGGGGAAGTTATATTCACGGAATTACCGGCGATATGGCAGCTGAGCAGTGGGTGGGCGAAGGTTTGTTGCCCACTGAGCTTATTGATTTTATTCCCTTTGCCATGGAAAAAATTCGTTGTGGCGAGAATGAAGATCGAATAACCTATATTAGATAAATTAAGTGAGGAAATATGAAAGCTAAAGACGTAATGGAAACAGAGGTTTTAACAGTAACCCCCGACATGACTGTCAAGGAGGTAGCCCAGTATCTTTATGATAATGAACTGAGCGCCTTGCCCGTGGTGGAAGATGGCGGAAAAATAATCGGCATTGTAAGCGAGGAGGATTTGATTTACCGGGTATCCCGCCCTCATATCCCTCCTCATATTGAGCTGTTGGGGGGTATCATATACCTGGAAAACCCGTTTGAAATGAAAAAAGAGCTGAAGAAAATGTCTGCAGTTACTGCCGGAGAAATTATGACCACCGAAGTCCACTCTGTGGCCCCCGATACCGATATCAGCGAGGTGGCGGAGTTGATGACTGAAAAAGATATTAATGGGGTGCCTGTAGTTGATAATAACAAAATTGTGGGTATTGTAACCCGGCACGATTTATTGAAATCTCTTACCCGCTAAATAAAAACTTAACTTTTCAAGAAGATAAAGAATGAAAAATATTATTATCACTTGCGGAAGCGAAAAGGATATCGATTCCTATTTAATTTACAAGCGGGTTATTGAGGACCTGGGGTTTGAAGGCAAACTTATGCCTCCCGGTATTATCGAGCGGCGAAAAATAACAATGCTGAAGAAATCATCAGGCCTGGTTTTATGCGGGGGCGGTGATATAGCTTCCCATTTATATACTTCATCACCGGTTCATCCCAGGGTGGGCGGGGTTGATATCAGGCGGGATATTATGGAAAAAAACCTGTTTCATCTTGCGCTGGAATGGAAAAAACCGGTTCTTGGAATTTGCCGGGGGTTACAGGTTATGAACTGGTCGCTGGGAGGGGACCTTTACCAGGATCTGGATGGAGAATTCTCACCGGAAGGCTCAGAGAAGCGGCATCAGCAGAAAGATTATGGGATGGCCCGTTGGCTCAAATCCCACAAGGTTTTAATTGAAAAGGGCTCCCTGGCTCATGCCATATTTGGCAGAACTGTCGTTGAAGTAAACAGCACTCACCACCAGGGACTGAAAAAAATTGCCGGTTCTATGAGAGTAACCGGCAGGGCTCCCGACGGTGTTGTGGAAATTGTAGAGATGCCCTCATTGAAAAATTTTGTACTGGGAGTTCAGTTTCACCCTGAAAAACTTTATAGAACAGATAATAATATGCGAAAATTATTTAAATATTTTGCCAGGGTTATAAATACAGGAGGTTTGATATGCCAGTAATAAACGAAGAAATTAAGAAGAAAGCCCGGGATATTTTTGAATATATGCGGGATATTCGAAGAACCATTCACAAGAAGCCTGAAGTGGGAATGAAAGAATTTGAAACAGCAAAACTTATTTGCAGTGAACTCAAAAAAATGGGGATTCCCTATAAAGAAAAGGTGGGGGGCACCGGAGTGGTGGGCCTTATAAAGGGCAACGCCACAGGCTCAGGCAGATGCCTGGGGATGCGGGCGGATATGGATGCCCTGAGTGTGGAGGAAAGAAAAGAAGTTGAATATGCCTCCCAGATTCCCTGTATTATGCACGCCTGCGGACATGACGGACACGTGGCAACTTTACTGGGCGCAGCTAAGATTTTAAGCCAGATGAAAGACGAATTTTCAGGCTCGGTCAAGTTGATTTTTCAACCTGCCGAGGAAGGCCCCGGTGGAGCAAAGCCAATGATTAAGGATGGAGTATTGAATGACCCCGATGTTGATGCCATAGTAGCTTTTCATGTAGGCTCTGGTAAAATCACCGGCAATGTAGGGCTCAGGCCCGGCCCGGTTCACGCCGCCCAGAATGAATTTCACATTAAAATTAAAGGGGTGGGAGGGCATGCAGCTTCTCCCCATAAAAGCGTGGATGCTATTGTGCTTGCTGCCAGAGCGGTTCTGGCTCTTCAGACCATTGTTTCAAGAAAAATTGACCCTTTGGTTCCCGCGGTTTTAACTATAGGAATTATAAAAGGCGGTTATCGTGTAAATATTATTGCTGATGAAGTGGAATTGGTAGGCACTTATCGTTTTCTTGATAAGAATACCGGAATGAAACTGAGGGAATGGACCGGGGAAATTCTGCGGGGCATAACCAAAGAAGCTGGCGGAGATTTTGAAATAAAATATAATGATGGATATCCTCCCAACAGCAACGATCCGGAATTGACCGGCAAAGTAAAGAAATACCTGGTGGATTTACTGGGTGAAGATATTGTTTATGATATAGAAGCCCCCACCATGGGCGCTGAAGATTTCGCCTATTTTGCCCAGGAAAAACCCACCGTATTTATGCGGCTGGGCGCAGGCGGCCCTACCGGCGAAGAATTCAATGCCCCGCATCATCATCCTGAATTCGATATTGACGAAAAAGCCTTCATTAACGGGGCAGCTTCCTTCGTGAAAATTGCCCTGGAATTTTTGAAATAGAGGTGTCTTATGAAAGTATTGTTATCTGCATGGGTAGTTAATTTTATAACTTTGTATATTGTGGCCCGGCTGATTCCGGGAATAGAAATTGAAAACCTGGTACCCCATGACGGTTTTATAACCACCCAGGGAGCTACAATTTGTCTTATTGGAGCCGCAATAATCGGCATTTTCAATGCCCTTCTGAAACCTGTTCTGAATTTCTTCTCATTGCCTCTTACCTGCCTTACCCTGGGGTTATTTACCTTTGTGGTTACTGGTTTTGTGTTCTGGCTTGCATCCCTGGTTACTCCGGGTTTTACGGTGCACGGTTTTGGTTCTGCCATTCTGGGAGGCGTTATTTTTGGAGTTCTTAACTCATTAATTGGTGGCCTTCTGGGGGTAGAAAAGGAGGAAAAGAAGAATGACTAAAGCGCTGGTACTTCTTTCAGGTGGCCTCGATTCCACAGTGATGCTGGCAATGATAAAAGCAAGAAATGTGTACAATAAAATATATGCGCTGAGTTTTGACTACGGGCAACGCCATAAGAATGAATTGAATTGCGCAATTCAGCAGGCTATTCATTACAGTGTGTGGGAACATCAGGTCGTAAATATTGACATGACAAAAATCGGAGGTTCTTCCCTGACCGATAAAAGTATGGAAGTTCCCAAGGATCGTCATGAAAAGGGATTTGACTGGACTATTCCTTCAACTTATGTTCCAGCCCGCAATACAATTTTCCTGGCTTTTGCCCTGGGTTATGCCGAAACAATCAATGCCCAGGATATTTATATCGGCGCAAACCAACTCGATTTTGCAGGCTATCCTGATTGCCGCCCTGAATATTTCCGGGCCTTTGAGCGGATGGCCAATCTTTCCACGGCAAAAGCTGTGGAGGGGGAACTCCGTTTTTCCATAATAACTCCCCTTATAAAAATGTCCAAGGAAGAGATTATAACAAGAGGAAAAGAATTAAGCGTGGATTTCGCCAGGACATTCTCCTGTTATGACCCCGATGGCAGCGGAAGAGCATGTCGAACCTGCGATGCGTGTAAATTAAGGCTTGAAGGTTTCGAGGAAGCGGGTATGAAAGACCCTGCCGTTTACATAGACAGAGAGCGGGAAGAATTATTGCAGAAAGACTGAAATTTGCTGAAGTTCTGCGTCTATTACCAAAGAAGGTTTCTGACATCTGCAATGTTGTTATACAGAAAGTTCTCATCAGTATTGTGCGTTATCATTGATTTGCATAAAAATATTTACTCTATAAAGAAGCTCCTCCGGGAGTTTTTTTGTTTATAAAGTATCTGAATTAATTTTCAGGTACAAATAAAGTTTATTGTAAGATATGGATGTTTTGGTAAAGCTTTGCGACTGAAATTGCGATTATACAAAGTTAAGCATTATCTTGGGGAATTACTGAGAATCACCGAAAAATTTATTTAATCAAAATATTAAAATATAAAGATTTTCAATTATTTTTTCTAAAATTATTCGAATTTTTAAAGAAAATATTTAGATAAATAAAATTTCGAATGAGAAGTTTTTTTGGAGGAAATATGAAAATGATGTTAAATGTATAGTTTTCTGAAAACAAATAAACGCCCATGGTTTAGGCTGGCAACGAAGGGAGATATCGGTACGGAAAAGATGTGGTTTATTAGAATAAAAAAAATAATTCCCGTTTCATCGAGCAAATTTTAAGGGTGGGCAAATTGAAAAAAATTATTCACGATAGGATGTGCCTTTATGAATACAATTGGAAAACACAAGATGGTTTTCACCGTGATTACACCGATTTATTTTAATGGAACATTAATGATGAAAACCGGGTTAAACTTATATCGCAATACCGATCCTTATATTTTATAGTTAGTCTGACAGGAGCGTAAAAAAAATGAAAACTGAAATAATTTTGCCTGAACGAACCGAGCCTCCGGCGGCGGGCTCGTGTCTGTTAAAAGTCGTCAGTAAAGAAGAAAATCCCTCCGAGATTAATTTTGATAATCTCTTTATTCCCTCCAGAAACACCTCCTCCAGAAAAAAGCATAATAGTTTTAACACACGTCAATTCAGGAAAAAACATTTTGATAGCATTACCGATAAGGAATGGAATGACTGGCAGTGGCAGTTGAAAAACCGATTTACTTCCATCAGGGGGTTGGAAAAAATCCTGGAATTATCGGAAGGTGAAATCCGGGCTCTGGATTCCTGTAACCTTCCTGTTAATGTCACTCCTTATTATGCCAGCCTGCTCAGTTCCTCCGACTCCACCCAGCCCTTGCGCCGCAGCGTTATTCCTGTTGTTAATGAACTTTCCATCAAGATTGAAGAAATGATTGACTCCTTGAATGAAGATAATCAAAGCCCGGTCCCGGGTGTTGTTCACAGATATCCCGACAGAGTTCTTTTTCTTGTTACCGATTTCTGCTCTACAAACTGCCGTTATTGCACCCGTTCACGGGTTGTATGCAAGGGAAGGCAGGGAAACATAAGTTATGAAAGATGGGGAGAAGCCATTGACTATATTGCTCAGAACAGGCAGATAAGGGATGTGCTTGTATCCGGCGGAGATCCTCTTACTTTGCCCGATGACATGATAGAATGGATACTTTCCAGGCTGCAGGCGATACCACACGTGGATTATGTGAGAATAGGCACCAAGGTTCCCGCTGTGTTGCCCCAGAGAATTACCGCCAGATTGGCAAGGATGTTAAGAAAATATCATCCAGTGTGGATGAGCCTTCATTTTACTCATCCTGACGAATTGACCCCTGAAACCATTAAAGCCTGTAACAGGCTAGCCGATGCAGGTGTCCCCCTGGGCAGCCAGACCGTGCTGCTGGCGGGAATCAATGACAACCTGGAAACCTTGAGAAGCCTTTTTCACGGGCTTATAAAATCCCGGGTCAAACCTTATTATCTATATCAATGCGATCTTATCCCCGGCAGTTCTCATTTTCGAACTCCTGTTTCCAGGGGTATAGAAATAATTCAGGGTTTACGGGGGCATACATCGGGTTATGCAGTACCCCAGTTTGTAATTGACGCTCCTGGCGGGGGCGGCAAGATTCCTGTCAACCCAGATTATATTATGGGCAGAGATGGGGATTTTCTGATTTTGAAAAACTACGAAAAACGAATATTCAGGTATTATGATCCTCATTAACAATTACCTTGCAAAATAAACAATTTAAGACACAAGCAATTGTCAGTATGTAAAGGAGAAATGAAAATGAAAATTGGCATTACTTACGACCTGAGGACAGATTACCTGGATATGGGGTTCAGCCCTGAAGAAACTGCTGAGTTTGATAGTATTGAAACTATTGAAGCTATTGATCGTGCTCTTGGAACCCTGGGGTATGAAACTGAAAGAATCGGCAATGCAATGCAATTAGTGAAAGCACTTTCAATGGGGAAGACATGGGATATGGTTTTCAATATAGCTGAGGGTTTTTCGGGTATGGGAAGGGAAGCTCTGGTGCCGGCGCTGTTGGATGCTTACAAGATACCCTATACCTTTTCCGAGCCCCTGGTTCTTGCCCTTACCTTGAATAAGGGAATGACAAAACGGGTAATAAGGGATTTGAAAATTCCCACTCCTGACTTTTTTGTGGTGGAACATCCTGAAGATATTCGTGAAATTAATTTACAATATCCATTGTTTGCAAAACCTGTGGCTGAGGGGACCAGCAAAGGGGTTACTGATTCTTCCCTGGTTCAGGACAGCGGCCAGCTTCAGAAAACATGCCTGGAACTCCTCTTTCGTTTTGGGCAGCCGGTGTTGGTGGAGGAATTCTTACCTGGCCGGGAGTTTACTGTGGGAATAGTGGGAACCGGGTCGAAAGCCAGGGTAATAGGAGCTGCGGAAATTTTTCTTACCGGCGCCATAGAAACCGGATTTAATTCTTATTCTTTTGACAGCAAGGCTAATTTCCAGGAAATGGTTAATTATCAACTTGCTACTGACCTCGTGGCTGAAATGGCAATGGCAACAGCTTTATTATCCTGGAATGGGCTGGGGTGCAGGGATGGAGGCAGAGTTGATTTACGTTGTGATGAAAATGGAATTCCCAATTTTATTGAGGTGAATCCCCTGGCGGGTTTAAGGCCCTTGGTCTCAGACCTGCCCATTCTTTCAGAGCAGGCAGGGGTAAACTATGTTGAATTGATAAAAATGATTATGGATTCTGCTCTGGAGCGAATAAATATAATTTACAGAACGGAAATAATCAGCCAGGAACTGGCAAAACCAATGGTCAGCTTGAGTGTAGGAGGATAAAAATGGATTCATTGATAGAAGAAACAGGCAAAAAAGAAATATTGGAACGGGCAAGAGAACACTGTTTTTTTGTGGGGATGAACGACAGCGGAGCAGAACTTTGCAAGGTGAACACTCCCTATGGCATAGCAGCTATACATTATGTTCAGGAAGCATTGGGTTTCAAGCCTGACGCCACTTTTATCTCATCCCCTGATATGACCATTACCAGGAATATAAGCAGATGGAAAAGTGGGCTGGGGTATGGGGGAAAGCTGAGCTGGGGTGATGGAAGCCGGGGCCTGGTGATTTTGAACCCTAAACCTAATGCCTGTGGTATGCTGGTGGGGGGGATAGAAACTCTGCCCGGGATGGATGAGCTGATTCAGAGGTTTCATGAAATGGAAAAGGGCCGTTATGAAATTGATGGGATTCCCCTCCAGTGGGATTTTTATAAAAGCAACCATTTTGTGGATCTGTTTGAAGTCAAGACGGTAGGATCTACTCTTGTCAATTTGCCCAGGTATGCTTTCATTCTGCATAGTTCATCGGGAGAATTGAGAGCTGATAACCCGGCAGGTATGGGGATCTATTATGATAAAAGTGAAAAGGTAAAAGAGCATTACCAGATGATCAAAACTCCGTTTGGGCCAATTTACTTTTTGACGGGCAGTCATGCTGAGGAATACTACCGGGCTTATGAATATGCCAGGGAGTTTGCTCATCGCAAAAGGCAGCTGGCAGCGGGGATTCTTTTTGGAGAGTATCTGGAAATTTCCAATGAGACTCACCAGGGGTTGATTTCAAAAAATGAAATGGTTCTTGGGTGTCATTACATAAACAAATCTGAAACTCTATTTCCCGTTGCTCTCAGGCCGGATCTCCCAGCATACCTGGTAAAGGGTTTGCCCAACTATACACCCGAAACAGTTGAGATTCTGGGTTTTATGGCCAGGGCAAAAAAACTGGGGGTATATGACAGGCTTGTTAATGCAAATATTCTGCCCCACGGAGGCGGGTATGTTCTGCCTGATATTCTGGGGGTCAACAAGGTAATTGAGATTGAGGGAGGCCGTTATTTTGAAGTGGACATGCAAAATGACCGGGGTAAACAGATAGTTTCTGAAGTGCATGAACTGCCTTTTGAGTATAGGGGTCGAAATGTGATATTGCGTTCTCTGGAGATTAAATCGCTGGAAATTATTTACAAACTGATACCCAAGTTTATTTTAAAAATCTAAAATATTCACCACGAAAAGTTACCGTTTTTCTGCCGCTGTAGAATCATGCTAGTTCTGAATAACTCTGGTATGGCCGTTTTTGTCCAATTCCAGCTCAATAATATTACTTGAGATTTCCTGAAAAGATTCATCATGGCTGACCAGAAACAATTGCCGGTACCAGCCTTTTTCCTGGTGATCCAGTTTCTTGATTGATTCCACCAGGTTTTTTCTTCGCTCCTCGTCCAGGTTGCTGGTGGGTTCATCAAAGAAGGCAAAAGGCGCGCCCAGAGTCTGGGCCAGAGCCAGCCTGAGGGCAATAACCGCCGACATGAGCTGGCCTCCCGACAATTGCTGATCTCTGCGAACTTCTATCTTATTGTTGATCCGTCCTACCAACTCAATGCTGTATTGGTCGCCCCAGCGTAATTCGTCGTTGTGGGTAGAAATATCACGGTAAATTCCGTTGGCAATTTCTGAAATTTTTGCCTTTATAATTGTTGAAACCCGGGGTGCTATTTTGTTTATTACATCGTTTCTGATAAAACCGGTGAAAGCCCGGGTTTTTTCATACTCAGCGCATTCTTTTTCCAACTGCTTTATTTCTTCCTGAATTGCCATTGATTTCTTGATTTCTTTTTCCAGAGCTTCAATTCTGGATTGTATTGAATTGATAATTTCGGTAGTACGGGCCAATTGGGCATGGTCTTCTTTTTGAGTTTCCCGCAATTGTTTCAGTGTATCGGGTTTGAAATCTTTCTTTAATTTATCCAGTTCTGCCAGGTTTGTCTTGAAATTCTGTTCCAGTTCTTTTTTCTCGTTTGTTAATTGAGCAATTTCGCTGGTTAATTTATTGACATTTTCTGCACGATCCATATGGGCAATATATAAATTGTATGCCTGTTCGTTTTCTGACAAAACAGCTTTGTTATTCTCCAGCTGGCTTTGCAAATCATTGTAGTTGACAAGATCGTTTTCAATTCTGCTGATATCACTTTTTAATTTATTTAATTTGTGTTTTTCTTCATTTAGTGCTTTTCGAGCATCTTCAATTTCTTTCAATTCAATATTTAAATTGTCAATGTTCTTTTTCTGTTCAGTAATCTGAGTGTTCAGCCGGGTGGTGTTTTCAAGAAGATTCTGATAACTTTTATCAATGGTATCCAGTTTGCTTTTTATTTTGTTTTTTAACTCTGAACATATTTTATCGAGAATATTATGGATTTCGCCAGTAAATGGTATTAGCAGATCCAGTTCATCGGGTATTTCAATATCAGCTGTTAATTCTTCAAGTTGAGTCTTCTGGCGGTTAAAATCAAGAAACGTTGAATTTGAAATAAAACATAAAATTTCTTCTGCCAGTTCTTTGACATCGTTGGGTCTTATTATTTGTCTGATTTCCTGTTCAATATCAGCCAACTTGCGTTTTTCTTCAGCCAGGCTCCGGGAATCCAGTTGAAGGGCAAGCAGTATCCGGGGAACATCCTTTAATTCATTCTTTCGCTGTTCAAGTTCTGTTTTCTTTATAGACATTTCTTTCAAATGCATTGTTTTTTCTTCGATAATTTTATCGAAATAATCATCGGTATTTTTATCCTGGAGATTTTTACAGGGCTCCTGGAAAAAAGGACAGGTTCCCTGGCCAAGAAAACGTTTGCCTTCTTCCTTGTCTTTAATTTGATTCCGGATTATAGTTATCCGGTTCTGTAATTCTTGAATCTCTGTTTCGATGGTTTCCAGTTCGCTTTTTTTCTTTTCGGTTTCGGGAAGTTTCTTTATCTGGTTCTCTAATTTTTGAATCGATTTTCCCTTTTCATTAAATTGATTCAACCTGTTTTCCATATCATAGAGGCTACGTTGCAAAATCCCAATATCGATGCTGTCAAGTTTCTTTGTTTCCTCTGCAATTTCAGATTTTTTTGTTACTACTTTCTGTAGTTTTTCTTCTTCCAGTTGAAATTCATTTTGCCGTAATTTCATTTCTTTCAAGGTTATCTGAAGCCTGTTTTCGATACTGGCCTTTCTTTTTTCATAAGCCTGGCTCTGGCTCTCCCAGCGCGATAACCGTGAAGCTTCTTCTTTTTTTAATTCTGATAATCCCAGGCTTAACTTCTGTTTTTCTTCCTGTTTTTTGTCAAGACTTTCCCGCCGGGATTTTGCCTGTTGATATAAACTGAAACCAGTTTTGTTTTTGTTTAAAATATCCAGGCTGGCCTGGCTTTCTTTTAATTGAATCTGGGAGTTTAAAAGCTGGTTCTCTTTTAACTCCATTCTGCCTTTTTGCTTCTCTGTAAGGTTTGTAAGCCCGGTTATCTGTTTTTCAAGGGTTTCAAGCCTGGCTATCTCGTCTTCGTTTTTTTTGTATGAAAGCCTGGTTTTTTCCAGCTCGGTTTTTTTTATACTGATTTCATCTGATTTTTTTTCTTTTTCTTCAACTATCTCAGTCAGGTTGTTTATCATTTCTGATTTTATTCTGATTTCATTATTAATTTTTTCTGTTTTATATTTTAGGTTGGTATCCAGGTTTGAAGTCCTGCCGTAAAGGTTTCGCCATTTGTCAATTTTTAGAATCTTGTTGAAAGTATCTTCCCTGTTTTTGCCTGATTGAACGAAAGGTGCTATAAACTCGGATTGCAATGGGCCTATGACATCGGTGAAAGCATCGGAGGGGGAATCGATGGAAGCTAACCCAAGCAGCCTGGCTGCGGATTCAGGAATGCTTCTGTTTTCTATTTCCATATCTTCCCAATCGTTATCGGTAAGAAATTGAAGAGCCGAGTAGCCGGTATTGCTCCGGGAAAGCCGATATTTTCCGTCATCAATACCTGTAAATTCCACAGTAACCGCCCCTCTTTTTTTACCTCTGGAGATGAAATCATCAACATTTCCTATGAATTTCTGGGCCTGGACGCCAAAAAGGCAATAACCAATTGCTTCGAAGATGGTAGATTTACCCGAGCCATTCTCGCCGGCTATAATTGTAATTCCCTCATCGAAAGTAATCTGGGCGTATTCATAAGACTTAATATTTTCCAATGTAAGTGTGTCAATTCTGGCTCTGTTCATATTCTATTTTTTCTCCATGTTTATCCGTTTTTCGTGTATCATTTCCACCAGGTCATCAGCAGGGGTGTTTTCTGTTACAGCTTTGTGTATTTCATATATGAGATCTGTGGCAGCCTGGCTGTAATCGCTATAGTAACTGTTGTTTTCTACCAATTCTTTTATGGTCTTCTGAAAGATGGTTTCCAGATCTTCCTTGCCCCGGATGGTTATATCCGCTTCCCGTATTAGAGAGGTTTCGTTTTTTATTTCTACCAAAAGGGGAGATGCCAGTTTTTCCACAATTTCCTGAACTTCCAGTAAAATAATTTCTGTAGGGTTGAAGTCGATTCTACCCACCAATTCGATATTGAATATGGGTTTTCTGGCAAAGTTTTTATCTTCTAAAAAACCATTGATGAAATATTCAGTTGTTTTATTTACTTTTTCTGGTGATTCGGCCCCTGTTACATCTATTTTAAGGTTATGAAAGGGGCGTCGCTCTATTTCCAGAGGAGTGACTTCTGTTAATTCATCCTCCAGGTTCACCAGATAGGCAAAACCCTTTCCGTCATGATAGTCAGCTTCTTTTATATTTATAGCTTCCAGCGAGCCTGGATTATATGCAAATACCCTGCCGGTTTCGTTGCTGATCTCCTTTTTCTTGTGGCCGTGGCCCAGCGCAAGATAACGAAAACGATTGGAAAATTTTCGGATTTCGTCGGGAGATATTTTGCCGGTTACATCGAAATCCCACACTCCGGCATGAAGGATTCCCACATCTACAACTTCAGAAAGGTTTTCCAGGGCTTTTTCCAATCTTTCCGCCACTCTGGAGGGCCAGTATCCGAAACCGTAAATCCTGTATCCCTTTATCTCGGTCCATCCTCCAACTCCTGTGGCGGGGTCAAGAGGTTCGAAAACATAGGTTCCTTCTTCAATATTTCTGCCTGGCCTTAATAACCGAAGGAAACCACGCCGGGCCAGGTATGCAAGCCAGGAGTCCTTACGTCCCCGGCGGAAGAAATCATGGTTTCCCTCGATGGCAATTACTGGAATCTTTTCATTCCTGATTTTTTCAAAAATTTCTACCGAGTCACCCAGGGTTCGGGGGTTTAAATTGCCATGTTGAAAAAGGTCGCCGGCGATTATTATGCAGTCAACCCGGTTTTTTATGGCGTGGCAAGCTACCTGATCGAAAGCGTAAAAGAAATCCTTGTATCTTTCCTTATTGCCGTTTATTGTCTGACCCAGGTGAATGTCTGCGCAGTGGATAAACTTCATTGTCATACTCCGTTTTTCTGGTCTGGTTTACTCTGTGTCAAGTTCTTCCAATACCCTGGTGATTCTTATGGCAGAATCAATATTTGTTTCTTTTCTGCCGGCCAGGCACTGGTAGAAACCGTTTATTACATTCTTTACCGTATTGTGTTCATCGAATTCAAAATATTCGTCTTTTCTGTTAATGGGGTTTCTTGTTTTTTCCCTGTCAACTTTGTAATTGCAGGCAGAAAGTGGTGTTTCTCTTGCCATATCAAAAACCAGGGTGCCCCCATTACCGTAAATTGCCATGTTTCTTTCCTTTTGAGGGTGGTTGAAGGACAACAGAATTGCGCCTGTAAAATTATTATGCCGGGGATCACTGAAATTGATTATTCCCGTTTCTGTAACACCGTCTCTTTGTATCATATCCTTTTTTCTGAACTTCAGTTTGTCCAGAGGGTATAATAAATCGACAATGCTCAATATATGAGAGCCCAGGTCCCAATAAACATCATCGGAAAAATGTCCCAGTTGACGAACCTGGAATATCATACTTCTTATGTTGCCTATTCTTCCTTCTTTTATCATTTGGACCATTTTCTGAACCGATGGCGAAAAAGTAAAAATGTAATCGGTAAACAGAATTCTATCCTGTTCTTCCGATAATTTTTTTAACGCTACTGCTTCATTATATTTCAGGGTAGTTGGTTTTTCTGCGAATATGTTTTTTTTGTTTTGTAAACTTTTTTTTATATATTCATAATGGGTTACAATAGGGGTTGCTACCACTATTGCATCAATTTCTTCATCTTCAATAGCTTCATCGGGTTTACATTTTTTTATCTCCGGGGGTAAATATATGGTTATTTTATCAGGGTGCCGGGTAGCAATTCGTTTGATTTTAAAATGAGGATGCTCCCGCAGATACCTGTAAAGGATTTTTCCCCAGTAGCCAAAGCCCAACAGGGCAATGTTATAACTTCCCATAATCCCACCTGCCTTTTATTCAAACTTCAACAAAAAGGCGTTATCTCCTCGAAGGAAATATTCGTCTTATACCCAAATAATATTAAAAAGTATAATTTTCAGGTGGTTATATGAGCAATGAGCTTTTTGATAAATTTGATGTATCTCTTGCCGAGGCCAGGGAGAGTTTAAGAAACAGAAATTATGAAGCTGCCATTACGGTTTTGAATGATGTCAGTAATGTTTACGATCTCTTAAGGTTCGAAATAAACCGGGAGAGGAAATTATCCCGGATCGAACGGGATCTGTATTCTTCGCCCCGATCCTTGGGTGAAACTCTGGATCATATTACACATATTGTCAAGGATGAATTTGGTTTTTCCCGTTTTGATATTGTAATTGTCGATCATCAGCTGGAGCGGGTTCTGCACCGTTATTCCAAAGGGGGGTTTGGAGAACCGGATCTGGAGAAACTGTCAAAACATGGAGCCCTCAATGCCACCAGAGATTATTGCCTGCAACATATGGATCCCTGGATTGTGAATGATATAAAGGGCCAGGATCCTCTGTGGAAACTGGCACTGGAACTGGATTGCTGGATTCACGGGACATT
Organism: uncultured bacterium; assembly: GCA_964607865.1. Classification (GTDB taxonomy): domain Bacteria; phylum Vulcanimicrobiota; class JAJTBE01; order JAJTBE01; family CAZSLZ01; genus CAZSLZ01. The sequence continues at coordinate 15,384 of CAZSLZ010000054.1, forward strand.
TCCCCTGTATTACAGAAAACCTGGCAATGAGCCCGAGCTGGTGGGTTTTTTACACGGCGCCAGAAGCAAGAAGGATTTTCTTGGCGGCAGGTTGTTATCGGAACGGGAGGTTGCTGAGTTGACCCGTATAAGCTGGGCTGTAACCAAGGCAATAAATGACGCCAAGTTGTCATATTTTGAAGGTTCGGTTATGCGGATTCAGGATATAATCAGTTCCACCCGTATTGAAATGGCGCACAACAGTCACGATTTAAACCAGCAGAAGACTCAGACCCAGATGGATGCGGTGCTTAATTCCATGATAAAAAGTCTGAGGGCAGATCTGGGAGGGATTTTAATAAAAGAAAATGAAAAACTGGCTCCTTATACTTTCCGAACCCGGCAGAGGGAAAATATGGAAAATGAAAATGTAAGGCTGAAACCCCTGAATTCGGTTTCTGTATTGAGTAAAACTATAAATGAAGGTGTGTCCCAGATTATCAATGAAGTTTCCTGTCAGAAAGAAATGCTGGGTTTTCATATAGATGGTTACAGGGAGAAAATTCATACTCTTATCTGCGTTCCTCTTATCGAATCTTATTCCGAGGAGGGAGAGGTAAGGAAAAATGCTATCGGGGCGATTCTACTTTTAAACAAAATCGATTCCAGAAACCGGATTATTGAAACTGATTTTATAGGAAATGAAGGGGGTTTCTCTACCATCGATCGCCAGGTGCTGGAAGCTGTATCCGCTCATGTGGAAACCATTATTTCCAATACCCGCAGCCACAGGGAATTAAAAAAGATGTCCATAACCGACGGGCTTACCGGGCTTTGTAACCACACTCATTTTATGAATGAACTCCTGGCCATGGAGTTCAAGCGTTCCCAGCGTTACGGCACCCCTCTGTCAATTCTGCTCATGGATATTGACCATTTCAAAGCTTTTAACGACATTTTCGGCCACCAGGTGGGGGATCTGGTGTTGAAGGAAGTGGCGACAGTTGTTACTGAGAACACCCGTGCCGTGGATCATATTGTCCGTTATGGCGGTGAGGAATTTGCGGTTTTACTGCATAACACCAACCTGGATGACGGGATTCTGTATGCTGAAAAAATCAGAAATAAGATTGCCGGAAACAATTATGTGGGCAGGATAAGAGAAACCGGGCTTTTCGATGTGGAGGAAGCCTGCAACCGCTTTGAGGCGATTCTGGAACTGGATGATGAAAAGATTCGCGCTGCAAAACTGGAAGTTATAAGAAAACAATTTGGGCTGGACATTAAAAAAGTTATCGATTTGTGCCGGCAGGGAAACAAAGATGAGGCAAAAGAAATAGTATTGGGTTCATTCCGGGTTACAGTGAGCATAGGGTTAGCGTTTTATCCCGATATCAGCATTTCCGACAAGAAAGATCTCTTATCCAGCGCTGATATGTTATTGTTGAAAGCCAAGGAAAAAGGGAGAAACAGGGTGGAAGCCCGCCAGGTTTAAGAGAACATATATGTTGCCAACTCACCGGCAAGAGCTGCATTATGTTTTAATAAAACCGTATTTGCCATAAGGCTTTCACCATGAGTGAACTGAGCTAATCTTTCCAATAAGAACGGAGTCAGTTCCTTCCCCTCAATTCTTTTTTCCTCAGCTTCCCGGGTTGCCCTTTCAGTTATTTCATCAATCCAGGTATAATCCAGGGAATAATTTTCGGGGATTGGGTTGGCAATTAATAATCCCTGGTTCATTTTAAGGGCCCTCTGAGCCCTGTAAACCTGGGCAATTTCCTCTATGGAGTTAACCCGCTCAGGCGCCGGGAAAACAGACTCATGGCTGTAAAAAGTTGGAAAAGTATCAGTCTGGTAACACAAAACGGGCACACCCTGGGTTTCAAGGTTCTCGAGAGTAGCTCCCACATCAAGTATGGATTTGGTTCCCGATGAAACCAATGCCACAGGGATATCGGATAACGCACGAAGATCCGCCGAAACATCAAAAGTCTTGTTGGCATTTCTGTGTACTCCCCCAATACCACCGGTAACACAAAGGGGTAAACCAAGAAGGTGGGCTATGAACATGGTGGAGGAAACCGTGGTGGCGCCGTCCTGCCTGTTGGCAATAAGGTAGGGCAGATCTCTCAGGTTGGCTTTTTTGCAACGTCCGGTTTCTATAAAATGTTTAATCAGATCAAGAGAAGCCCCAACTACTATCTGGCCCTTGTGAATAAGGGCAGTTGCGGGCTCGGCGCCCCTGGAGGTTATCGCTGAATTGCACTCATGCAAAGTTCGCAAAGCCTCTTTCTTGGGCAGGCCATGAACCCAAACTGTGGATTCCACAACCACCACCGGTAGTTTATTTTTTAATGCACTTCTTACCTTGTTGCTAATCTGTAAATGTTCTATCAATATTGCCTCTTCCTGCTTATGTAAAGCTTTATTTATTCTTCATGTATAGTAATTGTTTTATAGGTTCGGGTTATAGACATTTTAACCTGCTTTTTTTCTACCGGGGGCCTTATGTCAGCCTTCTGGGTGGCTTTTATCCTGCTTCGATCCATGGGTGATAAACCGCAGAGCTGGCGCCATACCTTGATGACATCCACCACATAATTCTGGGTTTCCCTGTAGGGAGGAATGCCACCCCATCTTTTAACTGCATTTGGCCCGGCGTTGTAGGATGCCAGGGCAAGTTCGTATTGCTGTTGCCGGGAAAGGTGTTTGTATCTGTCAAGTTGCGCCTTTAAATACCGGCAACTTCCGTCAATATTCTGTTCTATGTTGAAAGCATCCTGAACTTTTAAACCCTGGGCGGTGCCGGGCATCAGCTGCCCCAGCCCCATCGCCCCGGATCGGCTTACCGCATAAGGGTTAAACATTGATTCTATGGTTATAACCGCTGCGACAAACCGGTCATCTTCCAGTTGATGCTTGTGGGTATAAAAAATTATTGCCTTGGCTATCCTGTCGGCGATATGCTCGGCAACCGATGGGTTGAAATGCCGGATGGTTTTTTTATAGGCATCAATTCTGGGCTGGTTGTAAACATGAGAAAGGGGGGCCGGATTTTCCGCCCTGCAATTACTTGTGGAAACTGTTATTAAAAGTAATACGGTAAGACACAGAAAAAAGATGTTTTTGTTTTTCAATTTTTCACCTCTGGCTTAATGGTTAATATAATTATAATTGACCGATCATAACATGTCAAACATGTTTATTGTCGAAAAAGTGAAGAATACTGAACAAGGAAGAACAGCCCCCCAACCATGGCGGTAAAAAGCCCGGCCAGAATTTGGGTTATGAAATGCCCGCTTTTTACGGGCCTTGGCGCGTCGGGAATCTTTAGCTGTATAATGTCAATAAAGGGAATATGCCTGATTCTGATTTTTCCTTTGATTTGAACTTCCTTGCCATTAGCATTATAAAGGGCTTCCTCACTTCTCACCACCTGTTTCATAATTAAGGGAAAAAATCCGTTTTCATTCCTGATATAAAACTGGTTCATTTCGACCTGCCCTTCAACCTTGAAACTTTCGAGTTTTCCTTCTATCTCCTGGGTTTTTCCATCAGTTAATCTGGCATCGTTTATCAGTTTGCGGTTGAGATAATAAAGCCTGGCGAAAAAACCCAAAGATGCAGAAATAAATGCCAGCCCGAAATATCCTTTCAGTAAAACTGAAATAGCCAGCCCTGCCAGAAAAAGCAGAACAGGTAATCTTTCGATTAGAAATAAGAACGGGGTGGAACTGGCGATTTTTCGTATTGTTTCATCTATTTCAAGGTTTTTTTGGGCCTGAAACCTTTTAAATAAGGGCGGGTGAGAATAAAAAAGGGTTTCATGCCTGTAATA
>CAZSLZ010000055.1:0-19163 GCA_964607865.1 uncultured bacterium
TGGTTTTAGTATAAATTAAATAATGGTGGTTTGTGATATTTTTCTGTCCTTTTCTGTATATTCTTCCTCGAGATTGTATAAACTCAGTAGTTTTCCAACCTATATCAAAATAAATTGCATTATGGGAAACAAATTGCAATCCATCTAATGCCTGATTGCAGGCACCTATAGACAGGCAAAGCATCTTATGCTCCGGGTTGTTTATAAATTGTATAAAACGGTTGTTAAATTCTTTTTCAGACAAAGAACCTTCAAGAACAATTGGATCATATTCTGTTTTGAAATAGTCTTGAAGCCTGTATAAAGTTTTTGGGTGCATTGACCAGACTAAAACTTTTTCATTAATATCTGAAAGAAGCTCTTCCAGGTAAGCTATTTTAGAAACATCTTTATCTGGAAAGCTATCTTCATAAATAGCTGGGTGTGAACAAATAGACATTTGTTTTGTCATTAAAGCTAAATGATGTGAAGTAACTTTTTCTGACTTTAACTCCTTAATCTTTGCTTTAATTTTCTTTTTCAGTCCGTTATATACTTTCTTCTGTTTACTGCCCATAACAATATTATGCATTGTTACATTGCTTCGAGGGACATTAATATCAACATCCTCATAAGTTCTGCGGATGCCAAATTGATGAAAAACAGCTTTTAATTGATTATAGCAGTGTTCATATTCACCAAATTCTTTTAAAAAATGGGTATAACTAACTTCAGCATCTGCTAATAAGATATAGGGGGCAAAGAAGCTGTTAATTTTATTTCTGATAAAGGTTCCGGTTAAGGCAATTTTATGAAATGGTTTGCCAAATGTGAGGGATTTAATAGCTTTGAATCGTTTGCTATACCGGCCAGCCAGGTTATGAATTTCATCGAAAGCCAGTACAATATCTTCAGGGTTTTTCAATTCTTTCTTTATCTCTTCGCTGTTCTTACTTTTAACCTGGTCATAATTGGTAACATAAAAATTTGTTTCTGGGATGCTATTGCCTATATGTTTTTCCCATTCATCCTGCCATGTCTTAATTGCCCTTTTAGGACAAAATACAAATAATTTCTTTCTTTGTCCTGTATTGTAAAGGTGCTTGAATGCCAGTAAAACAGTAAGGGTTTTGCCTAAACCCATTGTATCATTAATTAATCTCCCGGACTTTTGGGCCAGCCAGGAAGCCCCTCTCAGCTGATATTCTTCTGCAGTAATTGCAGGGTGAATAGAATCAACACCTTTTAAGGGTAAGATTTTCTCATAAATTTCCTCGTAGTTTACATAATTCTCTAATAAATTTTTATTATCTTTTACTCCGCCTACTAAATTGAACTTTAGCGATTCCCAATATATTTCAGGGATATAATAAATCATGGCATCTCTATGCACCCCGGGTTTTAGTCTAAAATCTTTTGTAAAATTTCTGGGACAATTAGTTCTTATCTCAAAACATCTGATTTCTTCATCAAAGTTCAGGATTTCCAAAAAACGATTCGCCATATCCTGCTTCCTCCATCCATTTATTTGATCTCTGTTTTATTTTTTCTCTGGTTTTCCTGGAATAATAATCCATTATTGAAACTCCACTTCTGTTTTTTCAGTTGTTTGATGAAAGAAGTGAGTGTTGAAAATGCCATACAGCAGCAAAAGTAAACTACCCCAAAGAGTTAAGGGCAATTTGCCGCCCCATGCTCAGGATATTTTCAAGGAAGCCTTTAATAATGCCTGGGAGCATTATTCAGATCCCGATGACAGAAAAAGAGGCAGCTCCAGGGAAGAAGCGGCAAACCGTGTTGCATGGTCGGCTGTTAAAAGCAGGTATAAGAAAAATGAACAGGGTGAATGGGTGAAAAAGTAGTTTTTCAAACAGATAAAAAGACTAATTTAAATTGGGCTATTTCTGGATTTTCTGTGCGGTTATCAGATAACCCCAGTAGTTATACTCTTTCATAAATTCAATGAAATCATTCCAGTTGACCGCCACGGTTTCGTAATTATATTTTCGTCCCTGTTCCGGGGTTTTCAGCCAGGCTTTCGGTTCAATTTTTCTTTTCAGCGCCAGAGAGGAATCATAAAAGAAAGCTCCGCTGGGGTCGTTAATATAAAGGTTTTTATCGTCAAAACCCACCAGCACAATGGCATGTCCCTGTATTCTGCCATAAATGGCAATAATGGGTTTGTTTTGCCTTAAGTTGTCTTTTATCCATTTTAGATGATAATCGTGAAGCTGAACGAAGATCTTTTTCTGGGTTTCAAGGCTATATTTCGATTGCAATACTATTTCCACGGAATCTTCTTCAGAAAAAATGGATTTCCATGAAAAATAGGAATTGTTGCGGGTGGGCATATTTAAATAGCGGGCGATTTTGCCGGGGGGATCGTCAACTTTATAATGTGATAACAGCATAGCTGTGGAATAGACAACGCACCATAAACTTGGCCCCCGGTCGTTTTGATAAAGATAGTTGATGTTTTTTATCCAGATGGGTTTTTTTCTTACAGGGGCGGGGGTGGCTGATTCTGCGGTAACGGGGCTCGCAAAAAGGTTTAAAATAAACAGGAAAAGTATCAACCATGAAATGGTGTGATACTTTGTACTTTTTTTAATAGAATATTCAATCATTATTTAAGCGGGTAATTCATTAATCTCGAATTCTTCCAGAGCGGCAACCAGGTTCATTGGTAATACTGAAGCTGGGTCTTTGTCGGGTTTTGCCTGCATCCACTGGGATGGATCTTTGAGGAACATTTCAGATTTCTTCTTTTCCCGGGCTTCTTCCCTTTTAGCATCCAGTAAGGCTACCAGGTCCTGCTGATAAGTAGCTAACTCACGGGCTTCAGGAGAGTTTTCTTCCTGCTCCAGATGTTTCTGGCGCATTTCCCTGTATTCTGCCAGCTGGCTGTCAACTTTATCGTGCATTTCCTTTACAGGCAAATCGATCTTATAAAACTCTTCTTCATGGTTGTCCTGAAGTTTCAATGCCTTCTTTTTAGTGTCCATGATTATTTTAGATAACTCGCCCTGTATTCCGGGGTTTGCCAGCTGAAATTTATTGGAATCCAGAAAGGTTAATAATTGCTGTTTGTTTTCCTGAACGAATGACCGGTTTTCAGAATTATGCCGGGTGAACATCTCTGCTTTGGTTGTGGCTTCGTAGCCCAGCCTGGCGTTCTGCTGTGTTGGGTTTTCCCTGCCTTTTGCCAATACAGGTTTGCCGTTCTGCATTAATACTTTCAGGCGCCCCTTGGAATCCTGTTGTGTTTCATAATGGTTTTTGGCAAAAAACTCTTCTTTCATGGTTTCCCTGTTCTGAGTGAATTTGGTCATAAAGGATTCCCTCTGGCCTTCGTTTTCCTGTTGCATCATAACAAATTTTGTGGCGGATTTTTCAGGGTAATCCGGGGTTTTGAAGTCAAAGGAAAATGTGCGGGATCCAGGTTTTGATTCCCACGTTTTCTGCATGGTTTTGGAATTGTCTGCCAGAGTTTTTTGAAGTGAGGTAAAGTAAGTGTTGTTAATAGCAGGAGGCTTGGGCCTGAATATACCTCCAAGCAGATTCATTGCCAGGCCGACTCCCATGATGCCAAAAAAGCTCATAAAATCACTTCTTTCAAATATTATTAATTAAACTCTATTATTATTATCCCGCTATTTAAACTTAATGTCAAGCCCTAAATATGCTTAATTCTGCCATAAATTGCCGCGCCCAGGGCTCCAATAATCTGAGTGTCATCAGGTATCAATACTTTGCCATTAAGTTTTTCAGCTAAAAAAGAATATATAGCCTGATTCTTTGCAACCACGCCGGTAAGGACAAAGGGAGGGCGGCAGTTAATTCCCTTTGCCATTCCTGTAACTCTTGAAGTTATTGAATCAAATACTCCAGATGCTATCTGAGCCACAGGTATATCCTGGGAAAGCAGAGATATTATCTCAGATTCGATGAAAACTGTGCAGGTACTGGTTACCTGGGCTTTTTCCTCAGCTTTTAACGCCAGTTCTGCCATTTGTTCCAGATCCAGCTCCAGAATCCTTGCCATGACTTCCAGAAAACGGCCGGTTCCCGCAGCGCATTTGTCGTTCATTACAAAATCAATTACCTTGCCTTTCTCATCAAGGTTAATCGCTTTGGTGTCCTGGCCGCCCATATCAATCACAGAATTGGCGTTGTCAAAAATGTGCCTGGCACCCAGGGCGTGGGCTGTAATTTCCGTAATAATGCCATCTGCAAAATCAACAATTTTTCTACCGTAACCAGTGGTAATAACACGAGTTGATTCTATATCAGATTGGTCGATGTTTTTAAGTAATTCTTCCTTACAGGTTTTTGCCACCCTTTTTATGGAAGCTCCAGTGGGCAGAATAACGGAGTTTATTATTTCTGCTGTTTCATCAATTATCACGCCATCGGTGGAAAGAGAACCGATGTCAATTCCCATAAAGATTTTCATTAAATTCCTCGTTAAAATAATAAGTAATTTGTTTTTGCTTTTTGGGACATCTCCTTTAAAACAATAAAAAAAACCGGTATTAACCGGTTTTTTAAATTAACTTTTTAATAATCAGTGGAAGTAAAAACCAGCGACTTTTATTTTATTCTCGATTCTGGTCAGTGTAAGAGTAAGAAGTATATCGCCATCAAAATCAGCAAATTGGCCTTCCCACAGTAAAATAGTGTAATTTGTTCTCTGCAGGGCTGCCAGGTAGGTTTTGTTGGTCATTTTACCCAACCTGCCCATGATATCTTTCTGAAGTTCTTTGAACTTTTCCCTGGTAACTTCCTTTTTCATCTGTTCGTCAAAATCTCTGGTGAATTGCTCATAATTGTTCTTTTCAAGGCCTTCTATCAAGTTTTCCAGAATGACAGTACCTTCTTTTTCTGCCAGGTTTTCATCCTTAATAGATTCCATGTTGGGGGCGGAGCTGTCTTGGCCCATTTGCCCGCCGGGTTTCTGGGCGAAAGCCTGCCCTGTTATTAACAGGCAAATAACCAATAGAGCAATAATACTGAATTTCTTCATTGAATTCTCCTTTCAAAATGTTTATTAATATATTTTATATTCTTAGTTTTTTCCCTTTGAGGATAACATAAAAGGATTTAAAATATCACAGAAAAATAGAATAGATATGGAGAAACAAATAGAAATTTTTGAAGATCATTTTGAATCATACCTGTTGTGGAAGAAAGGAAACATCAGGGATATTGCGGTCATACATTTTGATGCCCATCTTGATTATCGGGATGCTGATTTGCGGGAGGACACCCTGCAGAAAATTCTGGAAGACGAAGAATCAGGAACATTGGCAGAAACATCAAATTCCGAAAAATTCTTCTGGAATGGCCTTCATCCAGGTAATTATCTTTACCCTGCCGCCTGCCGGGGAATATTTAACCGGTTAATCTGGGTAATTCCCCCTTTTCTATGCAAAAAAGAAGAGCTGCTGCCCTGGTCCAGGGAAGAACTCAGAAGATGGAAAGACATTACCATAAAAGAATTTGCAGGTTTTCATTTAAAAAATGGTATGGCGGTGAGCCAAATTCATAATAAGGAGTTTAAAGTCGGATTTCTTGAAGACCTGATACCTATGGAAGGCCCCTATGTATTGGATATTGACGTGGACTATTTCCTGGATGAAATAACCGATCTACCCTGGATTTCACCTTTTGGTTTTGTGAAGAAGGTGAATCAGATTTTCCCAGCTCCTCAGGCTGTTTATATATCCCATTCGGTAAGCGGGGGTTATACTTCGCCCTGGAATAAGTATTATGGCGATCTATTAAAACTGGCATTTGAAAACCGTATCGATTCCGAATTAATTGAAGGATATAAAAAACTTGTTGAAGGTGATAAAATTCAAACCGAAGATGCAGATGGAGCTTATAAGTTGTGGAGGGAAGCTGAAAAAGTTGGTTTTTTTAAACCCTATGTCTGGCTCCGCATAATGAACAGGGTAGATGGAGAAGAAAAAACCAGGTATATGAACCTGATAGAACAGAACAGGCCTGATTTACTGATTTCAGATATTGATAAAGCCATGGTGTTGTACAGAAAAAAAGATTACAAACAAGCTTTTAAAATGTTTAAGGAATTGGAAAAAAAGGATGATAAACGTTTTATACTTGCAAATATGGTTTGCGCAATGATTCACATGGAAAGCAAACAATATGAACGGTCTTTGAATCATTGGCAGAAAATTATCCGGAGTTTGGTTTTTGAAGCAATGGAGATTGGCAATAAAACCAACATATTATTGCAGCAGGGCAGGTGTATGTATGAAGCAGATTTACTCGAGCAGGCTATTGCGGTTTTGTCGCAAATAATAAAGCTGGAGCCTTCCCGGCATAAAGCATATTTTTACCGGGGCAAAGCTTACAGGCGCAGGGGCAATTTCAAAAAAGCCGCCCGTGATTTTCGCAAATTTCTGTTGTTGCAGCCGGAAAAATTTGATTCACTGGAAGTTCATTTATTGTTGGGAAATACATATAACGATATGAACAAGAAAAGCCTGGCGAAGAATGAATTTAAAAAGCTGGAGCAAAAAGACGCTACAGGCCTTTATAGAATGAGAGCTACCCTGGGCCAGGTTTTTGGAAGATCTGTGGATAGTTAGACTTCGGGTGTCATTACCCATACTGAGTTTTCTGGAGGAAGGACATCTTTTGTTATAGTTATTTCTCTTTGTCTTATATGTTTTACCTGGTGAAATTGTTCAATAAATTCATTTGCTGTGCTTATGGGGTATTTGTTTCTGTCTGTGTAAGCTGAGGCGTAGTGCATAGGTATTGAAACTGAAGGATTGATGAGGTTGACTGTTTCTGTCGCCTGGCTGGCATTAAGGGTGAAATGGCCTCCGCAGGGTATCATGAGAATATCTACATTACCAAACGCCTCAACCATGGCTTTATCGGGAACTACTGCCATATCTGAAAGATGCAGAATACTCAAATCGTCGGTTTGAATTTTATAGCAAACTACCATACCCAGCCATTTATTGTTAATATGGCCGTGGTCTGCAAGAAAGCCCTGAATTTCAAAACTATTTACCTTGTTGTAACTGGCGCCGTTTATAATCAGAGATGCTCCCATAACCATTTTCAGGTTGTTATGATCAGTATGATTGTGGGAAATCAGCACAACATTTGCCTGTTTAAGCGGTTGAGGTTGTCCGGGTTCGCTGTGAAAAGGGTCAATCAAAACTGATTGGTTTTTAGAGTTGGTAATTAAGAAACAGGAATGGCCCACATATTCTATTTTGATTCCGGAGTTATTCATTATTATATCCATTTTGTCGTGTAGGGGTTTTTTCCCTCTTCGTCAGAATAATAAGGGATAACTTTTCCTCCGTAGGGGGCAATACAGATTCTTAAGCTGTCGCCCATAATCTTTTGATAATTTTCAAGGGGGTTGGAAACATGGTTGAAGGATTTTGTCCCCGGAACCTGTTTTAAATCAGTTTTTTTATCAGAACAAACCAGAGAGACATCCAGCCTTTTAAACTCGTTTGCCATCCAATATGCCAGGGTTCCGCTCAGGGGATCCTTAACTGATTGGTTCTTTATGGAACTGATTAATTTATCCGCCGGCATTTGAAGATAATTCTCAAAACCGGGATGCAGATTTGACATACCCAGCTGGCAGGGGGTTAAAAGGATTGCCTTGCCCCGATCTCTTAAAGTATGGGAAAGGTTCAAAAAGATTTTTCCACCCTGAAAAAGGTCTTTGTTGCCGGGATGGCTGCCCACGATTAGCAAATCTGCCCCCGGCCGCATCCTGGTTTTCATGGTTTGCCAGGCAAAATCTGATGCTTTGGAATGGGCAATCATATAATGGCCGCTGAAAATACCGCATACCGAATCGGCGGAATTGACCACGATATTAATGGCAAAATCCAGGCCAATCATCATGGCTGCCTTATTGGAAACAATCCGTGAATTGCTGTCGGTAATAGATTTCAGGGGATAATTAATCGAAGCAAATTTACTGTAATAGGCCTTAATTGTTTTTCTTGACGCAACTCCGGGGAATAGAAGCATTGTTCCACCCGTCAGGCCCATAAGAGAATCCGGCTGAACTGAACTGATGCAAATTTTCAGGTCAGCTTCAACCACCTTCCTGTTGATTTCTATTCTGCCACCGAAAGGAGATTTTCCGATATCCACAAGCTGAGTTTCATTATCGGGATCGTGGCATTCAACCAGAATGGGAGCCATCCAACTGCCAAACCGTTTATGGGTTTCCCCAGTGGTCATGGGCCGGGCAAGGCCATTGGCAATAACAATGCAAATATTGGATTGAGCTATCCCAGCTTCCTGCAGGTGAGGAATCAGCATATCTAAAATTTGTTTCTGCGGAGTCTGATAATTGAGATCGTCACAGATTAAGACAACCTTCATATCTTTTGGTTGGGGCTCTTTAAATTCGATTATATCTCTCAGGGAAGAAATTCCAATGGGTTTCCTGAAGCTTTTTATCAATTCCCGGTTAATATCGGAAACAGGTTGTTGAAAAGCAGGATAGATAACCTGCCAGATATTTTTATCTGGAACTTCAAATTCCAGATTTGTGTTTTCATAAGGAATATTAATCTTCATTGTTTCTCCCGGAAAAACTATATATATATATTTTATATATACAGGGAAATACCTGCACAGTTTCAATACAGAACATGTAAAGGGAAATGCTTCAATGCAAAGAATAACAGGTTAAGGTTATCAGGTGGTGAAAAAAATGCCAGTAAGAAATTTTCATTGTAAAAAACTCTTATTTTATTTAGTAATATCCATTTTCTGTTTTTCTCTTGCGTTGGGTTCGGCAAACGCTTATGAAATAACTGTTCGTGTTGCTTTATTAATGGACCAGCCTGCAATAAACCTTTCCTGTTATAAAGGTTTGGCGGTAAAAGACGGCCAGTCCCTGGAAAAAGTCGATAAATGCCAGAATTCTTTTGTAATTAAAGCGATAAATGGCAGGATATATTTGAATAATAAACCGGTAAGTTCAAAATACCTGTATTTTTTGACCAGCGATTACCGTACGCCCATTACTCTTGACGGAGTGAGGTACAGGGGATATTTCATGGTTGCCCTTAAAGACAATGGCAGAATGATGGTGGTTAATTATATAGGCATGGAAGATTACCTGGCAGGAGTACTCGGTGGGGAAATTATTGCTTCATGGCCAATGGAATCAATAAAAGCCCAGACTGTGGCAGCCCGGACCTATGTTCTCTACAAGATTAACAGGATGAAAAATCAGGGCAAATTATATGATGTTGTCAATAACACTGGAGACCAGATGTATATTGGGGTTCGTGGTGAGTCGGATAAATTCAGGAAAGCTGTGGAAGCTACCCGGGGGCAGGTTCTTTCCAGAAATGGGGTCCCTGTTTGCGCCTATTATCATTCCAATTCAGGCGGCCATACTTCCGATTCCAGGAATGTTTTTCAAAAAACCAACGCCGGTTTAAAGGGAGTAGAAGATCCTTACTGCGCCGGAGCTCCAAACAGCACCTGGCAGAAAACCCTTACCGCAGATACTATTCGTAATAGATTACATTCTCAATTAAACGGGGCAACCCGGATTTTTTCTATAAAACCTCATACCCGTGATGAAGCTGGCAGGGTGGTTTATATGGAAATTGAACACGATAAAGGAAAATCCATGGTATTTGGCTCAGATTTCCGCAGGCTCATTGGTTACGGAGTTATCAAGAGTACCAAGTTTGATCTCTATCCCAAAGATCACTATTACTATCGTTATACTAAGAAAATTGCCGCAGGCCGGCACAGAAACCCTGGAAGTTCAGCAACTATAACCAATGACGACCTGGAAAAGATAATAGTTGAAAATAAGAAAGTCCCATCAGCTTTTTATTTCTCAGGCCAGGGTTGGGGCCATGGAGTTGGCATGAGCCAATGGGGCGCCCGGGGTATGGCAAAATCGGGCTTCAATTATCGTCAAATTCTGGAGCATTATTATCCCGATACGGAAATAAGTATTGCCAGGGCAAAGTAATCAGGCTGGTTTATCTTTTTCTGCCTGTTTCTTTTTGTTGCCAATATCGTCTTCAATCCAGCCACCCAGGTATTTTTCCTCCAGATATCTCATTAAACCATGAATCAGGTTTACATCGGTTCTTCTCACATCGGCAGAGGATATTAACCTTTTTAAATCGGAATATACCCGTTGGGGGCTGTTTCTCACCGGAAACCCGACTGTCTTCAGGAATGACACCATGTGGTCGAAAAGATGATCAATTTTTACATCTTCAGCGGGTTCTTTATACAGCTGATTCTGTCCGAACTTCGACAGGCAGGCAATTTCATATAAAATCACAGCTACGGAATGTGATAAATTCAAAGATTCAAAACTTGGATGGGTTGGAATGGTAATATACCAGGCGCATTTTTCAAGGTCTTCGTTGGTGAGCCCCGACTTCTCATTTCCAAATAATAATCCGATTCTGGCATCAGAATAACGCTTGTCGATTTCCTGGGCGCTTAACCTGGGTGACATTCTCATGTGCAGGCGTTGGGCTCCCCGCCGGCTGGTTCCCAGAATCAGGTTAAACTGGGGGGACGCCTCGTCCAGAGATTTGCAGATCTTTGCCTGTTCTAAAACCCAGGCTGCATGCCGGGCGCGGGCGTAGGCTTCTTCGTTGAAATCGCAGCGGGGGTTGATTAGAATCAGGTCCTTTAAACCGAAATTTCTCATGACCCGGGCAATGGCGCCTAAATTTCCTGCGTTGATTGTTTCATCCAATATTACTGTGATATTTTCCAGATTAATCATTATTTCTTACCTAGTTGTTTGTCTTGGTTTAAAAAATTTGAAATAAAGCTGTGATACTTCCAGGAAGCGTAATCACCCCGGCTTTTTGATGCATTAATTAACAGCTTCCTATATACCGGGTTGTTTGGGTCCGTTTCCACAGCTTTTTTTGCCATTAAATAATACTCGAAATCTTTATCTTCTTTCTTTCTGAACCCCAGCGACGCATTGTAAAATGCCCGGGCTTTGTCTTCAGGCAGATCCAGCTTATCCAGAACCCGCCCATATGTTAAATGAAGATATGGATTCTGTTTGTCGAATTCAATCAGAATTTCAATTTTTTCTTTTGCTTTTTTAAATTCCTTATTGGCAAGAAGTTTTCCGATTATTGCAAATTCAGGAAATTTGGTCAAAAGATCCAGAGCTTCTCTGGCATAGTTGGAATTTGTGTTCAACCTTAAAGCTTCAGTTGACCAGTTCTTGGTCTGATCCACATCGCCTGCTTCAAGCGCCTTCAAAGAAGCTTTTCCGTAATATTTTGCCGCTAGTTCGATCCGGTTGGTACTTTTCAGCAACTCTGCGGTTCTGGCAAAAAGCTCAGCTTTCCAGGGCAGGGCGATACAGGCTTTTTTATAATAGTTTAAAGCTGCCCCGATTTGCCCGTGGTTGATAAATTTTTCTGCTCTCTTTTCGTAAACCTGCGCCTTCATTTTATCGCGGCCTGCCAGCAACTGTCTTACATCGGGATAATCAGGAACCTTGCGGTTTTTATCGTTTTCATAAACAAGAATAAAGTTGGAAAGCCCTCGTTGAGGCGCGACGGGGAAACTCCCCTGATAACCCAGTCCCGTGGAGCCGCCTCCATCCAGATTTATGGCATGAATACACCCCAGCTTGACCATTATGTGAGCCATACGGTTCAGGCTGATATTATTATTGGTAGCCACCAGAATAAGTTTTCCGTTTTTTCTGATACCAATTGCGGTCCTTCGGGTGTTACGAAAAAGAGAAGTGTTTCTGAAACCTTCAGCGTAAGGGTTATAAATAATTTGTCTGTCATAAACCAGGGAAGGCCCCGATTGTATGGCCCAACTATATTTGGACCAATCGATGTTTCTTCCCCGCAATCGGGAGGTTAAAAGCATGCCGGCATTATTGTCCTTATCGATGTAGATGGTGGAACCCCGATCTCCCTCGCAGATGAGCTTACCGTTAACCGAAACATTGCAGACTGTTTTGTTGGTACCGGCGTCAAAGAAAGTACCGTTAACCATGGCGGTTGGGTGAAATATTCTTTGAATTTTATTCATTGAGGAACGGGGGTAGTTACGGTTAATATCCGAATAACCGGGGGCGAAGGCCGATGTTACCCGGACGTTTTCCCCTTTCAGGTTTACTACAATTATGTGGAGGTTAACCCCGTTGATCTGCTGATAGGCATGGCTTACGTTTTTGGGCTTAATGCCTGCATAAGCCTGTGAGCCTGCCATGGCAGTAATAATTATAAGAAAAAAAATAAAAATCTTGAGTTGTGTTTTCAGTTTCAAACTAATGAACTCCCGCCACGATATTTTTTTGCATGAATTGCCCACATTGATGGACAAAAGCTTCAAGTCTTAAAGTGTTATTAGTCATATCAAGTCCGTCGTATGCAATATTGAGGACCGGCATGTTATTGCATTTTTCTTTCAGTTTTTTCAGTTGAGAGTTTACAATAGTGCCAGGCATACAGGTAAAGGGCATAAGGTTAATTACCCCTGAGAGGCCGCTCTGGAAATAGTCAACGCTCTTGCCCAGGCTCAGAATGGTTTCTCCTCTGTATGAAGGATCGACATAATCGGAGCCAAATTTGATGTTGTCCTCAATTTTGGGTTCATGGGCGGATCTGAGGAAACCTTCCCAGGGGCTTGTCAGATTATGTTCGATGTTTTTGGCAACTTTATCTTCCACGAACAGTCGCGCATAAGAAAGTAAATCTTTCTGTTCAAGAAAATCTTCCTTGTTAATGACGTTTAGATACAGAATCCATTCGCCGAATGGCGCCACCCAGACTTCGGCGCCCAGATTTTCCAGGCTTTTAACAATATTATTATTGCTGAAGCGGTTCAGGCGGACGAAAATCTCGCCGACAACTCCAATTACCGGCCTTATTTCTTCACGGTTAACAGGTATTTTTTCGAAAGACTTCTTTGCTTTTTCCATAACGGGTAAAATTTCTTTTTTCTTCAAAATTGAGTTACAGACCTTTTGCAGATATTCCCAATAGACTTTCTCGGTTTCGCCTTTTTCTAATTCATATGGCCGGGTTTCATGAAGGGCCTTCTGCAGCAAATCTATACCTACAATAGCATTCCAGCAGCTTCTGAAGAAATCCCCGCCCACGTTTTTATTGAAATTTTCCAATAACGAATCGGTCTGGTGGGGTGAATATATGGGAACATCTTTGTATCCCAGTTCATCAAGAACAATTCTCTGTAAAATATTGTAATAGCCAAATCGGCAACCGCCACCGGCAGCCGGCATAAAGAAGGCTGACCTGGCTGGGTCAAAATCAGGCTGTTTTACCAGCTTCACCATATCACCGGTGGTTACAATACAGGGGTAACATTCCTTTCCCGAGGTAAATTGTCGGCCCCAGTAAAGGGTTTCCATGTTAGACTCGGGCAGAACTTCACAGGGAATTTCACAGGAAGCGAAGGCAGCCTTAAGCCCGAAGGCATGATCGCACATATAGGGCAGATACAATGTCCGTTTTTCTTTGTTATCAATAGATTTTATAATCAATGAAAATTTTTCGGGTATTTTTTTCCGTATATTGTGAATGCTGTCCAGGAAGGCTTCACAACGGGTTATTGCGCCCACATCGGCGCTGTGTTCGTCAATTTCTATCTGAAGATACACTTTTCCGCCCATACGTTTTCTGAAAAATTTCATCATAAACGAATCGGGGCCGCAACCGAAATTAGTAATATACAGGGCGTTCAATCTTTTGTCATCTCGGATTATATCGGCAGCAGCAAGAATTTTCTGCCCGTAGCGCCAGGTCATAAAAGGCCAGTCTTTCTCGAGGGGTACACTGTCAAGATCAAGAAAATCCATGGGTATGGCAAGGGAATCCAACTCTTTTAATTTCTCGGGTAAACCGAGGTTAATCCCTGGGTCGCATCCGTTGTAAGGCCTGCTCACAATTACAATGGCGTCATCGTCTTTTCCCAGTTTCGCTAATATTTCCCTTCCCCGTTCTTTAATGGCAGCTCTGAATTCTTTCTGGGCCTGTATTGCCGCCTGCACGGCCGGGGTGATTTCCCGGTATCGAACATCCAGATCTTGGGCGATTTGTCGCATACCCTTTATGATACCTCTTTCTCCTTTAGAGAAGAAAATTTTGGGTATAAGGGTTTTGATTCTGGAGTGCCTGTCCAGGTCGAAAGCTGAAACTAACATATAGGGAATAGCCTGGCCATAAGGACAGGGAGCTGATTCCTTATAACTTTCATAGACAATTTCCATATCCAGCACACTGGGTAAAAACAGGAAATCAATATCTTTCTTCAATAGGTTTATTACATGGCCGTGGGCGACTTTTACCGGGAAACAGCCTTCCGCCAGAACCGATTCCAGGCCCTGGTTAATTATTTCCTTGTTGGTAGGGTCAGATAGAACCACCTTGAAGCCTAATTCCCGGAAAAACTTAACCCAGAATGGCATAAACTCAAAATTATAAAGCAACCTGGGAATTCCCACTGTACCCCGGCTTTTTATGTTTTCATTCTGCCTGGTGTATTCCTTTAAAAGAAGATCTTCTCTCTCCTTGAAAAGGTCGGGGATTTCCTGGCTTTTTTCCTTTTTCTTGAATTCATATTTTTCGCATCTTCCGCCGTAAAACAGGGGTTTTTCACCCTCTACCGTTACACGGTTTATTTCGCAGCGGTTAGAACATGCCTTGCATTCAAAGGAATCCTGCACATAGGTTATACTTCCTCTGTCGAACCCCTTGAAACGGGTCTCACCACCGGTTTCCTGATACCATTTCATGGCAATCAGGGCGCAACCTATGGCGCCGGTTACTTCATGATTATCGGGTACAGTAATTTTTTTGCCAGTCACAGCTTCAAATGCCGCCACAACTCCATCATTAAAGGCTGTTCCGCCCTGAAAGAATATATGATCGCCTACTTTCCGATCGGAAACCACCTTGTTTAGATAATTATATACAATTGAATAACACAAACCACCAATCAGGTCGTCGGTTTTAGCTCCCTTTCTCTGGTTGGAAACCAGATCGGTTTCCATAAAAACCGTGCATCTTTCTCCCATGGCGCAAGGGGTATCGGCAGTCAGCGCCAGTTTTGAAAATTCCTTCTTGATGCTGACCCCCAGCTTTTCAGCTTGTTCCTCCAGAAAGGAACCTGTCCCCGCAGCGCAGACCTTGTTCATTTCAAAGTCCACAATAGCGCCGTTTTCCAGGCTTATATATTTGGAATCCTGGCCGCCAATCTCAAATATGGTGTCAACTCTCTGATCTATAAAAGCTGCCGCAGTGGCTTGCGCGGTTATTTCGTTTCTTATAACATCGGCGCCGAAAAAGTCACCGGTAAGGTATCTGCCCGAGCCGGTAGTGCAGACTCCTTTAATAACTACTTTATCCTGAAGTTCATTCTTAATTTCTACCAGGCCTTTACGCACAGCTTCAATAGGCCGGCCTGCCGTCATTAAATAACGTTTGGATAACAATTTGCCCTTTTTATCAATTACTGCAAGGTTTGTGGAGATAGAGCCTACATCGACCCCCAGAAAACCTTCTACTTTATCATTTCCTTTGGGAATATATCCCTTTTCCGGGCTGGTGGAGGTTTTGGAAAGCTTTATCTTAAGAGGATTCAGGGTTTCGATTCCGGTTTTCTTCCGTTGCAGGAATTTTTTTAAATCTTCAAACCTGAAATCGTTCTGATTTTTCTTGAAGTATTCTGAGGCAATTATGGATGCTCCGATAGCGCTCATCACCTTGTGGTATTTATGAATTATCAGTTCGTCGTCATTTAGTTTTAGAATTTCCTTGAAAGCTCTAATCATACCCGAGTTGGAAGCAACACCACCGTGGAAAGCCACCGGTGTACTGAATTTTTTGCCCCTGGCAATGCTTGAAACAAAGTTTCGCGCTACTGCAAAACAAAGGCCGGCAACAATATCATATACCGGGGTGGCTTCCTGTTGAAGGTGAATCATATCGGTTTTTGCAAAAACCGAACAACGCCCTGCTATGCGGGGTGGTTTTTCCGATTTTAAAGCCAGCTGTCCGAATTCTTCTTCAATATCAACATTTAATCTGCTGGCCTGCTGATCGAGAAAAGAACCAGTTCCCGCAGCGCAGATGGTGTTCATGGCAAAGTCTTCTATCACCATCTGGTTTATTTCCTTGTCAAAACGCAGGTTTATCAATTTTGAATCCTGGCCGCCAATCTCTATTACTGATTTTACTTCGGGATAAACCAGAGCTGAGGCTTTGGCCTGGCAAATGATTTCGTTTTCCGTCTGAATACTTATATCATCTGCATCATCTGAGAGATTGATACCGGTTATAGATGCATTATTTATGTTCTTTACATATTTTTTATTCAATTCGTCAAGCATCTGTAATGCTTTCACCGATGGTTTGCCGTAGTGCCTTTCGTACCTGGTGAACAAAACATCTTTATCATCATTTAAAACAGCCAGTTTTGAACTGACCGAGCCTATATCTAAACCCAAGAAATATTTCATATCTAACCCTTCCTTTTAACCGCCTATGGATATAGAATTCCCCCCGGTAAGCGTATAACCTTCAAAATCAGGTTAAAATTAATTGCATATTAAACGTGGTTAACCAATATCCTTTTGAATTTCAGATTTTTAAATATCATTAATTATTAAAATTACAAGGAATTTTATAATAAATGTAATAAATTGTCATATATTGTAAAGAAATCCGGCGGTGTATTCAATGAAGAAAAATTTAGTTGATGTTCAGGGCAGCCCTGATTCCAGGGGTATAACCATACAAAGGGTAGGGGTTAAAGAAGTGCATCTGCCTCTGGAGATCCTGTGTAAGGATGCAAGTTATCAACATGTATTGGCCAATATTTCTCTTTGCGCAGATTTGAGCCACAAATACCGGGGGACCCATATGAGCCGGTTTATGGAGATACTTACCGAATACAGAAAAAAGAAGTTCTCCAGCCTGCAGATACAACAGGTTTTATCTGATGTAACAAAAAAATTATCTGCAAAGAATGCCCAGATTTCAGTAAAATTCAAGTATTTTGTCCAAAAAAAGGCGCCGGTATCACGGTTGAAAAGCATTCTCGATTACGATTGCATGTTCTATGGCATCCTGGAAAAAGATCTGTTCTCATTTATTCTTGGGGTAAAGGTTCCTGTGCAACTGGTCTGCCCCTGCAGTAAGGAAATTTCCCTGGAAGGCGCTCACAATCAGCGGGCCATTGTCAAGGTAAACCTGGAGTGCAAACCTGATAACCTGATTTGGATTGAAGACCTGGTGTCCCTGGTCGAATCAAAGGCCAGCTCGGGAGTTTACCCTTTAATAAAGAGAGAAGATGAAAAATATATCACCGAACATTCTTATGATAATGCAAAATTTGTGGAAGATGTTACCCGGGACCTGGTGGATTTTTTCAGAAAAGACAAAAAAATTCGCTGGTTCGAGGTTGAATGCGATTCCTATGAGTCAATCCATAACCATAATGCTTTTGCTTTTCACGAAGAACTGCTGGAGCCGGATTCCGAAGAAGGCCTGCTTCCCGTGCCCGATATGTATTTTTAAGCAGGTTGTTTAACATTAAAACCCGGAATTAACAAACTTTACTAAAATACAGTTGAAAAATGATTTATTCAGCAAGCTGTAGGTTAAGCTATAATATTCTTATTTAAGTTTTTCCAGAACTTTTTCCAGCAGGACTCCCATCATTTTTTTCCGGTAACATGCGGTAGAGCGCAAATCATCAATTGGGGTAACTTCATCCTGAATCATTTCTGAAGCTTTTTTAATTAATTCCGGGGTAATTTGTTTGCCTGCCAGAAACTCTTCGGTTTTTGAAGCCCGGATCACAGTGGGCGCTACTGCTCCCATGGCAATTCGCACATCAGCTATTCTGGCGTTTTCTTTTTTTGCCACGAAAGCCACGGATGCTTTGGAACATGCCAGGGATTTTCGCTGGCCCAGTTTCTGATACAGACAGAAATAATCCTGGGAGAGAGGCTTGAATCTTATGGCTGTTAGTAATTCGTCATTTTTTCTGACAGTTTTGCCGGGGCCGGTGAAAAAGTCGGATATTTGGATCCATCTTTCTCCGTCTTCATTCTGGAGTTTTAACTCGCTGTTGAGGGTATAAAAAGCTGGTATGGAATCTCCTGATGGGGAGCCATGACATATGTTTCCGCCTACGGTGCCCCGGTTTCTTATCTGGGGTGAACCCACGGTAGCGCAGGCCTGGGATAAAATGGCCCCTTTTTCATGAAGAACCGGAGAAGCTGCCGCCTGGCTGTGGGTAACCAGGGGGCCAATAAATAGGAATTCATCTTCTTCTTTTATAACATTAAGGTTTTGAATAAATGTTAAGTCAAGATAGTTTTCTGCCTTCAAATCACCCCGGTGTTTGGCGACGCTTAAGTCGGTGCAGCCGGCAAGGGGTATTATTGAATTTTTGTGTTCTTTCAAGAACTCCAGTGCTTCCTTGAGCAGTGTGGGGCGGTAATAGGCCATGTTTTTTCCTCCAGAATGATTAAAATTTTGTCTATATTTCTTTTAAATCATAATTTTTCCCTGCCGGTTTACTTACTGACCAGGGGAGGAATTTTAGACAAATTCCGCAAAATATTAGAAAACCTGAAAAAAAAGGGAGGAAAAAATATGGCTTTAATTACACCTGAGAATACAATCTTTGCGGTTTTGTCCTTCGAGGGCCCTGATGTTTACTCACAGGCCGGGGGCCTTGGGGTAAGAGCTACTGAATTATCAAGGAGTCTTGCGGAAAGCGGTTTTGAGACTCATCTGTTTTTCATCGGGGATCCTTCTTCAGCAGCTAAGGAATATCATTATGATGGAAAACTTACTTTCCACCGCTGGTGCCAGTGGATAAGCCAGCATCACCCGAACGGCGTTTACGAAGGTGAAAATGGCAAGATGAACGACTATCAGAACTCGGTACCCGATTACCTGGTAAACCACACAATAAGGCGGGCCGCCAGCGAAGGTGAAGTAGTAGTGGTTCTTGCCGAGCAATGGCACACTGCCAGCACCGTAACAAACTGGCACAATTATTTACAGGGGGTGGGCATGAGGAACCAGACCGTATTTTTCTGGAATGCTATCAACCCTTAGGGTTCACGGACTATGGACTTGAGGGCATTG
>CAZSLZ010000056.1:0-19047 GCA_964607865.1 uncultured bacterium
GTTCGCCTTTTTGAATCTGAATTGTTTTCAACGGAGGAGAAGGTTTCAACTGCAGAATCTTAATAACTGCTTCATTGGCGGCATACCAGCCTGCCAGATTAACCGGGCAATTCTTTTTACCGGTGCAGTACTCCAATTCATTGTCGGTAAAAACTCTTTTTAAAAATCGGGGGCCCCATTTTTCCCGAGCCCGGGATATCCGATCAACTTCCTCAATATCCACACCGGGAACAAATTCATTAACTTGCTTGTAAAACATAATTCCTCAACACCATTATTTTATTTTACGAAAATAGTCTGGTTTCCGCCCTTCTCACCAGCCTCTTCCAGACAGTCGATTGCCTTATTGTAAAGATCTTCCAGTTCCTGGCTGTCCTCGGGCATCGCTGCCAGCCCTATGGACATATGCAGGCCAGCTTCTTTGGCCCAGGACATACCAAACGACCGCATCTCGGCACTCATTCTTATACGTTCCGCCACCAGAATAGCATCTTTTTTCTGGGCATGAACAAATAGAATGGCAAATTGATTTGGAGATAACCTGGTGGGAAGATCCGTCTCTCTGGTATTTGAAAGTAAAATTTCCGACAAATCGGAAATTAATTTTTTCATGGTTTTTTCATCAGCTTTTTCAGCAAACTGTTCGTAATTTTCAATTTCAATCAGAACCAGGCTGATTGGTATATTATGTCGGATTGAACGGGCAGCTTCTTCCCGGATTCGCTCTTTAAAGTAAGTTTCATTATACAAACCGGTTTCTTCGTCCATCATCATAACCTGGGTGGCCTTGTCGAAAGCCATGGCTGTTTTTATGGACGGCACCGCCAGCTTGCAGAAGGATTGCATCAGGTAGGTATCCCGATCCACATAAGCGTTTTCCTGGGGTTTACCCAGATAAATAACGCCTATGGTTTCATCTCCACTAATAAGAGGAATAACCAGGGCGCTTTTTTCACTCAAAACCAGGGTTGAAATCTCTTTTCCTTCTATTTCCAGGTCGCCGGTATTAATTTTTACCGGTTTTCTGGTTTCCGCCGCCACGCCCACCGGGCCGTCACCAGGGGGGACATTGTAGTTTACAAAGAAATTGGAATATGGAGTGCTGGCAGTGGTTGCAGCAAAAACCGGGCCCGATTCAGTCTGTTCCCTGATGAATAATATCGCAGTCTGGGAGGGCACCAACTTAATAGATTCAGCAATTATGGAATTATAAGTAGCTTCAATTTCAATATTCCTGTTAATTTTGGAATATGACTCGAATAAACTTTCCCTGGCAGTAAGGGCAGTGTTCAGATGATTAATCTGCCCCACCAGCATTTTGATTTTTTCCTGAAGGTCCTGAACCTCGTGCTCCTTTGCCCCAGTGGTTGAAGCAAGCCTGCTTTCCAACTCACGGATAATTTCATCCCGCTCTTCTATCAGTTCTTCCCTGGATTTGATGATACCGTCTTTTTCGTTGAGCCTTTCTGTGTATTCATCCACAATTTCCGCCATTTCATTCTTGAAAAGGGCGGTATCATGTTTTTCGTATTCAACCTGGAGTTCTTTTTCATCAATTTCCGCATTGAGAGTTTCCAATTCGTGCTGAGCCAACTGCAGGGCTTCCAGCAACTCCTGTTTTTCTCCGTGCATTTCTTCAATTTTTTCTTCCAGCGAATCAATTGCCTTCTGTTTGTTGTTTAATTCAATAAACATATCTTCATTTTCTTTCTGGGTAGCCTGATGATTTTCAAAAAGTATGTTCTTTTCATCCTGAGATTTTTTGACCAGGTTGATAATATTGTTCTGCTGATCTATGAACCATTTAAAACCCAGGTATATGGCAGCGGCAGAGAATAACAGAATGACACTCTGATTCAAAAAAGCACCCAGTTTTAAATCTTTTTGAGGATCATTCTGTATAATACCAATTAAAGGTATGATATTCACAAATAAATATGCAATAAAACTTAAAATTCCTATGACCATTGGAAAGAGCATATCAAAATATAATGTTGCCACCATGGTAGGCACCAGAAAAGCACAATAAAAGTAAGGGAGGCCGTAATAATAACTCATGAAAAGCCCGGCCAGAACGTCGCTTATTACCAGGAACACCACAAAAACTTTGCTGTCATCGAATTTCATTTGAATCATTGAAGCTGTGGCCTGGTATAATAAGAAAACAATAACAAGCACAATGGGAATATCAGCCAGAATCGGGGGCAGTTCATAAAACAGATACTTTTTTACCCCAAAACCTGTCATAATTATTCCCAGAGTAACAGCGATCCATCTGACAATAAGCAGATAGTTCTTTAATTTTGCCCGTATTTCGTTGTATTCGGCTACTTTTGTAATCATCTGAACACCTGAAATGTTTACACATATATTCTGTAACAGCTTCTTATTTCCTCTGATTTATAAATTTAGAATTTATTTAAAAATATCTTGCAAAAATTATATAAAAATAGTATTATCAATAGTTGGTTGAAAAACGGAAAGGAACATAATTTTGAAAGCTGCCCTGGATCTTTTTAAAAATTCATCTATTTACAACCGGATAAAAAAAGCAATAAACGACGGCAAAAGCCTGGATCTTTCCGGTGTAACCCCTACCTTCAAGCCTTTCCTGCTTTCGGGCCTATCTTTATCAGGCAGCAGGGGCTTGTTATGGATAACTTCATCCTGGGATAATTGCGAAAAACTTTTTGAAAACACCTATCCTTTCTTTCCCGAGGGTATAAACAACCGGCTGGGGGTTTTCCCCGCACTTGGCAAGGCGGGCAACCAGGAGCTTACACCGGCCCTGAGAATGAAAATTCTTGAAATGCTCAACGATAAACGGCCGGTTTATATCATAGCACCTTTCAAAGCCCTGTTGCAGGAATGCGAAACTCCAGGGGCTCTAAAAGAAGACTCCCTGTTATTTAAAACAGGTGAAAACCAGCCTATGGAAGCTGTACAGAACCAGCTGGAATCTATGGGATACAGCAGAAACTACCAGGTTGAAAAGAGAGGTGAATATTCCCGGCGCGGCGGGATTCTGGATGTTTATCCATCTACTTACAACCCGGTTCGGATTGAGTTTTTCGGCGATGAGGTGGACTCCATCCGCCATTTCGATCTGGACTCCCAGATTTCTACAGAAAAAATCAGGCAGATCCGCATCTACCCTCTTCATGAAACCAGGGCAAAATCAAAACTCCTGGATATAATCGGCAAAGATTATACCCTGGTGGTGGACGACCCATCGGTAATAAAATTTCATGCCACCGAATGGGATATGGAAGAAGGCCGTGATTTATGGAACGATTTTCTTTATGAGATGAAGGATAAACCCACAATAAATGTTGCTTCCTGGGATTCCCCGCTGGAAGGGGCGATCGATCTCAACACACGCCCCCTGGATTCCATGGGAGGAAATATAGAAAAACTGCTGGAGAATACCCACAAATGGCAGGAAAACAACGAGGCCATAGTCATCTCCACCCAGCACCACAAGCGGCTGAAGAAATTGATGCTGGAAAAAAATATTCCCGATGTTTCCACCAACCCGCAGAAAACGGCAGAACCCGGACAAATCATCCTTTTACCCGGCGATTTCACCACAGGTTTTTTATGGCAGGATGTAAATCTTCGCTTTGTAACCGATAAGGAGATTCTGGGAAGAACCCCCCGGAAAAAACGGGTTTTAAGGGCATGGGACAAAACCAAGGCCATAGATCTGGAAGAGCTGAAACCCGGAGAACTGGTGGTTCATTTATCTCACGGCCTGGGTAAATTCGTCAGGCTTGCGCACCTGGTTATTCAGGGAGTTACCAGAGATTTCGTGGAGCTGGAATACAAAAATAATGACAAACTATTTGTTCCGGTACAGCAACTGGATCTTTTACAAAAATATATAGGACTGGAAAACCGCGCCGCCACCCTGAACCGACTGGGGGGCTCAGACTGGAAGCGCACCCGCAGCCGGGCTAAAAAAGCCGCCGACGAGATGGCCGACGAACTCATCAAGTTGTATAGCGAGAGAGAAAGAGCTGTGGGTTATAAATTTTCACCAGACACTTCCTGGCAACTGGAACTGGAGGCCAGTTTCCCATTCGATGAAACCGAGGACCAGACCAAAGCTATTGATGAGGTTAAAAAAGCTATGGAATCCACCCGGCCCATGGATTTCCTTCTGTGTGGCGATGCGGGTTATGGAAAAACCGAGGTGGCCTTGCGGGCTGCCTTCAAGGCGGTTCAGGATGGCAAACAGGTGGCCATGATTTCGCCCACCACAATTTTGACCTCCCAGCATTTTGAAACTTTTTCCGACCGGTTAAAAACCTTTCCAGCCCATGTGGGTTTATTATCCCGCTTTCGGTCAAGAAAAGAACAACGGGATACAATAAACAGGCTTGCCACCCGTGAAGTTGACATTGTAATTGGTACCCACCGGCTGCTTCAAAAAGATATAATGTTTTCGGACCTGGGCCTGGTTATTGTTGACGAGGAACAACATTTCGGTGTAAAGCACAAGGAAAAGCTGAAAAAATTGAAAGTGAACGTGGATGTGCTGACCATGACTGCCACCCCGATTCCCCGTACCCTGCATATGGCAATGTCGGGCCTGAGAGATCTGGTTGTGATTGAAACCCCGCCCGAAGATCGTTTGCCCATAAAAACCTATCTGCACGAATACGACTCCGAACTTATCCGCTCTCTGATTGTAAGAGAAATGGAACGAGGGGGCCAGGTTTATTTTGTCCATAACCGGGTTCACAATATTGCGAAAATTGCCCAGGATATTCGAAGGGTGGTGCCTTTTGCGAAGGTTGCGGTTGGCCATGGCCAGATGGATGAAACCGAGTTGGAATCAGTGATGATGGACTTCTATGAGGGAGTTTTTGATGTCCTTGTTTGCACCACAATTATTGAATCGGGGCTGGATCTTCCCAACGCCAACACCATAATAATCAATAACGCCCAGAATTTCGGCCTTTCCCAATTGTATCAACTCCGGGGGCGTGTGGGGCGTTCCAACCATCAGGCCTATGCATACCTGCTTTATCCCCCCCATATTGCCTTAAAGGAGGACGCCCAGAAAAGGCTGGAAGCTATTCGGGACTTTTCCCACCTGGGCGCTGGTTTCCAGATTGCAATGAAAGATCTGGAAATAAGAGGCGCAGGAAACCTTTTAGGGCCCCAACAGAGCGGATATATAGCTGCGGTTGGGTTTGAACTGTATTGCCAGATTCTGAAAGAAGCCATCGAAGAAAAACGTGGAATAGAAAGGGAAAGGAAGATTGAAGCGCCTTTAATAGAATTACCGGTGGATACATTTATACCCGGAAATTATATTCCCAATTCAAAAATAAAACTTGAAATGTATAGAAAAATTGCCAGGATAGATCATCTGGAAAACCTTCCCAAAATTAAAGAGGAATTCACCGACCGGTTCGGTAAAATTCCCCTTCCCCTGCAGAACCTTTTCAGGGTTCTGAAACTGAAACTGCTGGCGTGGGACCTGGGAGCGCCCTATGTAAAGGAAGTTGATGGCAAATGCCAGATACTTCTTCCCGGTGTAAGGGATATCTCCCTCAAACAGATACAGAAAATCTATGAAAAAACCAGTTTGAAATCGTATTTTTACAAATCTATTCTTACCCTGGAAGATATTTTCAAAAAAAAGACCAAAAGCCTGGTTCCCGACAGCGATCGCATCCCGCCCCATAAATGGCTTCCCAACCTTGTCAAATTATTACAACTGCTTCTAAATTGGAAACAAAAAGAAAAAATCCAGTAAAAATTACATATCCAGTTCGGGTGGGCACCATTTAATGGAATTGCCCCAACCGTTTATCAACAGGCATTTTCCTTCTCCCAGAATAACCTGGTGATTGGTTGATGGTGGCCCGCATGCCCCACACAGAATCGCAAAATCTTCTCCTCCTGAATTCATGCATGAATTAATGAAATAACAGTTACTGGTGGAAGAACCCGCCGGGCAGTGAGGAACCGTTGAAATATAATCGGGGTATATCTCCGTCTGGTTCTGGATGGAATCACAGCCTCCCAGATCCTGGCTGGGGTTGTCAGCTTTAACATATTATATGCAGTAAGAATTTGCTTCAGGTTTGCAATACAGGCAGTCAGTTGCGCCCTCGCCCTCGCCCTGGTAATATTAGGTACAATAATTGAAGCCAGTATTGAAATAATCGCAATGACAATCATAAGTTCGATAAGAGTAAAACCCTTCTTATTCATGCTCAAAAACCCTCTTTCTTCAATAATAAACATATACCACAAACTTTTATTAATTACTATTATTATAAATATTGATTTGTTTATGCAATAAAGCTTTAACGGTTTCATTTAAAAAGAATAGTTAATATAGCAAAACTCCCATGAAACATAAGATTCCGCCCCCTTTATCTCTTTAAATATAAATTTTTTCCCAAAAGGGATTGACAAATAAAAATAATAGTGGTATTATAATACCACTTTACTAGATAAATAATAGGCAGGGGTGAAAGACAGTTGTCCAGTTTTGTAAAAATATCCGATGCAGCTTCATTGGCACTGCACACAGCCATACTTTTAGCCACCGAGCCCGGAAAGGTTTTTTCCACCCGGCAGATCTCGGAGATTCTCCAGGCTTCAGAGAATCATCTTCACAAAGTCTTACAAAGGCTGAATCGCCAGGGAATAGTAAAACCCGTCAGGGGACCTAAAGGAGGGTATAAACTGGTTAAAGATGGTAATGATATAAATCTTCTGGAAATCTTTCAGGTTATGGAAGGGCCTGTTCAACCCAGGCAATGCCTGTTCGACCAGCCGGTGTGCTGTCAGAGCAAGTGTTTGCTGGGCGGTTTGATATCCAAGGTAGATAGGGATATTGCAGAAAAAATGAAGCATACGTATCTTTCCGGCCTGACCCATCTGTTTAAATGTAAAGTAAGGAGTGAATATAGTGGCCAAACGACAGATCATAAAAATTAACGAAGAAAAATGCACAGGTTGCGGATTATGTATTCCCAACTGTCCCGAAGGAGCGTTGCAAATTATTGATGGAAAAGCCAGGCTTGTTTGCGATTTATTCTGCGACGGGCTGGGAGCGTGTATTGGGGAATGCCCCGAGGAAGCAATTGAAGTTGAAGAGCGCGAAGCTGAGCCTTATGATGAAAGAAGGGTAATGGAAGAAAACATTATTCCCAAGGGTAGAGAAACTATCATTGCCCATTTGAAACACCTCAGGGAGCATCAACAGGACGATTTACTGGAACAGGCCATTCAGGTTCTGGAAGAGAAGGAAATTCCTGTACCCAGGTTTGAAAAAATTGACACCGCAGCATGCGCCGGCGGTGGTTGTCCCGGCTCAAGAATGGTTCAGTTTATTGAGGATATGAGCCAGAGCAGTCCTGAAACCGAGGCCGGGCCCATGAAGAGCCAACTGAGGCAGTGGCCGGTTCAGTTACAATTATTGAACCCCAATGCAGCCTATTTCAAAAATGCCCATCTGGCAATAACTGCCGATTGTGTTCCCTTTGCCTATGCAAACTTTCACGAAAGATTCTTAAAAGGAAAAACATTAATAATTTTATGCCCCAAACTTGATCAGACCCGGGAGATGTATATCGATAAACTGGCCCAAATATTTGAAAACCAGGACATACAATCCGTTTCTATTGTCCATATGGAGGTTCCCTGCTGTTATGGAATAGAGCGGATTGTGGATCAGGCGATGAAAAAATCAGGCAGAAACATACTGATTAAAGATTATACCACTTCAATTCAGGGAGAAATAATTTAAGGGGGTAATTTTATGATTACAAGAAAACTGAAAGAAAATATTTATATGTTAGGAGCAGTGGACTGGGACCGCCGATTGTTTGATTCCATCATTCCCCTGCCTGACGGCACCAGTTACAATGCATACCTTATAAAGGGAAGCAATAAAACGGTTTTACTGGATACCGTGGATCCCGCCAAAGCTGATGTCCTGTTATATCAACTGAGAGATGTGGAAAAAATTGATTATCTTGTTTCCCACCATGCCGAGCAGGATCATTCCGGTTCAATCCCCATGGTATTGGAGAAATACCCGGAAGCCAAGTTGATTGCCACACCCAAGGGCAAGGCGCTTCTGATGAGCCACCTGTTAATTCCCGAGGAAAAATTCAAGACTGTGGAAGACGGCGAAGAGTTGTTTCTGGGGGACAAAACCCTGAAGTTTTTATACACCCCCTGGGTACATTGGCCTGAAACCATGGTTACATATTTAAAAGAAGACAATTACTTATTCACCTGCGACTTTTTCGGTTCTCATCTTGCCACATCAGACATTTATGTGACCGATAAAGGCCAGGTTTACGAAGCTGCCAAACGGTATTATTCCGAAATTATGATGCCGTTTCGCAAAATAATCAAGAGCAATATCAAAAAAATTGAAGAATATCAAATTGATGTGATTGCTCCCAGCCATGGCCCCTTGTATGATGAGCCGGAATTCATTATTGACGCTTACAGGGACTGGATCAGCGATGAACCAAAGAATCTTGTGGTATTGCCCTATGTTTCCATGCATGGAAGCACCGAAAAAATGGTTCAGTATATTGTAAGTGCCCTCGCAGCCAGAGATGTAAAGGTGTTGCAGTTTAACCTTGCCGTTACCGATCTTGGCAAACTGGCAATCTCTCTGGTTGACGCCGCCACAATCATAGTCGGCACCCCCACATTCCATACCGGCGCCCACCCCAGCGCATTCTATGCCTCATACTTGGCTAACATACTAAGGCCAAAATTGAAATACGCCACCATAATCGGTTCATTTGGCTGGAACAGCCGGGCTGTGGACCAGATTGCCGAGTTAATTCCCAATCTTCATGTGGAAATTTTCGAACCGGTATTATGCAAGGGGCACCCTACAGACAAGGATTTTGAAGCGCTGGATAGATTAGCGGAAGAAATTGCAGAAAAGCATAAAAATTTGAACAGACAATTAACTAAAGTATAAAATTCAGGAGGTAAAATATGTTTTGTTATCAATGTGAACAGACAGCCAAAGGCAATGCATGTACTGTTTTTGGAGTCTGCGGAAAGAATCCTGAAGTTGCAGCTATGCAGGATGTACTGATGTACACCCTGCAGGGGTTGGCAATGTATGCTCACAGAGCCAGGGCCCATGGGGTAAAAGACGCGGAAATGGAGCAATTTGTCGAAAAAGCTATATTTTCCACCCTTACCAACACCAATTTTGACCCGGCGCGGTTTGAGTATATGGTGAAGGAGTGCGTAAAACTGAGAGCCAGGGCAAAACAGCAATATGAAGAAGCCCGCAGAAAAGTTATTAAAAATGTGGCTCAATTAGCGGGCCCTGCCAGCTGGGAACCGGGTGACAGTTATGAAGAAATGTTGAACCGGGCTAATGAGGTATCCATTGAAAGTTTTATAAAACAACATGGAGAAACCAAAGCTGGTATAATAGAGCTCATAAAATACGGGTTGAAGGGGGTTGCAGCATACGCCTATCATGCACGTATTCTGGGCGAATCGGATCCCGATGTAAACGACTTTTTCTTCGAAGCTCTCGATTTTGTTTCCAAGCCCGAGTTTGAACTGGGAGAATTATTGACTGAAGCTTTAAAAGTAGGTGAAATAAACCTTAAAACCATGGAATTATTAGATAAAGCCCATACCCGCCATTATGGGCATCCCGAGCCCACCCAGGTCAAGATAACTCCTGTTAAAGGAAAAGCCATATTAATTTCCGGACACGATCTGAAAGATCTGGAAGAACTGCTCAAACAGACTGAAGGAAAAGGTATAAACATCTATACCCATGGTGAAATGCTGCCGGCTCATGGTTATCCGGGGCTGAAAAAATACAAACACCTGGCAGGCAACTACGGCGGAGCATGGCAGAACCAGCACAAGGAATTTGATGAATTTCCCGGCGCCATCCTTATGACCACAAATTGCATCCAGAAACCCAGGGATACTTATAAGGACCGAATCTATACTTCAGGCCCCACAGGCTGGCCCGGTGTAAAACATATAACCGGCCTGGATTTCTCGGCGGTAATTGAAAAGGCTGAAAAATTACCGGGCTTTACCGAAGTGGTGCCTCCCAGGACTATAACTGTTGGTTTTGGACACAACGCAGTAATAAACGCCGCAGGTAAGGTTATTGAACTGGTGAAATCTGGCAAATTAAGGCATTTCTTCCTGGTAGGAGGCTGTGACGGCGCAAAACTATGTAGAAACTATTATACTGAATTTGCCCAGCAGGCGCCCAGAGATACTGTAATTCTTACACTTGCATGCGGAAAATACCGCTTCAACAAAATGGATTTCGGCGATATCGATGGGTTACCCCGGTTGCTGGATGTAGGCCAGTGCAACGACGCCTACTCGGCAGTAATGATCGCCTCAGCCCTGGCAGATGCCTTTGACGTTGGTGTTAATGAATTGCCCTTGTCATTGATTTTATCCTGGTTTGAACAGAAAGCTGTGGCAATATTGCTGACCCTTTTACATCTGGGGATAAGGGACATCCGGCTTGGGCCAACACTGCCGGCGTTTTAAACTGACGAAGCTTTGCAGGTTCTGGTCAACCAGTTTGGAATCAAACCGGTTACCACTCCCGAGGAAGATTTAAAGGCAATATTGGGAGAAACCGCACCAGCATAGATTGAAAAGTCCTCTATAGAGGGTTTACCTGTCAAAAGAGGCTGTCCCAAAAGGACAGTCTCTTTGTTTACAAGTTGAAAAATTCTAATTTCGTCATCGCGAGTATCCGTAAGGATGCATAGTGATCTATGTACCACCCAGGTAAATGGGTATGGAACATACAAGTTCTAAACTGAGATTGCCACGCCTCTTCGAGGCTCGCAATGACAGGCTTCAGGCAGGTTATTCGTCATCGCGAGGAGCGCCAGCGACGTGGCGATCTCTGTACCACCCCAATTAAGAATTGGGGAACATATCATTCGCATTGTAACTGGGGGAAAAAGTCAAAGTTCCAGTCGCTCACCGACGCAAGGTAAGTGGGTTTAGAACCAACCCGATCTAAATTGAGATTGCCACGGTTTCTGCGAAACCTAGCAATGAAGATGTTCTTTATAGATTGACCCACCCTTCCAGGGCTAGCCAGGACGAACATTCATCCCATGAGAAGAATGAAACCTGGCTGAATGCAAAACTTTGTTTTGAACAGGCTGTTACCGGTTCCAAACCAGTTTTGCAATGAAAATTTTGGATTCTTTTAGAAAAATTTCAAAGGAGCCATCCTTTTGGGACAGCCTCTTTTTTTTGTTTAATGTTAACAATAAATTTACAAGTTAACAAGTTTTTAACATATTGTTAACATGATTTTAAATATTGTAACAAAAATTTCACCTTTAAGGCGTGGATTAATATCGGTTCTGTATTGATATATAGAATAATAAAGATGTAAAGGAGTAAAGAAAATGATAAATGTTCAAACCGCTCAAATTAGAAACCAGGGAATCGAAAAATCCATGTTTCCCAACAAACCACCTATTGATAACGATCTCAAAAAACTACTGGACGGCATCAAAAATCAGGATACCTTTACTCCTACCCCGATGAACGAACATCTCAAGCAGGAACTGGATTCGCTGCAGCATTTGAAGGAGCTGGGAATTCCAATAAACCCCTTTCTGGTTTCCCCACAGGCAAGACAGCATTTATGGCCCCAGAGAAAACCCCAGGTGGTTCGCAATCAATTCCAGCCCAAACTTTTTGGCAAATAGTATAATTTCATTAAAAAACAGTTCAAACAGCCTTTATCTGAAACCGGATAGGGGCTTTTAATTTATGAAGTGAATAATATTGGAATCCACAAGGCGAAGGCCCACTTCAAGAAATTTACCAAAGCTGGGAACGTATGTAGTTTCCAGGTAATACATCAAAAGGCCGAATATAATGGCGGGAATAGTGGTTATAATTGTAGCCCATGCCGACGATTTGAAATCCATTATTAAAAGAGGAAACAGGGCGTCTCCGTCCTGAGAAATAGCATTTGCAAATACCGCCGCCAGGGGGACCCATCCTTTTATAAACAGAGTTACAAAAATAATCTGAGGACCGCAACCCGGAATCAGCCCTATAAGAGCGCCCACCAGAACAGATATTAAACCTGCGGAAGTCATTATTTGCTGGACAATCTGTTCGCCCTGTTCAGTATTACCCCCGCCCACCCAATAAATAGTGAGGGCATATATGAGATAAGCTGCGAAAACCCAGGTACCCACAAAAGCTGTTTCCTCGCCGTTATGGGTAATGGTTTCTCTGATTGACATCTGTTTTACTTCAGTTTCCTCGTGGGTATCGTCGGCAAGAAATTTCTTGCTTGCATAAGTTACAAATATGCATATAACAGTTCCTATTGTCCCTGTAATAATTCCCAGGTTAGGAATGAATACTTCGTTGATGTCAACCTGAAACAATTGCATTACACCCAGAACCAGCCCAACAAAAATAACCAGCCAGAACATCCAGTAACCTTTATGAATAAGTTTGTAATTCCAGCTGTCGGGGTCCAGTTCACCCTGGGCTTTATGGTGAAGCGCCAGGTCTATTTCGTCGCCTTCTTCGTGGGCAATATGCCGTATGTGGTGCAACTGGCATTTATCAATGTCATGGCAAATAATTTCCTGTTTATGATGGTCAGCTTTTTTATGTTCCTCCTCAAGTTTCTGTTTTTTTTCAACCATTCTTTCCGCGGAAAAAGTGGACCCGATTTTGTAATAGTCCACCACATAGCCGGTTATAATTCCTACTATAAACGTAAGAAAACCAAGAACCAGGTAATGAACCGGTAATTTGGAAATCAGAACGAAGGCTGAATCTCCCGATGTGGCAATCAGGGTAGCCACCACAGTTCCAAAAGTGATGTTGCCCTTTAAATAGAGAGGCATAATCAGAATGGCGCCTCCGCAACCCGGAGTCAACCCCAGAAAAGCTCCGATCACCGGCTGCCATTTCTTGTTCTTTTCAATAGATTCGACCAGCTTACCCCGCTGAAAAAAGTTTATAAAGCCAAACAGCAATAAAACCGCGCCTACAAAAACGGTAACCTGGGTAAATGAGTCAGCGGCGCTTTCTATTATTAAGTTAAAAATATCCTGCATAAAATTAACAATGTGATAAATAATTAACGAAGGTTAATGGCATTTTGCCAGCCCGGCAGTTTGTGACGAACCTCTTTTTGAACCGCTATGATTTCCCCCAATATGGAAACTGCGATCTCGTGGGGAGAATAAGCTCCGATTGGAAGCCCTATTGGAGCGTAAACCCGGCTGAAATCTTCATGTTTGAATCCTTCCGAAACCAGATTATCATAAAGAGTTTTAATCTTGTTTCTGCTTCCTATAACTCCCAGGTAAGTGTAATCTTTTTTTATCAGTTCCTTAAGAATTGATTCATCAAGTTGCCAGGAATAGGTAAGAATTACAATGAAGGAATCTTTATCAAGAGGGATGTTCCGGGCAGCCTGGATATTGGAATCGGTCCATAATTTACAGGGCATGGGGTAGTTTTTCAGGTTTGCCCATTCCTTACGCTCATCAATAATGTTTATATTAAAATCCAGGTATTGAGCCAATTCGGCAATAGCCTTACCCACATGGCCGGCGCCGAAGATAAAAAGTCTGCTCTTTTTTAATATGGGCTCAAGATAAAGCGCCACCTGCCCTCCGCAAACTGCGCCCAAGCCACCGGTTTCGGGGTTCATATCCTCGTTTATCATCATGGGTTCCGAGGTCCGGCAGACTTTTCTGCCCTCCTCAATTACTTTTTTTTCAAACCCCCCCCCACCTATGGTTCCAATTATAGAACCATCAGGCAAAACAAGCATTTTTGCGCCTATCTTACGGGGAGTGCCGGGAGTAGCCCTTACCACAGTGGCCACTGCAGCCTGTTTCTGTTCTCTTAACAGTTCAGCTATTTTAAAATAAATTTTTTCTTCCATAATTAATTAAAAAATGAAACTCTTCTGCTGGGGAATCTTGTTCTCAGGTAGTTGTTCGAAATATTCCATCAATTTCATTTCAATCTGGTCGCGAAGCCCTCGGAAATGGTCGATTCTCTGCTCATCAGTGCCTTCATATCTGGATGGATCCGGATAATTGAAATGCTCATAGACAGCCTCGCCCTGAGTCCAGAAAACAGGGCAACTTTCTCTGGCCACATCGCAAAGAGTGATGATATAATCAAACTCCTGATCCCTGAAATCATCCACATTGTTTACTTTCATCTGGCTGGTATCAATCCCGATCTCTTCCAGCACTTTTATTGCATAAGGATGAATCTCAGATGCGTCAACCCCGGCAGAAAAAGCTTCCAGTTTATTCTTCAAATGATGGTTTGCTATCCCCTCAGCTATGGGAGAACGGCAGGAATTGCCAGTTGAAACAAATAATACTCTTTTCATTTTTAATCCCTCTTTTTTTCTTCAAATAATTCTTCTATTGGATGATCTTATTTTACTTCCACCATTTACAACCCTGTAACAGAAATAAAAATTCCCAAAAAATTTGATTTCATCCAATTTTTATAATTTTCCCGTCTTTCGGAAGGTTACTCCATCATAATTTATTACCACTCCACGGGCATTTTCTATTTCGAAACCTACAAAATTACCCGGCCTGCGGCCTTCCAGAAAATTCAACACCATAGAAACCACTCCTCCATGAGTAAACAAAACCACATGTTCATTATTCCCAAATTCAATTCTGGCAATTTTCCTGAAAGTACCCACAGTTCTGTCATAAAATTGAGTCATACTCTCGGCATTCTCAGGAACTATCTTACGGGGATCTTCAAGCCAGAGTTCAAAATCAGAAACATCCAGATGGTTTTTTTCCGCCCTGAGCTCTTCCCTGGTCTTTCCCTGCCAGGCCCCCAGGTTTATCTCCCGTAAATCCGGCTCCAGGTGTAAATCAACCCGGCAATTTCTGCTTATTTCCTTTACAAAAGGTTCAGCTGTCTGGCGGGCTCTTATAAGGTCACTGGAATATACAGCTACATTCATAAAATTATCAATATTTTTCAGGAGCCTTTTTTTTAAACTCTCAGCTTCTTCTTTTCCCTTTGCCGAGAGGGGTATGTCAATATGGCCCTGAATACGGCCCGTTTTATTATATTCCGACTCTCCATGCCGAATGACATATATTTTCATGTTAAACTTTTCCTGACTTTTTTCACAATATCCATTAAAACCTGGTTATTCACATCTAATTGGTTAGTATTTCAATAAAAATTATACCCAATGACTGCATTTTCTGATATAATTAAGCCAAAATATTATTTGTTCCTGTCTGTGAGACAATTCCTTTTAAGCATGATACAATTATTAAGATATCATAACAAATTATATCAAAAAACAGGGGTTTTACCCTTTACATTTCAAGAGAAATATGTGATAATATAATCAAGAAGAAAGAATTGTGAATGGAGGTGCAATCCTTAATGACAGGACTTGCTAATGCTGCTGCGATGACGCAGATGGCGAACTCAGATATGAATCAGGCCCAGACAGTACAGACCCAGATGATGGCTGACAACCAGAAACAGCAGATGAGACGCTGGCAGATCACGCAGGATACTCAGACCAAGATATTTGAAATCCAGCAGGATGTTACTGTACACAAAGCCAAAACCCAGGACAAGATGTTCAACAAATGGGACCAATACGTTAAATCCTAAGAATAGACCACCAAGAAGGGGGCAAATTGCCCCCTTCTTTTTTTTTATGCAGGAATTAGACGCACAAAAACTAATTTCTAAGAAAAAGAATATAAGGAGCGCTCCATGGCCAATAATCCACAAAATAATGAAAATACAATACAGATTCCCGATACCCGAACCCTGACCATTCTATACACCGGCGACATACAGGGTAATGCAGAACAAATGGCCTATCTATCCACCATGGTGAAGCAGATTACCCAGGATAACCCCAATGTAATTCTAGTGGATTCAGGAAACTGGGCCCGGGGCACCCTTTTATCAGACCAGTTCAAGGGAATGCCCATGGTGGAAATCATGTCTGCTATCGGATACGATGCCGTTGGAATAGGCGAAGGCGAAATTGCATTCGGAAGCAAAAATTTATACATGCTGGAAGAAAAAAGCACTTTTATTATGGTTTCTTCAAACATATATGAAGAAGGAACAGGATTGACCCCTTATTTTTTAAAAAAAATAGTTGTTTTTGAAAAAGGCCCCTTCAAAATAGCTGTTACCGGCCTGGCATACCCTGAAGAATACCCTGCCACCAAAATAAAAGTAAAATCTCTCGATGAAGTTCTACCAGAGATTATAAATGAAATTGAAAAAATAAACCCTCATGTAACCATCCTTCTTTCCCGCATGGGCATTGGAGAAGATAAGAAAATCGCCGAAAAATACCCCCAATTTAATGTAATTGTGGGGGGCAGGGACAAAAAATTCCTGGAGGAACCAATTAGAGTGGGCAATACCTACATCTGCCAGGCAGGAGAAAAGGCACAGTACCTGGGAAGCCTGGAAATCGATATGGAAACCAATATCAATATTACCTTCGTGGAAGAAGAAAAAACCAGAGAATAATCGGCAGGCCACCATGAAAGTTGACAATATTCTTAAAAACATGAAAAAACTCGATGTTTTGCTTATTCACTGGGATTTATTCTACGGAATGAATTATACCAATATTAATATCGGGCTTAAATATATCGCCACTTATCTGGAAAACAATGATTACCGGGTTGCGATAATGGGTACCAGGGATTTATACCGCAAATCCCGCTCCGAGCTCAGATGGTTGATTAAAAGGCAGAAACCATCCATCATCGGCTTCTACACCATAAGCGATAATTACGAACTGGTAAGGGATACCATAAAATTAGTTAAAATTGCCCACCCCTCTGCCTGGCTGGTAGCTGGAGGCCCACTGGCCACCGCCCTGGGTAAGCAGATGCTGGAAGAAAATCCAGAACTGGATTCAATAATCACTGGCGAGGGGGAAATAGCCACAAAAATTCTTGCCGATGTCATTATCCGCAAAACAGGAA
Organism: uncultured bacterium; assembly: GCA_964607865.1. Taxonomy (GTDB): domain Bacteria; phylum Vulcanimicrobiota; class JAJTBE01; order JAJTBE01; family CAZSLZ01; genus CAZSLZ01. The sequence goes on from CAZSLZ010000056.1 coordinate 17,046, forward strand.
ATCTGAAGGATGTACCCGGCCTTGTTTATCGTAAAGAAAATGCCATACATACAGGCAGCGAGCCACAGTTAATTGAAGATCTCGATTCCCTTCCCTATCCCGCCGGCAAGTTCAGCTCTTGCCAGTCAGCATTCCAGATTGTATCCGGCCGTGGATGCCCCTATAAATGCACTTTCTGTTTTCAAGCCGGGCATGGGTTGAAATACCGTTTTCGTTCCGCCCAAAGCGTCCTGGACGAAATCAGGATAAACCTGGAAACCCTCAACGTGGTGGGGTTTGACTTCTCTGATGACGCTTTTGTAATTGACCCTGGACGCTGCGGGGAAATAGCCCGGGGGTTAATAGATTACCGGGAAAAAACCAAAAGGGATTTCATTTTCTTCTGTCAGGGCAGAGTGAATATTCTTGACAGAAACCTGGAGTTGATAGGCCTGTTAACACAGGCGGGCATGGCCCGGATGCAAATAGGCATTGAATCGGGCAACCCAGAAACCTTAAAGCATTATAAAAAACAGATCACCCTTAACCAGGTAAGAAACGTGGTTAGCCACTTCAAAAAACAGGGTAAATCGTTAATAGTAGGAGGATTTATTCTGGGCGGGCCATTTGAATCAGAAAAGACATTCGAGGATACCCTGAACCTGGCAATCGAATTAATAAAAACAGCGCCGGGTATATTCGAAACCTCCATGGGTTTTCTTGGAGCCTATCCGGGAACTGAAATAGCAGAAAACCCGAATAAATTTGGTTTAACCATGGTGGAACCCGACTTTGCCAAGGGCCATTCCCTCAGCGATGTCCAGTTTGTAACCGAGCATCTGGATAGAAATGACCTTAGAATGCTCAACCGTTTATTTAAGAACCGCACCAACCAGGCGCTAATGGAATCGCTTCCCCGGATTCCCGAGAAATTAATCCGGTATCACCTGAAACTTGCCAGAAGATATCAAATGTACACCCAGTTATACAGCCTTTGCCTTTCCGGCCTTACAATTCTGGAAGATTATTTTAATTACATCGATTCGGGAAAATTCAGAAAGTTTGATGACATCCCTGAAAGTGAAAGAGATGCCTGGTATCCGGTGAGAGTAAGCGAACCCCGCACATACACTGAAAAGGGAGACATTATCCTGCCAGCATCAGTCTCCAGTGCTACCTTAACCAAGCCGGGGGAAATTCTGGCCTATGAGCTATCCGCAGGAAAAATAAAAATTAAAGATATAGTTTCCCGCTTAAAAAAAGAACAGATGCAGGAAATGGAGGAAAGTAATATCAAGGAAAAATTTCTATATCCCTTCTTCCGCAGGCTTGAAAAGACTTATCATATGGTTTTTACTCCCTTTGCCCGTTATTTTATTTATTGAGGCAAAATTTGTATCAAACTTAACATTTTGTTAACAGTTTTTATCTTTACTATAATATGTATTAATGTTATACTGAATTTAAATTGTTGAATAGCCACATTATGGCTACAAATCCGAAAGGAGCAGGCATAAACATGAAAATTAATCCTCATGTACAAATCCGAAATATGCAGCAGGTTGGGGGCCAGAGAAACCAGGTCCGTAAGAGAGATTTAAAAAACAATAAAGATGCTACCGACATTCAAAATGATGATCATATAAGTTTATCCGACCAGGCCAAAATGGGCCAGAAAGTCGGCGAATCCACTGGAATGGCAGGCCGCAAGGGAAGTAAGAAAACGAAGAAAGATGATAAGGCCAGAAAACATAAAACCGGAATGGACCGGGTTGAACTGGGCCATGAAGAAGAACGGCAAACCCAGGAAACCGGCAGAGACAACACTTTCCAGGCTTCCCGGGAAAGAGTGGAAACCAGTTTCAAGGAAATGCAGAAAACCGGGTCCAGGTTTACAGAAGTATTACAGGGCGCTTCTCCCGATGAGAAGAAGGTTCTAGGAGGCTTACAGCAGCAGGTGGAACAGTTTGCTCAGAACCACGAGCAGCAGACCGGCCAGAAAGTTGACCGCACTGCGCTTTTC
>CAZSLZ010000057.1:0-18973 GCA_964607865.1 uncultured bacterium
TTTTTTTCTGTCAAGGGGGTAAATAATAGAATTAAGAAAAATATAGATAACAGCCGATGAAACTATATGCGATAGATTTACTGTTAAAAACAGAAAATATTGCAGGAGTTATGATATGTCGAAAATCAAAAGAATGCTAAAACCGGATTTATACCATTCAGCTTTCTGGAAGATTGATTTCTGTGATTTATCATCCATGGGCATCAAGTATCTTATAATTGATGTGGACAATACCATATCAAATGCATATTCACCCATTATAAATGAGGAAGCGAAGGATGCCCTTAATGATTCAATGAAGAAGGGGTTTATAAGGAATGCCTGTCTGGTTTCAAATATCATGTTCGGAAAAAAGAGGGTTCGCCGGGTAGCAGATATGGCAAAAGAATTGAATATTCCTTTTGTTGCGGCGATGTATCTTTCTCTGAAGCCAAGAAGGCGGCCTTTTTTGGAAGGATTAAAGAAAATGAACGCTCTGGCGGAAGAAACCGCGGTTATTGGAGATCAGATTTTAACAGACATATTGGGTGGAAATAAGTTAGGTTGTTATACAATTTTAATTAAACCCCTGGGTAAATCTCATTGGACAAATACCCTCACTTTCAGGGGATTAAGGGAAGAGATGTTTCGCCATACTTTAAAGATAAATCTTGACGATTAATTCTGGAGGAGTTATGTTAGAAGATAAAAGAGTTTGTTTGATTGTTAACCCGAAAGCTGGTTTTTCAAGAAGAAACATTGCCTGGCATCCCATTGAAGAAATAGTAGATTTTTTTGCCGATAAAAAAATAGCTACTACAATGAAAATAACTACGGCGGTGGGTGAAGGTGAAATGCTGGCAAAAGAAGCTGTGGAGGAAGGGTTCAAGTTTATCGTGGCTTGTGGCGGTGATGGGACCATCAATGAAGTGATAAACGGCCTTGCCGATTCCGACGCTGTAATGGGTGCAATTCCCATGGGCACAGAAAACATTTTGTGCAAGGCCATGGAAATTCCTCTCAATATAAAACCTGCCTGCCAGCATTTTCTGGATGCCGAGGTTCAGAAGATCGATTACGGAAAGGCTAACGAAAGAATTTTCATTGTTATGGCCGGAGTTGGCCTTGATGCCGATGTTATAAAAAATATGGATCCTGAAATGAAGAACATGTTGGGCACAGTAAGTTTTGTCTTAAAGGGGGTTTACAGCCTTATCGCAGGCCAGGATTATAAAGCCAAGGTAAAGATAGAATTACTGGACAAAGGGGAAACTCATGAGATGGACGCCTGGATGGTATTGGTGGGTAACCTTCCATATTATGGGGGAAAAATAAAAGTTGCCTTGGAAGCGGAAATTGACGATGGCTTGCTGGACATAATCGCATTTCTGGATAAACCTGATTCATCGGTGGTAAACCAGCTCATAGAAGTATTTACTGAAAAGCATAATAAAGTTGAGGATGTAATGTATTTCAAGTCCTCTGATTTCAAAATAACCACAGACCACCCCGTTAACACCCAGATTGACGGTGAATATCTGGGAAAAACCCCCTTGCATTGTAAAGCAGTAAAGAGAGGCCTCAGAATTAAAATGTGATTTAGAGGTGTATTTTTATCTTTTAGAGAAAATAAGTACCAGTATATGCGGAGGTGAGTTCATGGAGGATAATTTTTGCGCAAAACAAATTCCTGCCACTGTAAAGGGCGGCCAGATAAAGGAAGACGGAATGGAAATAAAGACCGCCAACGATTTTTTTAATATCAAATGGGATGATGTGGAGTTTATATCTATATACAAAGTTATGAAAGAGTGTCAATCCGTTAATCCTGCTCCCAGAAATAACAACCGGGGTTTCAGGGTTAACCGCGAAGCCATAGGTATGATAAGACAAGTCAGGGACAATGCAATGAGAGATATAGGCTCAAAGAGCAGTGCGGAAGAATCTTTTGTTTCATATTTAAAAATACGGGGATTGAGCAGGCCTTTTAAATTTGATACCATAGGAACAAATTTTCGCGAATTACTGGGCCCTCATGCCGGTTACAGCGGCTTAATAAATTTTAATATGGCACTTAAAAAAATTATTTCCTTGGCAAAAAATGCCCGTTTAGATCCTTCAGCTTATTTATTTGAAACCCAGGGCCGAGGCCGGATTAAGATCGTGAGCAGTAATGAAGAGGCCTGGAATTCTTTGCGCCAGTTTATGAAAAAGTGCGAAATGGAAGATTCAGAAAAACGAAAAGAAGAAGCAAAGGTTCCTGAAAAAACCGATTTGGAGAAAAAAGCTGAAATTCATGGCATAATTGAAGCTGATTTCGATATTGACCAGCCTTTCTTAGAAACAAAACAGGCTGAAGAAAAACCTGCCGTCAGTTCCCAAATTACAGAAAAAGATGATGGAGATACTATAATAAAGTTTGATCTGGATTTTTAAGCTTGGTCATTTCATTCAGAGATTTTGTCCTGCCCTGCAGTTTTTTCATTTTTCTCAATTTTATAAGGTTGTTTATTCAAATCTTTTACCCCAGCTTTCGAGAAGGCTTCCCACCGAAACATCAAGTTTCCAATTACCGAATATAACGATTGAGGCATAAGGGGGCTGGAAAAAAGGTAAAAAGCTCTTTCAGGAATTGGTTTGTTTTTAACAAGGGCTTCCACGGCCATCTCCAGAGCTTTTACCATATTCTTTGCCGGCAGAAAACTCCCAATTTTCTTATCCTGCAGGGCTCCTCCGGCTCCCACCGTGAAACCGCCCGCCCACTGAAGATTGGTTTGCCGGGCAAACTGTTCCAGAATTCGAATTGCCGGGCCGTTCTGATAATCCTCTGCAAAACCGCACTGGCTTATGGCAATGAATTTTCTTGCCTTTTCACTGTTCTTGAATTTTGAGTGAATCACCTCAAGAGCCTTGATTGCCCTGGAAGGGATTGAATCCACATATAGAGGCCCAACATAAAAAATAATATCGCTCTTTTCAAAATTTTCAACCAGGGAATTTTCATTTTCAGGTTTTTCCATACTTGAAAGAAGATGGACTATTTCGGCGCCGGATTCGTATTTTTCAAATTCTTCCCTTATAAAACCGGCAATGTTTTGTGATGAGCTACCCTTCTTTTTCGGGCTTCCTACAAGAATTGTCACCTGTTTATTCTTAACCTGCATTTGCCGGGGTTCCATAATTACCCTGTAAATGAGATTTTCAATTATTTCTTCCAGGTTATCCTGGTTTTCCGGGGTAACTACTCCGGCCTCAGCACTGGGGCTATGCATATTGATAGTATTTCTAATAAACATTGATTTAAAAACGTATTGTCCGGCCAGATAAATTTCAGGCTGCCAACCCAGGCAGATTACTCTGGGATATTTCTCATATCTTTTAACATGATGCATTTCATCATTTATCATTGTTAACAATGGCGAAACCATAGGAATGAAACGATCCAACGCTTTTTTCAACTGGAATGAATAGCCGCCGAACACCACGGGGGTCAGCCATATTGCCAGATCGCAATTGGCAAATGATGAAAGAATGGGTTCCACATCGTCCTTAATCACACAGACACCGGGTTCCCTACCCAGCCAGCACTTGAAACACCCCGCGCAGGGCGCAATTTTTTTATCTGACAGGCGAATACTTTCCACCTGAAAATTTTTCTGTTTTAACTTTTCTTCAAACAGACTCTGAGCTTTTTCCAGAACTGGTTGGTTTTCATACTGGCCATTGAGCAGTAAAGTTTTCATTTGTTTGCCTCTGAAATTTAATAATTTTTTAATTTGCTTTATATTTGTAAAAACCTTTCACTATTTACCGATAAATAATTCAGGCGGGTTTATAAGATTTTCAATGTTTCAACCATAAACGGTTTTTTCATACTGAAAAATGCTGAATTTTCTGGCAACAGCATCATTTGCCTGCCATAAATAGGGATCCATATTAGAAGTGGTAACTATATGATATATTAAATAGAAATTCTGGTAAGTTTTTTTTAAGAAAAAATCATGTTTTAAATGAATTTTTGCCAAGCTGTGGAAACATTTATTACTGATTTATTCTAAATTTTTTAATTTGGGAGGAAGAAATTGAAAAAAAGAATTTGGCTGATTGTCAGCCTGATGTTATGCTGTCTGGTTTTCGCAGCATTAAGCTGCAGCAGTGGAAACAACGCCACCCCAGCAGTTTCTCAGGATTTTCGTGGTGAAATCCGTTCAGTTTCCCTTATGCAGGAAGGGAATGTGGAAGATCTTTATCCATACCTTACGAGCCTTGACAATGATAGATCAGCGTCGTGGGACAGTATATGGGAAAAACTACGAAACTATTTCAAATATTCCTGGCATCTTTACAAGGTAGTTTATTACACAACTGATGCTCATGGTAACAAAATTGAAGTTTCCGGAGCTCTGGCGGTGCCGGTGAGCATTCATGGCCATCAGATTGAGGCTCCCATGCTTTCATTACAACATCCCACCCAGGTGGAACGCAAATATTCACCTTCTGCTCTGGATATCCTTGATCCCGAGTTAACCATACCTGCAGCTTTGGCTTTCTGCTCTACCGGTTATATCGTAGCAATTCCTGATTACCCCGGAATGGGAATAAACTATGATGTTCATCCTTACTGCCAATATTCATTATCTTATTCTGTGGTGGATATGATAAGGGCAGTTGAGGATAGCAAATTTTACTGGGCTGACAATGCCAGAACTACTTTATGGAATGACACACTGTTTTTAATGGGATATTCAGAAGGCGGTTACGCCACCATGGTTACCGCCAAGGAAATTCAGCTGAACCATTCCGATGAATTCACCATATCGGCAGTTGCCCCCCTGGATGGCCCCTATTCACTCTCGGAAACCATGAGAAACCTTATGGTCAATGCCGATGCCAGTTACTCGGCGCCATACTTCATGCCTTACACCATTCAGGGTTATGAATCGGTTTATGGCGATGATTATCCCGAATTCAATTTTGACCGGGATGTAAAATCTGAAGTACCCGGCTATACTCCCCCCGAAGGTTCAACTTATGCCCTGGAATTGGAAAAACGGCTGGACGGAACATATTCCGGTGAAGAAATCAGCGATTTCATGAAACTGGCTACCCCTTACGAAGGGCCGAAAAGCATTCTTACCGATGTTTTTCTTCAGGAAATACAGCAGGCCTCGGGCCCGGTTTACAACATCCTGAAAGAAAATAATGCTTATAATGACTGGACACCGGAAATGCCTATGAAGCTATTCCATAATGCTCATGATGACCTGGTCCCGGTGGGCAATGCCGATGAAGCTATGGCAGCATTTGATGGTTTATCTAACGTAACTCTGGAGAAATATGAAGCATACATTCCCGGCCTGGGCTCCATTCATGCTGGTTCTTTACCCATAGCTTACTACAAGGGTTTTCGATGGATCGATTCATATGCATACCCTGATAGAAAATTACCTGAATAAAAATATTTTTTATATTTAAGCCACCCTGTTCAAAAAGGGTGGCTTTTTTTTATTAATAAAAGAGCATCCCCAGGATGTGTGGCGATCTCTCCCCATTTGGAATGGGGGAATCCCATTTAGAATGGGAAAACATGTTGTTCCCATTCTAGTTTTTTCAACCGGCAAAAATCCGGGCGCTCACAGACGCAAGGTAATTGGGTATGGAACTAACCTGATCTATATTGAGATTGCCACGCCTCTTCGAGGCTTGCAATAACGCCGTTCCTATTGTTTGTGTTCGTTTTCGTCTTTCATAATTAATTGTTTTTCAGTAACAAAAAAAGATAATTACAGTTATTATTTAATCACTTCGTATTTTTCTGCAAATGTTTCCAAGGCTTCCTCGAACATACTCATGGGGGCATACAGAATTCCAGCTCCCACCTGTCCGATTCCCGGATCCTTATGAGCTATTCCGGTATTAATTATGGGGGTAATTCCGTATTCCACCACGTCCAGCAGGTCCACTCCCAGGGGTGTACCCTGAAAATCCATAGGGGGCATCTGGTAATCGCGGTGGCGACCGTAACTGATTTCCGCCATTTCTTTGGTATATTTGACCGCATCTGCAGGAGTACCACCTACAAATTTCACAATCGCAGGCGCGCAGGCCATAGCAAAACCGCCAATTCCTGCAGTTTCCGAAATGGTAGAATCTCCCAGATCCGGATTGGCGTCCTTTTCATCATAACCGGAAAAATACAACCCTCTGGGGTTGCCTGCGGGTGCAGTAAACCATTGATCTCCCAGGCCCGCTATGCGGATGCCTATTTCGGTGCCATTTCTTGCCATGGCAGTCATAAGGGTGGAATATTCCTGGCCGTGAGCTGTATCGGTAATTGCCTTGCAGGCAGGCATGGAAAGGTTGAGGAAGAAATGATCATTGCCGTCGATAAACTCAAAAACTTCTTTTAATGTAGCTCTGTCCAGATCGGATTTCATCAGAAGGGGCGTAATCTTTCTCAAGAACAGGGAAGTACCAGCTACATTCCGGTTGTGGCATTCATCGCCCATCATTAAAGCCTGGGCGGTAAGGGATTTTAAATTAATACCTTCACTGCTTAAAGCCAGGGCTTTCTGCATGGCAGGAGCCAGGGTTTTTTCCATCCACTTTAATTTTTTAATCACTTCAGGGCCATAGGCGCCAAAACGCAGAACTTTGCCCAATCCCTCGTTCATGGTGCAGTAAGCCATGTTTCCGTGAGTGGTATTTTTTACGCACCATACATACATGGAGGCAGAAACCACACCTGCCATGGGCCCTACAGTATTGTGGTGATGGCAGGGATCAAACTCAATTTCACCGGAAGCTGCCAGCTTCTCAGCTTCTTCTATGGAATCGGCAAGGCCTTCATATACCAGCGCTCCCATAACTGCACCCCGGACAGGGCCGCACATATTCTCCCAGGTTACCGGTGGCCCGGCATGGAGTATCAGTTTTCTGTGCATTCCGGGAATCACGTCAATTGCTCTCCGGGCATCCACCAATACGGGATTGGCATTAATCATCTTTTCCAGTGCCCGGTCATTGGCCTGTTTAACCTTCGTTTTTATATCAATAGCTGTAGCTGTCATTTCTCCTCCTGTATACTAAAATTACATTTCAACCTGAAACCTTATTTTTCAAAAAATTATTATTTATATAATTAATCCTTAAACTTCCACTTCCTCCAATATTTCCTTTTCCAGGTTATTCACTTCCTCGGTATGTTCCTCTTCAGGTATTTCCTCAATTCTGAAAGTCATGGTGTTATCCCAGGTATCGCCGGCTTCCAGCTTCAAAACCCAGGCAGGAACCACTACCGTTGACTGGTAAACCTCATCGTAATCCTTCATGGTGCGGGAAATGGTTTCTATGGGAAAATGAAGCATCCTCGATTCCTGTCCGAAGTCCATTATCAGCTGGTATCTTCGATGGCCGTCCCTCAGAATAATATCTTCAAAATCTTTCAACACCCCGTACTGGTCAAGGGGAATCCTTTCCGATTCTATCCTGGTTTCCTCTTCCTCAATCACTTCTCGGTTTACAATAATATAATTGGTTTCCGGTTCCCTGGAAAGGAATGAAAAATCCAGCTCACAGTAGAAATCCAGCTCCAGCTCTTCCTCAGAATTATTAATGACCCAGTATTGAACCGAGAAACTATTTCCGTCACTGGGCACAAAGTAAGTTTTTTCAATTTCCAGGGGGCATTCCCTGCCCTCTTTTTTTATGAACCCCTTGCGGGAAAGGGTCAGAATTGCCTTGTCATCTTTTTCTGATGTAAATATTTCATAGGGATTTTCTATAAAATCTCCCAGTTCTTCAAAATCTCCGCTTTTAAACCGTTCAACTTCAACCGGCTGTGAAGTGAAATGATCGATAAAACTGCACCTCCGATATTTATCATATTCCAGCTTTTTCTTTAACTTTTCAGCCTTTTCGGGCTGATCTTCCAGCTCGTTCACCAAGTTTTCATGATACACTTCCTTCCGGCGGGTTAAGGTATCGCAAAGATTAACTGCCAGGGGTTTGTAATCCAACTCATACAGAGATCCGCCCAGGTGAGGGAAAAAGCCCAGTTTCAGGTTGGCGGTGTTTATTATAACCTCGTCCCTGAAATCCCGGTTTAAGTCCATAGCCCGGACTTCCTTATATGGTTCTCCCTTGAAAAATTCTTCATCAGCCATGTTTTCCGCCCGGATGAGGCATTCGTGAATCTTATGCCGTAAATGGGGTAGATAAATTCCGCCGAAAACTCCGTGCCAGTATGCGCAGTTGCACTGGGCCCTGAAAAGCCAGTCCTGGGCTTCTTCCCTGGCCCGGGTAACCATTCTTTGAACCTTTTCGCTGATATACAGGGCATTTTTCTGCATCTGGTTGGACTCGGGATATTTCACCAGGAAATTCCGCCAGAAACCTCCCCGGATAAAATCTTCATATTTCTTTAATTTTTCATTTTCCCTGATTTCCCCATTAAATTCCTGAACCAACCGGGCTTTTTCTGCGGGTAACGCCCAGGTACTCATTTCAAAATAGGAAGCTGTGGGCAGATAAATAAGCCCTTTTGGGGGGTATAACTGCATATATTCATTAAAGGTGATAACTTTGAGCCAATCCTGGTTTTCTTTTATAAGTGCAAAGAATTTATCCAGCCAGTTTTCTTCCCATACAATTTTATGGGTATCTGGCCATTCGCCGAATTTTTCCCCGTCGTCGGCAAAGACCGCCAATCTGTCTCCTTTTTCGTCAGCCTGATTTTTCAAAAATTCAATAACTTCTTCTGGGCTGTCGTGGGGAATTTTCCATCTCAGTTTTCTGTTGATGGGAAATACGCAAAGGGGATGGCCCTGTTCATCGGTGACATAATGGCCGAAAATATCATTTTCATCCAGGCCTGCTGCCCGGAAATGATATTCATCAAGGACAGTATAACCAATCCCTGCCAATGAGAGGGGTTTGGGCAGGGAAGGTTCCCAGATTCGTTCGGCGCACCACATTCCTGTAGGTTTCTGATTAAACTCCGTTTTTATCGCCCGGTTCATCTTTTTAACCTGGCTGATCTTGTCCCTATCGGAAATATTCGATAGAATTGGTTCATAATATGCGCCGGATAGCATTTCAACCTGGCCGTTTCTACATAGTTTCTGAAGTTTCTGTAGCCAACCAGGCTGGTTTTCCTTGAGATAATCGAGTAAATAACCTGAATAATGAAGCGCCGCCCTTATGTGAGAATTCCGCTCCAGGCATTCCAGAAAGGGCAGGTATGCCTTTTCATAAGCCTGGTCTATAATATAGTCAAAATTTCCCACGGGCTGGTGATTATGAAAACCCAGGGCCAAAAAAATTGATTTTTCGCTCATAATTAATCCTTCCCAAAATGCAAAGTCAATAATTATCTATTTCAATTCCAGTTAACGGCTTCCTTCCGGTTAACTTCAAACATAACAGGAAAAACAGCACAAAAATAACGGAGGAAAGACGTTTTCATAAACATTCTTTCCTCCTGTTAATTTATTACAGTATTTAATTTGAAATCAGTATTTGATTACCGATACCACATCATAACCTTCCAGTTTATCCCGGCCGTTTAAAAATGTAAGTTCAATAAGAAAAGCCAGGCTTTCTACTTTAGCCTGTAGTTTTTCCACCAATTGGGCAGCAGCCCTTGACGAACCACCGGTGGCAATAAGGTCATCAAGAATAACCACTTTATCTCCTGGTTTCAGCGCATCTTTATGCATTTCAATGGTATCCTTGCCGTATTCCAGTTCATAAGACTGGTCAATGGTTTCGCAGGGGAGTTTGCCGGGTTTTCTCACCGGGATAAACCCTTTTCCCATTTTGTAGGCTAATGTGGCGCCGAATATGAATCCCCTGGATTCCACTGCCACTATGTAATCAAAATCCCTGCCTTTCAATGAATGTTCCAGTGCATCTATGGACATTGCCAGGGCCTCGGGGTCCTTCAACAGGGTGGTTATATCCCTGAAAATGACTCCTTTCTGGGGCCAATCGGGAAGGTCTCTGATTCTTTCTTTTAAAGTAGTTTCAACAACAGCCGGGTTCATTGGTTATCCTCCTTCATTTGAATTAATTACCTGTAAAACGTTCTCCTTGAACTGATCAAGACTGGGTTTCAAGTATAATTCCTTGAGTTGATAAAAAATCTCTTTTTTCTTAAGTTGATTTTTATAGGTGGGGGAATTTTCCAGATCCTGTTTCCCATTCTTTTTTAAAATAAAGCTGATTTCTTTCTTTTTATTCTGGAATTCCAATAAGCCTATCTCTGAAAAAACCTTCAGGGCAAGATGAATAGTGATTGCCTGAATCAAATTATCTTTCAATGCCCGGGCTACCTGCTGGGGCTTGATCTGAACATACGAGGTAAAGGAACCTGTTTTTTCCAGATATTTATAAATTTTCAGAAGTTTTTCCCGCTCCGGCGCCAACATTTCCTGGTTGCTCTCTTCTCTCATTACATCATAATAGTTAAACAGGGTATGCACTCTGCGCAGGCCAGGCGCCCTGAAGTAGTCCATTACGAAATGATCCCACAAATAAGGGGGATGATACAGAATTAATTCCCGGAAATCTATGTCTGCATCATAGTGATCGTAAGGCGAAATATATATTTTGGCGCCGAATTCATCGGGGGAAACCTTGTCTTTCAATAGATTGACACAATTAATACCCTCCTGTTTCAGGTTCTTTGTTATGACTTCCATCTGGCGCCGGCTCCGGGTCAGAACCAGGCAATCCTTTCTTCCCCGATACAGCTCCTTTATATATTTACGGCGGTTAATTACGCCTCGCGCATCAATAAGCCTCCACTGAACCTCTTCCCCGGTTTCTTCGCTATCCGAAGAAATAGCCACTTGATCCAGTCCGGTTATTATACGGTAACACTCACGATCAGGCTGTAAAATTTCCTGTATTTTCATGGATGGTTCGCATTGATTATTCCATAAATCCACATCCAGGTTGTATAGCAGGTCGTAATAAAGATCTTCGTATGAAATATCGCTGATTTTGGAACCCATTCCGAAGGCTATTCCTTTAACATCTCGGCCGTCAAAGGTTGCCCAGATTTTTAAATGCTGTTCATTTTTACCCACCGGAGAAATCGACTGAATTTTGGTTCGCCTGGATAAAAACATGGGTTTTGGGTTACCCTCGCCAAAAGGCGCAAGTATTTCCAACTTCTGGGCTGTTTCCAGGTTAACCTGGGAAGGTTTCAACTCGGCATCGACTCGTAGAGGTTTGAAGCTGTGGGAGAAAAACTTTTCCTGGTTGACCACAGTTTCCAATTCCGATATATTGGTTTCTTCAATAGAAAACCCCCCCGCCAGTTGGTGCCCTCCAAAATGCATTAAATGTTCCTGGGCCCCTTCCAGGGCAGCATAAACGCTGTAATTATCGTGGCAACGGGCTGAACCCCGCCCCACACCCACTTCATCTATGCTTATCAAAAATACCGGGCGTTTGAAAGACTGGGAAAACCGGGAAGCTACAATTCCTATTACACCCTGGTGCCAACCCCTGGAGCTTAAAACCCAGGCTTTTTTCGACAGCATTTCGGGGTTTTCATTAATTTTCTGCTCAATCTCTTCTTTTATCAGGTTTTCAATCTGCTGGCGTTCCTCGTTCATTTCCACCAGTCTCTGGGCCATCTGGCGGGCAGTTTCCACATCTTCTTCCAACAAAAACCGAAGAGCAAACTCGGCGTTGTGAATTCTGCCGGCAGCATTGATTTTGGTGGCAATTATAAAACTTATATCCCAGGGGGACAGGTTGCTCCGGTTTACTCCCGAAACTTCCAGTAACTGGGAAATACCGGGGTGTTTCCGTTTCTCCAGCAGATTCAGGCCAGCTTTTACTATCAACCGGTTTTCACTGGTCAGGGGTATGACATCCGCCACTGAACCCACCGCTGCCAGATCCAGAAAATCCTTCCAGTCATCTCGCCCCAATTTCTTATAGATAGCCTGAATCACCTTGAAGGCTACCCCCGCGCCTGACAATTCCTTGCAGGGATAAGTTTCTCCGGGTTTCTTCAAATTTATAAAAGCTTCCGCCGAGGGCTGGGGATCGGGCACTTCGTGGTGATCCGTAATGATAACCTCAATACCCTGCTCCCGCGCCAGGTTTACTATATCATGGTTGCTGGACCCACAGTCCACGGTTATAATCAGGCTTACTTTCAATTCCACTGCCTTTTGAACCGCCTCCGTGGAAAAACCGTAGCCCTCGTCAAAACGGTCGGGAATATAAAAATCCAGTTTTCCACCAATGCGGGAGAGTGATTTTATCATAATTGCTGTGGATGTAACTCCGTCGGCATCATAATCACCATGAATTAAAATCTTGTTGCCCTGGTTAATATGATCCAATATTAAACTGACAGCTTTATCCATATCTTCTATTAAGAAAGGGTCATACATATCATCCAGGTTTCCGTGAATAAACAACCGGGCGTCATCGGGGTTGCTTATACCCCGGTTAACCAGGATCCGGGCAATAAGCGGATCCAGGTTCAGGGCTTTTATCAATTTTTCAATTTTTTCCCAATCGGGCTTTACAATCTCGTAACCGTTGCTGGGTAACATAATTTATTATCAATTCTTTCTATTAATCAACTGGAATGGTATCGTTTTAAAAATTCAACTGCTTTATCCAATCTATCCAAAACAGTATCTTTTCCCAATAACACCATTACATCAAATAAAGGGGGCGTACTGACCTGGCCCGAAATAGCCAGCCTTACTGGATGAATCAATTTGCCCGCGGATTTGTCCAATTCCAGAGCATAATCGCGTAAAATTTGTTCCAGGCTCTCAATATCAAATCCTTCCAGTTTTTCAATTCGCCGGCGATACTCACCCAGAGCTTCAATTAAAAATTCCTGTTTGAAATGTTTCTTGATTCCTTTAGGATCATAACTCACCACATCGCTGAAATAATATTCCAGGCTCTGGGCCAATTCTGCCAGGGTCCGGGCCCTTTCTCTGTACAATCTGATTATTTCTTCCCACCATTGGGGGCTTTTAGAGGAAATATCAAAACCCAGGTTGGCAAGAAATGGCTTCAACCTGGCTGAAATCTCCCTGGAAGACAGCATCTTCATATATTGGCTGTTCATCCATAACAATTTCTGTTCGTCAAAAACTGCAGGATGGCGGGAAATGCCATCAAGTGAAAAGGCTTCAATAATTTCTTCAACCTTCATTATTTCCCTGTCATCCTTGGGGGCCCATCCCAGCAGCGCCATAAAATTCAACAGAGCTTCCTTCAAATAACCCCGGTCCTTGTAGTCAAGAAGATGAACCGCGCCTTTCCGTTTGGAAAGTTTGGTCTTGTCAGTATCCAGAATAACCGGTATATGACAGAAAACCGGCCGGGAAAAGCCCAGAGCGTCAAAAAGCAGGGCCTGCTTATGGGTATTGCTCATATGTTCGTCTCCGCGAATCACATGGCTGATTTCCATTAAATAATCATCCACCACCACAGCAAAGTTATAAGTGGGGATGCCGTCGGATTTTATAATAACAAAATCATGAAGATCCTGGTTCTGAAAAGCAACTTCGCCTTTTATCCGATCCTGAATCAAGGTTTCCCCTCTGTCAGTAACTTTGAACCGGATACAGGGGATGCGTCCCTCCTGGCGATACTCCTGCATTTCTGTATCGGCCAGCTTTCGGCAATGTCCCTGATAACCGGGGTCATTTCCTTCTTTTCTTGCTTCCTCCCTTTGATTCTTTAATTCCTCAGGGGTACAGAAACAAAAATATGCCTTGCCTTCCTCTACCAGTTTCTGGGCAAACTGCGAGTACAGGGGCAGCCTTTCCATTTGAAAATAAGGCCCGTAATTGCCCCCAACTTCGGGACCTTCATTCCAGTTCAGGCCAATCCATTTTAAATCGTTAAGCTGGCTTTCCAGAAAAGCCTGTTCAGAACGCTGCTGATCCGTATCTTCAATTCTTAATATAAAACAACCCCGGTTCTTCCGGGCAAACAGCCAGTTGAACAGCGCGGTCCTGAATGAACCCACGTGAAGCCTGCCCGTGGGGCTGGGCGCAAAACGCACCCTTATATTATTTTTTGAACTTGTCCCTGTCATAGTTTCTAATATTTAGGTCGAAAACATTTTTTTCCTTCCCTGAACCCTTTTTAATAATAAACAGTGGGAATAAAGTAAAATTATCAAAGAACCCAGCCCGATGAAACACAGAAATGAATAATAATTATCTCACCATGCCCAGTAAAGGTTTGTCATAAATTTTCACGAATGTTAAAAACAACTTTCATAGAGAGGTCAGTTATGCCCCGGCCCACCAAAGCATTCAGAATTTTTATAAGCTCAACTTTCAGCGATTTCGAAAAGGAAAAAAACGCCCTGCAGAAAAAGGTTTTTCCTAAAATCAGAGCCAATTGTGAAAATAACGGTTTTAAATTCCAACCCATAGACCTTCGATGGGGAGTAACCCACGATGCAGCTTTGAACCAGAAAACCATGGACATCTGCCTGGAGGAAATCCGCCACTGCCAGAAAGTTACCCCCCGCCCCAATTTCCTGGTTCTTCTGGGGCAAAGATATGGCTGGCGGCCTTTTCCCACAGTTCCTCAGAATTTCTATTTTGTGTTTATTATAAAAAAGAAAAACAGGTAAAACAAATAAGCAGTAAAGGAGAAGAAATTCTTTTAACCGATTTTGACAATCCACCGGCTGGCATAAAATATTCTGCCTACCTTACTTTTGTAAAGATTATTCCCAACACCAGTTTTCTGGCAGTGGGTTACGATACCGGCGTTGTGGAATTGAAAACCCTCCAGTCGCTGAGAATTATATGGAAAGAACAGTTACATAAAAGTTCGATATTCAAAATTAATTGTTCTGAAGGCGGTAAATATTTATTAATCCTGGGTAATGATCAAAAAATGCAGGTTATTGATATTTTAACCGGAAGAATAATTGTATCAAAACCCTTTGGGTTTTTACCCAGAGATGGCGGGTTTATAGAAAACCGCCGGCTTATCCTGGCGATTCCCGGCTAAAAATTCCTGAAATGCAATTTAAAACTACAAGGTTAATCTGGGAGGATTACTTGGGAGAAAAAAACGAGAATAAAAAAGGATCGGACAACACCTTTAAGTCTTTCTGGAAGGAAAATATCAGTAAAAACTGGGACAGGCTGGAATGGCCTTTTATTATATTTTTATGGATTTTTTGCATTACCCTGGGGTATATCGGTTTTAAAAAATATACCCTGGGAATGAACCAGCCCAGATCAGACTGGGATATTCTGTATCTTTCCATCCAACTTTTCACCCTGGAATCAGGGTCGGTTTACGGCCCGGTTTCCTGGGAGCTGGAAGTAGCACGGTTGCTTGCTCCCGGTGTGGCTGCCTATTCCGCTATCAAGGCGCTGATCTCAATCTTTCACCAACAGTTTCAACTTTTCTATGTCCGTTTTCTAAAAAAGCATTTGGTCATCTGCGGCTTGGGCTCCAAGGGGTTTTTAATGGCCAGGGAATTTCATAAACTTGGATATGAAATCGTAATAATTGAAAAAGACGAAGAAAACTCCCACATTCCCATTTGCCGGGAAAAAAATATAATTGTTCTCACAGGTGACGCCACCGATATGGATATGCTGGAAAAAGCTCAGGTTCATCGCGCCAAATACTTGATTGCCGTCTGCGGTGATGACGGAATCAACGCCGAGGTTGCGGTGAAAGCTAGAAAACTTACTCAGGATAATAATGAGCATATTCTCACCTGCCTGGTTCATATCTACAATTCCCAGCTTCAGGATTTTCTCGTAGAACAGGAAGTTCTGTCCGGGAAGGTTTCCAGCTTCAGGTTGGAAACTTTCAATATTTTCCAGTCGGGAGCCCGGGCGCTTTTGCTGAAATACTCTCCACTGCAGGATAAAAATCCATCGGTTCTTCTTATAGGTTTGCAGCAGATGGCCGACAGTATAATCGAAGAACTGGCAAAAAGCTGGAAAAAGCAAAATACTGATGTAAGAATAAAAATAACTGTTATGGACTGGCTGGCAACTGAAAAAATTCAGAGTTTAAAATCCCGGAACCCTGCCCTGAGAAAATTTTGTGATTTTCACCCCCTGAACGCCAACCTGGGGCCCGGCAACAAAATGAACATTATCTTCAGGGGCCTTGATTTCAATGAGTTTGACTACATTTACGTCTGCCTGGAGGATGACTCCCTGACCATATCTTCAGCCTTGCAAATTCTGCATCTTTTACCAGAGCTGAATAAGCCGGTGATTGCGGTCATGAACTCAGATACGGGCCTGGCAACCCTTATTAAGGCTGAAAGTAACCGGGGACCCAAATATGCTAATCTTCATGCTTTCGGGTTATGGAACCAGACATGCAACCCTGCCATTCTCCTGGAGGGAATCAATGAAAAAATTGCCAGGGCGTTTCATGAAACCTATTTTGCCACCCGGCAACAGGAAATCGGCACTTCGCCATCTCTGGTGCCCTGGAATGAGTTGCCTGAGCAATACAGGGAATCAAATCGCCGCAAGGCTGATCAGGTCTATAAAATTCTGAAGGAAATGGGCCTGGAGGTTAAACCTCTCACAGATTGGAGCATGGAACCCCTGGAATTGACCGATGAAGAAGTGGAAAAATTGGCGGAAGCAGAGCATAACAGATGGTATAAGGATAAAATTGCCGCCGGGTTCAAACTGGGGCCCCGAAATGACGAAAAAAAGGCCAACCCTTATTTGATGGAATGGAAAAAACTTGAAAGTTCCCAGCTCCTTACTGCATCTGAGATTCAAAAAGTTAAATCTTACAACCTGGACGAAGCACGCCAACTTCCACGGTTACTTCTGGACGCCGGTTTCAGGATTCATCGCCGGAAATAATATCTAAATGAACCAGCCAGGCCTGGTGGCGGTAAACTGTTGTCGGTTTAATCAGGCCAGATGATGCCGGTTATATCTTTTAAGACTTCTTTCTGCAGGGAAACCAGCTCCTGAATACCTTTTTGCCCCAGATCCATTAATTTATTCAGTTGCTCACGGTTGAAGGGGTTGCCTTCGGCGGTGCTCTGAAATTCCACAATTTCATTTCTGGAAGTCATAATCAGGTTCATGTCAACCTGGGCCTGGGAATCTTCCTCGTAGTTCAAATCCAGCATTTCCCTGCCATCAACTATACCGCATGAAATTGCTGCCAGGTATGAATTGACACATCTTTTTCTCAGAACACCTTCCTGTTTCAGGTAATTAAGGGCGTCCATCAGGGCAATAAATGCGCCGGTGATGGAAGCTGTCCGGGTACCGCCGTCAGCGTCGATTACATCGCAATCCAGAGTGATAGTTCTTTCTTTTATGGCGGACAGATCTACTACAGATCGCAGGGATCTTCCTATCAGCCTCATTATTTCAGATGTTCTGCCCGACACCTTGCCCCGCAGGGCTTCCCGCCGGGTCCTTACACCGGTGGCAGAGGGCAGCAGGCTGTATTCGGCGGTAATCCAGCCCTGGTCGCTGTCTTTCAGCCAACCCGGAACCTTCTCTTCTATGGTTGCCGCGCATATAACCCTGGTATCACCCATTTCTATCAATACTGACCCTGCCGGGTTTTTTAGAAAATTCCGGGTAATCTTACAGGGCCTCATTTCAAAATCTTTTCTTCCATCTACTCTATTCATCTAAACACGCCTTTCATTGCTCATCCTTTTATTAACCCGAATAACCCCCCGCTCTTTTTTTCTTTTTCCTCGCCGGCCACACTGTCAACTTTATCTTCACCGGGAAGGGTAACCTGCCCCACTATTTCTATGGGAACCCCCGGAGCTATCTCAGCTGTGGATAGAATTCCCAGATCCGGCAGGGTAGCCTCGGTTAACCGCCGGAAATAAATACGGGTATGGGGTTCGCAGAAAATCACCCTGGGGTTGTCATAATCTTCCAGGGTCTTTTTCAAGTTATTTATTATCTCCTCTGCTTCCAGATGGGACAGAGCCAGCCTGGCACCTTCCTTGGATTCCTGAA
Source organism: uncultured bacterium (assembly GCA_964607865.1). Classification (GTDB taxonomy): domain Bacteria; phylum Vulcanimicrobiota; class JAJTBE01; order JAJTBE01; family CAZSLZ01; genus CAZSLZ01. Next base: position 17,991 of record CAZSLZ010000057.1, read on the forward strand.
TATTGCCCTGAATTTTTTTCTCGAAATTTCTGGAAAGTGAAAGGGCTATGATTTTACCCTCGGCGCCTATATAAGACCAGCATATTTGTCTTCTCAAAGCCAGCCGAACCAGTTCGCTGGCCCAATTGGTCTTGTCTAGCTTGTCTTCAATTTCTCCGATGGTCTCCATTATGGTTACCATATCGCGGATACTCACCCGCTCACCCACCAGGTTCAATAATACTTTTCTTATCTGGCGAAGTTTTTTCTTGTTGTTGACATAATCTTCCACCACCACGGGATGGGTTTTCATTAATTGATCCAGCATATGTTTAACATCCTGCAGGCCAAGCAATTCCCTCAAATTACGTTCAACCGCCTCGCGAATATGAGTTACCAGCACATTCAAAGGGCCCATTATGAGGCAGCCCAACTCCTCAGCTTTATCCCGCTGGTCTGGTTCCACCCATAAAGCCTGGGATCTGAAAACCGGATCTTTTACACTCCAACCTTTGAGCTCGTTTAATTGTTCCATACTACCATAAACCAGAAACCGGGTAAGATAGATTTCGTTAGAAGCGATAGGCGTATCTTTTATATAAATTACATAACTGTCGGGAGGCAGTTGCATATTGTCCTGAATTCTTATTCCCGGAATAATTATACCGGTGGAGCCTGCGAGATCCTTACGGATGTTTTTAACCATATCCGATAGCGGCGCGCCGGCGCCGGGATCTACCAGAGGCAGAAGTTTCATTCCTATTTCCACCCTCATGGCATCGCGGTGGTAGAGATTCTCCAGTTCCTTCTCAGATTCAGGCCGGTTATCAAAATCCAGAGTGATTTCACCGCCGGGTTTCCAACCTCTGTTCTTTAACTTTATAAGTTCCTTGTTTACCTGGACATCCATTAATTCTTCATTGCCCCCGTATAAAAGGGCGGTGCGGTTTCCCTTGGTTAATTTAATAAAACTCTGGGTTACTTCTTTTTCCTCCCAGTTCAGA
>CAZSLZ010000058.1:0-18902 GCA_964607865.1 uncultured bacterium
CATTATCGATCCGGATACAACGTTTATTGAGGTGGACGTCCAAATTGGACAGGACACTGTCATCCACCCCAACACCCATTTGCGCGGTGAGACGGTCATCGGCGAGGATTGCCAGATCGGCCCTGATACGGTCCTAATGGATACTCATGTGGGGAATCAGGTGGAAATCATTGCTTCGGTCGCAGAAGAGGCTGAACTCTCAGATCGGGTCACGATGGGCCCTTACTGCCACTTGCGGAAAGGGGCGGTTCTCAAAGAGGATGTGCATTTAGGTAATTTTGGCGAAGTTAAGGACTCGGTTCTGGGCGCAGGCACGAAGATGGGGCATATGTCCTATATCGGTAATGCGACCATTGGCAAACGGGTGAATATTGGCGCCGGAACGATAACATGTAATTTTGATGGAGAGAAGAAAAATCCCACCGAAATCGGCGATGAAGCCTTTATCGGGAGTGACACTATGCTGGTGGCACCGATCAAAATCGGAGATCGAAGTGTCACCGGGGCGGGGGCGGTGGTTACGAGGGATGTACCGCAGGACAGCCTTGTTTTGGGGGTGCCTGCCAAAGAAAAACGTAAGTTGGAGAAAAGTGACTGATATCTGGATTTTAACAATAACCTTTTTTTTGCTGGATTTGTTGGTGACTGCAGTCAAAGCCAGCCTGAGCCACGCGCGGTTGCCGCAATTATTGAATCTGCGTGAAAACCGCGAGATGGTGGTTGATCGCACGGTGGACTTGATTGAGCAGCCGCGCATACGGACAAGCCTGCGCCTGGCTTTGATGTCAATCCATTTTCTGCTGGCGGGGATTTTCACTAACCTGATCGTCTCTGTGTTTGGCGTGGGAAACATCTGGCTGGTGCTGATCTATTTGCTGCTGGGGATGACCCTGCTCAGTTTCACCAAACTGGCAGAGGATCCTGAAAAATTGAGAATGAGACAGAGGCATCAACTAAATGAGTGTCAAAATGCAATGTATTCTATTTCTGTCTCTCTGAGAAAATATTCCAGAGACCACGATGGAAAATTTCCAAAATCACTGCAGTGGTTAATTCCCGATTATATCAGGAAAATCCCCGAGAATCCTGCAGCCTTGAAGGATACATTTTCTCCGGGATATGAAGTAAGTGATGATCAACTTACATATACCATACAGACAAAGGGTAACTATTTTGAAGCCCTGGGTATAGAGAAAAATTTCCCAATTTTTACTTCTAAGTATAAGTATGTACAGACTAAAAAGAAACTGGAAAAACTTCAGGAAGAAGAAGAACCTGTAATTGAAGAAGAGATAATCGAACCAGAAGAAAACAAGACAGAAAAAGAAGAAACCAAGGAACCTGAAGTAAAGGAAACTCCTTCCAGGCCCGGTGGAAGAAAAGGAGAAACCCGTGGGGGCCCAGGCGGTAAAGGCGGCCCTGGCGGGCGTGGAGGCCCTGGCGGTGGAGGCCCTGGCGGGCGTGGAGGCCCTGGTGGTGGCGGCCCCGGCGGGCGCGGTGGAAGATAATTAACTATCCCCCTTTATGGGGGATTTCATTTTTTGGAGATTTTTTGAGAAATAAGATAAGAATAATCGGTTGTGGTTCATTATTATACGGCGATGATTCTATTGGATGTGTTATTGCCAGAAAGCTTCAACAGTGTGAACTGCCTCCTTATATTGAAATTCTGGAAGCAGGAACACCGGGGTTAAAGTTGCTGGATCTGATGAAGGCAAGAGAAACAACAATAATTATTGACGCAATTATCACAGATAGAGAAAAAGTAGGAAGTGTTCACTTTTTGAGTACTGATAATCTTAAGGTTGATGATAAGGTTATATTATCTTCCCACGATTTCACAATTCCCGAAGTAATAGAATTGGGGAAAACTGTTTATCCAGAGAAAATGCCTGAATCTATTGAAGTTTGGGGAATTGAGATTAAAAAAAATAACATAAGGGGATTGGAATTAACTTCGGAGTTGAAGGAAAAAGTACCACAAATTCTAAAACAGTTTACAGACAGGTTAAAATTTATCACTGAAGAACAAAGGGAAAAATAAAACAGGAAAAAATATAACAAGTAAAAATGTTCAGGAGATGAAACTCAATTGAATCTGATTGAAAAAGTAAGGGCAGCCGGGGTGGTTGGTGCCGGTGGCGCCGGTTTTCCCACCCATGTAAAATATAATGCTACAGGAATAAATTACTTCATTGCCAATGCCGCTGAATGTGAACCGCTGTTATATGTGGATCAGCAGATAATGGACACCTATGCCGTCGAATTCCTGGAAGGTGTTTCACTTATAATGAATTTTCTTGGTGCAAAAAAAAGTTTTATCGCCACTAAGAAAAAATACAGAGAAGCTATTGCAAAATTGGAGCAGCAACTTACCAATTATGACAACATACAGGTTCATGCCATGGAAAATTTTTATCCTGCCGGAGATGAATTCGTAATGGTTTTTGATGTGCTTGGCCTGACCATTCCCGAGGGTGGTTTACCCCTGGATGTGGGAGCTGTGGTCAACAATGTTCTTACCATTATTAATGTTGCCCGGGCTAGCCGGGGAATTCCGGTTACCGACAGGTACCTGACTGTTCACGGAGAAGTAAACGAACCCATGACAATCCGTTTACCCCTGGGAACCTCTTACAGAGAAGCCATAGAACTGGCGGGCGGCATCAAAATTGACAACCCAGCTCTTATCTGTGGTGGCCCCATGATGGGGGACATTGAAGATAACTGGGATTCGCCCGTTACAAAAACCACCAGTGGCCTGTTATTGTTACCCCCCGATAATTACCTGGTCATGAGAAAAAAGGAAACAGATCGGACCGCAGTTCGACGGGGACGATCCACCTGTGACCAATGCATGTATTGTACTGAATATTGTCCCAGATATATAATAGGGCATAACCTGAGGCCCCATAAATCCGCCATGCGGGGTGCGCCCTACGGAATAGCCGATTCGAAACTAATTACTTCCTCCTGGCTCTGCTGTGAATGTAAACTATGTGATTATTTTGCCTGCCCTCTGTTTTTATCTCCGGGAAAAATTCACGGAAGCCTGAAGCGGGAAATGGGCAAAGCTGGAGTGAAAAACACACAGAACAGGGAACAAAACCCAGAACCACGTCCCTTTGCAAAAACCAGAAGAGTGCCAGTTCAACGATTGGTCAACAGACTTCAACTGGACAACTACATGGCAGTTGCCCCCTTTAAGGAAGTGAATTATCAGCCTTCTGAGGTCAGAATTCCCCTGAAACAGCATATCGGTGTACCAGCTATGCCAACAGTTAAACCGGGAGATGAAGTCAGAAAGGGTGACCTTATCGGAGAAATTCCCCAGGGCCAATTGGGGGCAAGAGTTCATGCCAGCATTGACGGAACAGTTACAGCTGTTGACAACTTTGTTGTCATCCAGAAATAAAAATGGCAAGAAAAATTCCAGATATCAAAGCTATAATTTTCGACTTGGGCAATGTTATAATAAAGGTAGATCCAACACCCAGCTTGAAAAAAATATCCTCATTAACGGGTTTTTCACAACTTGAAATTGAAAAACGGGTTCTGGATGAAGAACTCATTACTAAACACGAAACAGGCCAAATACCATCTGGTAATGTAATGAAGTCGTTTCGAGAAAAACTGGGCAATAAAGTCGAAATCGAAAAAACAACCCAGCTTTTTCAGGAATTTTTAAAAGAACCTCTCATTGCTCCAGATTTTCTTTCCCAGCTGGGGCTTCGTTATCCATTATATTTACTTTCAAATACCAACAAAATCCACTATGAACACTTCATAAACAGTTATCCCTATCAGAATATTTTTAAAGAGGTTTTCCTTTCATACAAGATAAAACATATGAAGCCTGATACCCGGATTTTTGAATTCGCAATAAATAAAATTAGTTTAAAGGCACATAACCTGCTTTTTATTGATGATTCCGTAAAGAATGTTGAAGCTGCTGTTTCGATGGGAATACACGGAATTCACTTTGAATCTTTTAATAAACTTGAAGAACGATTAAGACAGTTAAATATCTTGTAGTTCAGAATTAAAAAGGAAATTTTAATTGGTGGCCCGTTAAATTTGCATTGTAACCTGCAATACCCAGCATCTGCCTGAGTTTTACTGAATTTTTCAGCGCAGCTCCCGAATGGCAATTATTGAAAAAAACCGTCGTGACAGCGGTTCTCTTTTCGAGTTCCTTTATAAAGGGAATGAATTCTCGAAGTTCATCATCAGAATACTCATAATTATATCTTTCATCTCCCGTTGCAGTAAACCAATCCCGGTTTCTTCCATGGAACCTGAAATAACCTACAGGGTTAGTATTGTTCAAGATAAATGGGGCAAGGGATCGAACCTGGGGCTCATCCACAACTGCATAACCCAGGTTTAATCTTCTTAAATGAGTGAAAGTATCTTCCCGATTTTCCTTTTCCAACCAGGATTTATGCCTGAATTCAATTGTTAAAGGTAAAGATTTAAATTTTTCTTTTAATAAAGATAAATATTGAACATTCTTTTTATTCTTATTGAAGGCGGGCCCGAATTGGGCGAGAAAAGTTAAAAGCTTGTTGTTATTAATGATTGGTGTATAAGAGTAAAGAAATTTATCAAATACATCCCCGTTATTCAAGGCCAGCGGGTCAACTTTTCCCATTTCGTTCAGGGTAATATCTTTATGGCATTTTATTGTAAACAGGAAATCCCTGTCAGTTTTTGAATTCCAGGATTCTGCCACATTCTGAGGGAGCAATTGATAGTAACTGACATCAATTTCAACAATATCCATACCCAGGGTTTTATTATAAAAAGGTAAGATATCCCGATCTTTGATGTTTTCAGGATACACTGTTCCTTTCCAGTCTTTGAATGAAAACCCGCAGGTCCCAATTTTAATCATCAATTCCTCCCTGTAATAATTTTTAGGAAGCCAGCCCCTTTCCTGCCAATTTTATCATCCATGAAGGTAATTATTAAATTATGCAGGAAAGAAACAGAAAAACAAAAATGTATGAGATAAAGATTATCTTAAGAAAAGGTTATGTTATGAAAACGCTTATAGTTGGATGTGGACGCCAGGGCGCCTTACTGGCGAAAATGTTGGAAAAAGATAATATTGAGGTTAATATAATAGATAACAACCCGGAATCTTTCACCCGCCTGATTGATTTCAAGGGTAAAAGAATTCTTGGGGACGGCATGAAGGAAGATGTTCTTGAAACCGCAGGAATTATGAATGCGAACGCATTTGTAGCGGTGACAAATAACGATAATGTAAATTTGATTTGCGCCCAGATTGCTCGAAGCCTTTATAAAGTGCCCCGTGTGGTTTGCAGAATTTATGACCCAAATAAAGCTACGATATATTCGGATTTTGGCCTGGAAACTGTGAATTTCAGTAAAACAGGAGCTTATCTTTTGAAGGTTTCAATTCTTGAGCGGATAAATCTCAAGAAATTCCAGCTTGGTGACGGTTCGGGGATAGCTCTGGAAATTGAAGTGGGAAGCCATTTAAATGGGAAAACCGTTTCCGAGGTGGAGATTCCCGGTGTATTCAGAATTTCTTCCGTTACCCGTGGTTTATCAGTGAATATTGTAGTTGATGATTTTGAACTGAAAACCGATGATAAAGTATTTGGTGTATTAAAAACGGATTCATTGAATCGTGTAACAAACATGATAACCGAACAGAAACTTGCTTCAGAAGAAATAGAAAATTCTCAGAGAAGCCAGGGAGAAGAATAAATGTTTTTAATAATTGCTGGTGGAGGCCGTATAGGCTATTATTTGATGAAAATGCAGATAAAGAAGGAAAACGAGGTTGTGATTATTGAAAAAGATAGAAACACCTGTAACCGGATAACTGAGGAAGCTGGAAACCTTGCTATTTGCGGCGATGCCTGTGACCCTCGTATTTTGAAAATGGCAGGCATAAGCCGGGCGGAAATGATTTTAGCCTGTACCGATAAAGATGAAGACAACCTTGTAATTTGCCAGTTGGCAACAAAAAAGTTCCATGTACCCCATACGGTTTCCATAGTAAACGATCCGGCAAAGAAAGATTTCTTTAAGAAACTGGGGGTGGAAGCTGTGGTTTCAGCTACCGATGCAGTTTTGGAACTTGTTCAGAAAAATATAACCCATAAGGATATATTTGAAATTATAGACAAAGAAAATGAATACGAAGTTTTAAAAATAAATTTACCCCTGGATTCCCCAGCAGTGGGCAAACCTTTAAATCAACTTCCTGTCCCTGCCAATAGCAAAATTTGTTCTATACTAAGAAAAGGCAAAATAATACCGGTAAATGCCGATACCAAATTTGAAGAAAACGACATTGTTTATTCCCTGGTGCATTTCGAAGAATTTTCGAATTTGAAAACAACTTTGCTAGGTTACCAGATAACAAAATAATCTATTTTTCAATTTTAACTTTTTCCTCCTGAACCTTTTTCCCCAGAATCTCTTTAAGAATTTTATACACATATTGTTCAAGAGTAATACCCTGTGGAATACTTTCATCCTTTAGAATTTTCAAGGCTATTCTGGTTAAAACCCGTTTTTTTCTTCCTGTGGATGAAAGATGCTGTCTATTTTTATTTATAAAACACTCAATCACGGGTTCAATATGGGACAAAAAAGCCATAAAGCTTCTTATTTTCCCCGCCCTTACATCCCTTATAATTGAATCAAGTTCCCTCCGGTGTTTACTATACTTATTGCATTCTTCACATTTAGAGTCGGCTCGCTCATTGATACATCTGCATTCGTCAAAGTATAACCAGCACGAGGTGTTGTCCTTGTAAAACTCACAAGATTTACAATTTTCAGTGTTGTCAACAATATCATAACAGTTTTGCAGGTCAAAAGACTTAATTTGGTCGAATTCTTCTATTTTGTAGTCCGGTTTTCTTTGCCATATAGCTTCCCTGAGTTCAGTGCTTTTAATTCTTTTTGGACTTTCTTTCACTTTCTTTTCACCTCAATATTAATATACCGACATACATAAAAAAGTTTATTGCCCCAAAGAACTATTTTATTTTTTCTTTCGGTAGTAAAAACAATACTTTTTGGTAATAAAAATTTAATACTTTCCATTATATTTATAATTTTTAAATTATTTAATATAAATATTTTAATTTAATCTAATTCTTTGTAGAAAACTCGATTATATCTTCTTTATTTATACTTTTATTAGTTATTTTAAATATAATACACTTCAAAATATATTGCAGGATGTTCATTTGATTTAAAGAAAGAAATTGTTCAAGCTTAAATTGGAGTGTTTTTGATGATAGATCAGAATGATATCATATATTTTGTGTTTACCGACCGTTTCCGCAACGGCGACCCGGACAACGATTACTTTGTAAACCCGGACGACCCACAGGCATATCACGGTGGAGATTTTGCCGGGATTGAAGATAAAATTCCATACTTAAAGAACCTGGGAGTTACTGCAGTCTGGATTACACCGGTCTATCAGAATATCAAAGAAACCAGAAACGAAAAATTCCGTCACAGGGCATACCACGGCTATTGGCCACTGGATTTCGAGAAGGTCGATCGCCATTTATATTCCCAGGATCCTGATATACCCGACGGTAGCATGAAACACCTTAAGAAGCTCAGTGATGCCCTGCACAAAAAGGGCATAAAACTGGTTCTTGATATGGTGGTTAACCATGTGGGCTATGAGCACCCCTGGACAGATGAAAAACCCGATTGGTTTCATTCTGAGGGGCACAACGACGATATAAGAAAATATCTCTACGGCCTTCCCGACCTGGACCTTTCCAACCCCGACGTTATTGATTATTTCATTCAAAATATTATTGAATGGTATAAAGAAGGTAATATTGACGGCATAAGAATGGACGCTGTAAAACATGTTGATAAAACCTTCTGGTATCATCTCAAGGCATCCTTAAGAGGTGCCTGCCCGGGAGTTCAAATATTCGGAGAAGCTTTTTACTACAATCCGGAAAAAGTATCCCTGTTTCAGAATTTCTTCGATTTTGACTCCATGCTGGATTTCCCTATGAAAAATGCCCTCCATGAAGTTTTCGTCAACGAAGAAAGCTTTTTCAAAATTGCGCGGCCCAGAATCAGTGATTTTGAGCAAAGCGGCGTTTTAGACCAGGACTTGAAATATAACAACCCTTACCGGTTAATTACTTTCCTGAATAACCATGATGTCCCAAGGTTTATTACCGATCTTCTTAACAAATTCGGACATTCAGGCCAGGGAAGAAAAACTGCCGTCAAAACTTACAAGATGGCATATACTTTCCTGTTAACCTGCCGTGGAATTCCCCAGATATATTATGGCGATGAAATCGGCCTGGAAGGCGGAGAAAATCCAGACAACCGCAGAGATATGCCCTGGGATCTCTTTTCCGGCCATTCTCCCGATAAAAATAAGGTGCCGGAAAAATATGAAATCTTCCAACATGTTAAAAATATTATTGACACAAGAAAGAAAAACCAGGCTTTGCGTTTTGGCACATTGATTACCCTCTGGGTTGATGAAAACCTTATGATTCACCTTCGCTTTATTTACAATAATATTGTCATTTCAGCATTCCACAACGGCAGGGAGCCCATGAAAGATTACAAATCTATTCCGGTAGAGAAAAATTCCCACATTCCCAGCCGAATTAAAAATATTTTAAAATCCAAGAAAAAAGCTTCTTCAATTTGCAACCAGAATAATTACATCTATTTTTCCGGCGGTGAATTCAAAATTAAACTTGATGATAAAGACAGCCAGGTATATATAATTAATTGAGTTTTCTGTTTTCAAATTCGATAAAATGTATTATAATTAAATGTTATAAAGAATTTATCCATGAAAGGGCAATTTGTCAGTGTCAATCTTTTCAAAGCAGATTCATCAAATTAATTACGGAGACCTGAAGGAACTATTGGTAGAAGGAGCACAGGAAAACATCCGGCTGGAATTCAAACGTGACTACCCTGGGCGAAGCAATATGCTGAAAAAGCTTTCAGCTTTCGCCAATACCTACGGAGGTTATCTTATTCTGGGAGTGGACGAAGACGGAATGGGACGGGTGAAAGCTTTAAACGGCATCGAACCCATTTCCAGGCTTGACCAGAAAATAATTCAATGGTGCTTTGATGAAATCTATCCGCCAATCATCCCTTATATTTCTCCACCTATTCCCCACCCTGAAGAACCGGGAAAAGTGTTTTATGTCATCTATGTGGAACAAAGCCTGGAAACGCCCCATGTTCTTAACAAAAGCAGAAATGGGCTTTATGTAAGGACCGACGAATACAGCCAGAAATTTTTAACCAGGCTTGCCAAATTCGACGAGTTGGAATTTCTGATGAACAAACGAAGAATGGCCGAGGAATTTCTAAGCACCCTGCTGGTTCGGGCAAACCGCCGATTAAACACCCACAAGGTCATAAAATTTGAAGAACATCATGGAACCGACTCATTGTTAAAATTAATACTTATTCCATTTTTTCCCCAGAATAGAATGTTCGAACCAGAACATCTCATTCCTTATGCCCAGAATGCTTCCATTAAAGCACGGAATATGGACCTTCCGGATTTTTCCTATAAAAAAATCCACTCCCAGTTTGAAAGCATTATTTCAGAAAACCCAGGTGTAAGTTATTATTCCTATTTTGAGATAAATATTTACAACATGTTATTTTATGTTTGTGATGTTACCAGGGAATACCGGGAGATTAAACGCCAGTCCCGATACTCTAAGGTAATTCCTACCAAGGTTATTATGGCGGAAATAATCTTATTCTTCCGCTATGCCCTTAATTTTTACAACATGAGCGGATTTGACGGGATTCTGAAACTTATGGCAGTTATGGAAAATGTAAAGGGCCGCCAGATAAGGCTTCATGTCGATAAGGGTATGGATATGCCCATTTCATACCTGGACAACCAGTTACAGATGGAACGATCTTACTCCATTATGGAATTAAAAGAACAGAAGAATATAGCTATTGAAATTTTCAGGGAATTATGTTTTTCGCTGGGCGCAAAACATATTTACTCCCTATCTTCCAGAGAGATTGAAGAGTTTTATGAAGAAGGCCTGGAATACCTGGGGTGGAAATAGCAGGAAAGGACTTTATTATGATTACCAACAAGGAATTGCAAAAAGAACTTGCCCAGGAAGAGAACCTGAAAAAACTTATCAATAATAAAATTTACTCCCTTCAGGTTTATAACCCCCAAAACTCTGACTACCTGGCCCATAGCCTGGCAGAGATTATGGTTCTGGCAAAGAAACTATATACAAAAATTCTGCCTGAATTTGTAGAAACCTCAACGGCAGATAAGGAAAAAATTTGGGAAGAAATTACAGGCCTGCGAATGCATTTAATGCATACCCGGGACTGCATTGACGAGTTTGACAGTAATTTGCTGAACCTCATGTCCGATTCCAGCAGAAGAACCATAGAACTTGATTACTGCAACCAGGAAGATGACGAAGAAGATTGTTTCAGTCCATAACCTTCAACCCGAACTTTTTCAGCAACCTTTTTTCTCTTAACCTCCTGAAAGAAATTATGGTAGTCCAGTGAATCTTACCCTGTGGCTTCACCAATACCGACAATAACCCAAGTTTGTTGGCGCCTTTTATATCGGTAAATATCTGGTCTCCTATCATTGCAGTATTTTTGGCAACTCCGCCTAAAAGTTTCAAACCCTTCAAAAAAGGCCCTTTGTGAGGCTTTGCTCTATAAAATTGAGCACCCACAAATGGAGTTTTTAACTTATGGCCCATACTTGCCAATCTCTTATTCTTTTTTTTACCGGTAATTGTGTTGGATACCAGGCAGAAATTCTTAATTATCCCCTTTTTTCTTGTTTCTATAATAATTCTTTCTGCCCGGGGAAAAATTTCATCAGAATAAGCATCTGCAATAGTACTATCCACATCAATCAGCACATTTTTTATGCCTTTTTCCGCCAATAATTCAAAATCCACATTCCACACCGCAGAATAATAAAGATCGGGTTTCAATACATCTCTTCCTTTTTTATATGACAACTTAATCTCCTTAAATATCGCTCTTGTACTAATAACAACAAGATTCAATATAAAATGCCTTCCATAAAGAAACTCAGAACCCGCCAATATAGTTAAACCTGAAGGTGATATATATGAAAACAACAACAATTTTTGATGACATTTTTGTAGAAGCTCCACCGGAAGCTATATTTGAAACATTTATTGATGGCTGCAAACATGGCGATTTGATTGGCCAAAGCGTAATCATTGAACCCAGAATTGAGGGAAATTTCACAGCTTTTAACGGAAAGGTCAAGGGTACCATACGGCAGTTAATTAAAAATAAAAAAATTGTGTTTTCCTGGACCATCAAAGAGGATGAATGGCCAAAGAATCATTATTCCCTGGCTACCATCAACCTTGAAGAAAAAAGGAACGGGACCCACCTTCAGCTTATTCATGATAATATTCCCAGAAATTATGAAGACAGATTGAGAACAGGCTGGCAACAGAACTATTGGAAACCAATGAAGGAAAAACTGGGAAATAACCTTAAATATGTCTTTTAAAACTGCATTATTTCATTAAGTTTTTCAAAATAATAATAAAATTTTTCCGGGCTGGTATCGGACAGGATTTTATAATTTTCACGGTTAAAATTACTGATATCAATATTAAGAGAAGTCCAGTCGAATTCATCAGGCTTAATGATTCCCCTGCTCACAGCGTAATTCCATATTGCGGTTCCCGGAAATGGAGAAAGAGGCCCGAAGCAGAAAGCAAAAAGCTTCCCGTTTTTTAAATTCCTATTGATAAACTGATATGTTTTCTCCAGATCCTCCCCGGTTTCTGTTGGCGAACCTATAATAAAAGTTCCAATTGCCTTAATGCCAAAACTGCTCAGGATATCAATTGCCTTCTGATTCGTCTCCACACTGCAATCATCAACCTTCAGAAAATTCAGCACCCTGTCGCTTCCTGACTCCAACCCAAGGTGTACATACTCAACCCCCAGCTCCACAAAAGCCCTTGCCAATTCCACATCCACCAGGTTGGACCGGGCTGCAACGGTAAAACTGATCTTTTCGCCAATCCTTTTATTCAGAAGGCTGCTAATATCCCTAACCCTTTTTACATTAACAGTAAACAAATCATCCCAGAAAGCATGTTCTTTTATACTGCGGTATTTTTTCAACTCCTCCAACTCACCCACCACATATTCAGCTGAATTTACCCTGTATCTGTCCCAGAATAGAGAAGAAAAACAAAAAGCGCAATTGTATGGGCAACCCCTGCCTGTGAATGTCCAGTTACAATGATCATCCACACCCCAGTCCCTTGCAGGGTATGGCAGGTTATCCAGGTCTTCTATGAGCACCCTCCGGGGAGCCAAATGAATTTTTCCCTCGATATTTAAAACCACGCCATCAATTTGCAGCAAATCATGGTTTTTTAATTTTCTTTGCCTTTCAAACAATTTCACAATCTCAAGAAAAGTAACTTCACCCTCCCCCACAACCCCGGCATTAAAACAACCGGGCAAAATTTCAGGAATACTGGAAACATGAGCGCCACCAAGAACCACCGGCACATTTAACTCTCTCTTAATTTTTTCACAATCTTTCTCAGCTGCGGGAAAATTGGATGATAACACTGATAACCCCACCATATCGGGTTTGTAATTCATTACCTGTTCCAGATTCTCACAAACACGTATTTCAATACCTGAAATATGTTTTCGGATGTAAGATGCCAGATACCCCAGGCCCATGGGATAAAATTTGAAACCAAGTTGATTTTTAAAAGAAGACTCAAGTAAGGCGATTCTCATATTTCCCCTCCCCCATCTACAATTTCATAAAAATGCAAATCAGTATAACCCCAGCTTAACATAACCCTTTCGCTTCTTATCTTCCTCAACCTTTCCTGCTCATATTCAACTGAATATACTACCAGCCGGGTTCCAGCCTTCAGGTTTTTAATCTTTTTAATTAAGGCCTGGTGAGTATCTTCTGAGAATGTGGAGCCATGAATCAATATCACACTGGCAGTTGAAAGGTTAACCGACAAAATATCTTCTTGAAAGAAGTAAATATCTTTCAACCTCAATTTTTGAATTATTTTATTTGCCACATCGATGTAAGTTCTTATTAAGTCCACACCAATACACCGCGCCTGGCAGTAGAGATTGACAAAAAACAGGAACTTTCCTCTTCCACAGCCCAGGTCGTAAACTACATCTTTTTTATCAACCTCCAGTATATTGCATATCATCTCTGCAACATTGTAGGGGGTTTCCCCGAAAAAGAAATTATTTGGAGGATAACCAAGATTTTTGCGATCCCGGTTTATATAAACCGGCGCAAGACGAAGAACATAATGGTAGATATAATTCATTTCCACTTTTCTAAGACCGGGGATTTTTCCCGATTTAATAAAATCTCTTATTCCCGGCAGAAAAAGCACATCAAAAAATTCTTTTACTGTCACACCCAGAGAGTTGATATACATACTGTAATTTTTGGCTTTTCTTCGGGAACTTCCTTTTAATGCCCGGCCGAACTCTGAAAACCTGCGAAATTACTAACCATGTTAGCTCAGCTATACCAAAAAACAATGTAAGAAATTCTGCATATTGAAAAAAATCAATTACAATATAGGATGAAAGCAGTGGAGTTGGGCTCAATTTCCTTAAAATTCCTGACAAATAAAAATCAGGCCGAAAAAATTTTATTGTAAGAACACACTGAACTTTTCGCCCAGTTGTCTGTTTATCAGCCTGACATAAGTTCTTCTGGGAAATGCCAGATTCCGTTTTTTCCCGACAAGGCCTGGTTTATCTAATTATTTTCTCTCATATTTTACTGTTACTGGTATCATGGTTGCCGGGGTTTCCCCTGAAACCTGAATTAAAGTAATGGTACCGTTTAAAGAATTTTCATCATCGGAAATCGTAAGATTAAGTGAATATGCAACATCATAAATATAAGTCACTTCTCCGCTGGAAGAAGTCTGTTTTATTCTTCCATCTGCTCTTCCACTGAAATCATCGCCGGAAACTGTGCCTGTAACATTACCATCAAACTCGTCAATCTGTGATGTTTCAGCCCTGGTCTTAAGAGTTCCTGTAACTGTACTTCCATCAACCGATAAATCCAAATCCTGGTAATCGGTAGCATTTGAGTTTTCTAACTGCCAACTTCCATTAAAACCCGTACCTCCCGTCGAAGGAGTGCTGCCTCCGCTTTCAGAACCTGAACCGGCGCCACAACCAATCACCGCCAGTGCTATAACTAAAACCGCAACAATATGAAGTTTCCTCATTATCTTCATGAATTTTCCCTCCTAAACTAATTTTAACTTATAATATATAGATTTTCTTATTTGTAAATTAATCCTTCCAAACTAATATGAATTTTCGCGGGCAATGAAAAGTTCTGCGATTTTAGTTTCTAATAAGGTTTTCTTGGCTTTTCCAGACAAAGGTTAACCAGATCGTCCAGTTTTGCTTCCCCTGCATTCATTACCGTATCGGCGCCGCCCCAATAGATTTTTAGAGTTCCGTCGTCTTCAGGGATTGCTCCACAGGTAAATACTACATTATGGACATATCCCACCAGCTCCCAGGGGTCCCGTGGTTGCAAAATCCATTCGTCGCAGACTCCCAGTATTTTTGAAGGATCTTCCAGGTCATGGAGCGCGACTCCCAGCCTGTAAACCGAGCCATCCATGGTGGGGAAAACACCGTGGTAGATATTCAGCCAGCCCCGTTCGGTTTTTATGGGGGTAGCCCCTGGGCCGATTTTCATTTCATCCCAGTGATAGGTGACCGGTTTCATAACAATTCTGGAGTTTCCCCAATGGATTAGATCTGGTGAATAGGAAATCCACATGGACCAGGGAGATATTTCAGAATGGGGCCGATCCAGCCTGGCATAATAACCGTTGAATTTCCGGGGAAAAATCACCACATTTCGATAATCAGCCTGGGTAATCAGGGCAATACGTTCCAGGTTTTTAAAATCCTTTGTTCTGGCAAGCCCTATTCTTACACCGTGCCTTGAATAAGCGCTGTATGTTATATAATAATTGCCATCTATATGACATATCCGGGGATCCTCCACACCATATTCCTCATATTCTCCAAATTCACCACCTGAAGAAGGTGTCATAAAGGGTTCCGGGTCTGGTTTAAAGTTGTAGCCATCCCTGCTTCTCGCCAGCCCCAGAATTGAGCGGCCTGTTCTTAAATGAGAGCGAAACAGCATTATGTATTCATCCTCGTATTTTGCCATTCCCGCATTGTGAACCGTTTCCACGGTATATGGAATATCATCCCTGGTCAGAATTGGGTTCTTTTCATATCTTTTTATAATTTCGTTACTCATAATTACTCCTTCTAAAAAAAGGCATAACTTAATATGCCTTTCTCAAGTTATATTTTGAAAGGTTCTAAGCTGGAAATTCCTGGCCAAAACCTTTTGCTTTTTCGAAGTTTTCCTTCTTTACCCAGGTGGTAGTCCCGCAACGGCAGCTCAATCTAACCATTTTTGTTTCCTGCTGTTCCTTTTCTCCACTCATATCCACCTGAAAATTAGAAACATCTTCCTGTACAGCAATGAATAAATGAGGCATTTTACAGCCACGGCATAAAACTTTTGGCGCCATGATCAACTCTCCTGACTATCAATTTCGTTCAGATATTTTTTTAATTCATTCAACTTCAGTTCAATCCCTTTTTCATCTTTCTTATTCAGCAGTTCTTCAACCTCTTCTGCCAGTATGCTTAATTTTTTCAGGTTGTAACTGTCCCCTCCGCTTTTCAGCTGGCGAACCTTTCTTTCTATAGATTTATAATTCTTTTGTTTCAACGATAGTTCCATCTTTTCCAGATCCTTCTTTACCAAGGTTACAAACCACGGTATAAGTTCGCTGGAATCGGTATTGGTTGCCATGATTCTTAATAAGGTTGATTCTTTTCTGCCGGTTTTATCATCAAGCCCGGGCTTTTGCCTTGAGGAAGTGTTTTCAGCCGACAGGAACCTGTCTATGGTTGCCAGCAATTGTTTTTTTACTACCGGCTTGGTCAGGTATTCATCACAACCAGCATCCAGGGCTTTTATGTCATCGCCCTTCATTGCATAAGCTGAAATACCCGCAATAGGAATATCCCTGTACCTATTCATTCCCCTGATTTTCCGGGCAACTTCATAACCGTCCATATCTGGCAGCTGAATATCCATTAATATCATATCATATTCATTTTCTTCAACCTTTTCAAGGGCTTCCAGGCCGTCACTGGCAATATCAAGGCTATAGGTGGAATTTCTCAAATACGATTCAATAAGTTTCTGGTTCAAAGGTGTATCTTCAACCAAAAGAATCTTATATTGACTGGCTCCCTCTTTTTTATTGCTGGAAAAAACTTCTTCTTCATATTTTCCATTTTCTGAAATTTGGGCTTCGTTTTCCTCAAAGATTTTCTGGCCCAGAGCTTTGTCCATCTCCCGTTTTAAGACTGACAGGTTTGCAGTTTTATTCATGATATCGGTACCAGTATTCTCCATCAGGAAGGAATAATCGCCCCCCAGTTTATCACCGCTGCCATAATAAATGAAAGGAATATCTGTAAAATGGTTGGTTCTGAACTCTTTTATGAAATCGAAACCCCGGCCTTCTTTCATATTGACCTTCAGTAACACCAGGTCAGCTCTGCTGCCTCTTCTGAAATAATTCAGCCCATCCTCACTGCTGACAAACGCCCGGACCGAGTATTTGGCTTTTATAAGATAGGTCTGCAACTGCTTAAGAACTGCAATATCATCTTCAATTAAAATCACCCTTTTTTCCCGGTAAGGATCCCGAAGAGTACGGTTGATTTTATTTATCATCTTTCTTATATCGGCGGGTTCTTTAATATATTCCACTAACCCGATAATAAAAAACTGCTTCTCACCGGTTATAAAAGAATAAAGAATTACAGGTAATTGCGAAGTTTTTTCAGTGGTTTTTAACTTACGGAATATTTTCCAACCCGCTGTTTCATCCTGTATGGTATTAATCAACAGCAAATCCGGAGATTCCCCGGTGGTTTCACTTAATAATTTTTCCGGGTTTTGAAAATACTGTAAACTAATCCTGCTGGAAACAATTTCTTTTTCAAGGCCATCAAAGAATTGCTTATGCTCATCTGCAAGGGCAACGGAATAAAATGGTTTTACTGAGATTTCATCAGCATCCGAAAGAGAAGCTTCCATTTTCGCTTCCGATTCAATATGTTTTTTAAGGGGCAATAGGATGGTGAAAACTGAACCCTTGCCAGGCTCGCTTTTAAGGTTGATTTCTCCACCCATCATTTCTATCAGCTTTTTTGTGATGGTTAACCCCAGGCCTGTCCCTTTATAGTTTCTTGCCGTGGTTTTGCTTCCCCTGTCGAAGGGTTCAAAGATGCTCCCCAGCCTGTCAGGCTCAATCCCTATTCCCGTGTCCTCGACTTCCAGTTGAAGCATGAAGATATTCCCAACTCTGGTATCTTCCAGAGATTCTACTGCTGAAACGGTAATACTTCCCCTATCGGTAAACTTTATCGCATTGGACAGAAGATTAATAAATACCTGGCGGAAATGTTTAAAGTCACAATATAAGCCATCAGGTATGTTCTCATCTACCAATAACCGGGATTGAAGATTCTTATCTTCAATCTGAGGCTGCATTAATAAGAAAGTATCTGAAATTATTTTCTTAACATCAACCAGGCTTTCTTCTATTATCAGCCTGCCTGCCTCAATTCTGGAAATATCCAGAATTTCGTTTATTAACAATAATAGATGTTCGCCGGCATTTTTGATATACCCGATAAACTTTCTCTCTTCTTCGCTCAATTTACTTTCCATCAGCAAATCGGAAAAACCTATTATAGCATTCATTGGAGTCCTGATTTCATGACTCATATTTGCAAGAAATCTGCTTTTCGATTTATTGGCATGCTCAGCTTCAGATTTTGCAATTTTCAAATCCAGGGCGGCAGTTTCTGCTTTTTCTCTGGCGTATTCGGCATCCCGCTTAGCCTTCACAGCTTCTCTCAGAGCAAGTTCCGCCTGCCGTTTCGCTTTGACCAACTCGGTCACATTTATGACATTAAGAATGGTACCTTCATACTTCTCATCCTTATAAATGGGTTTAAACCTCATAATTACTTCAGCATCGCCTATTTTTCGCTGCATTTCAATGGGTTCAGATTTGGGTTTGAGTTTGAATTTCCTTACAAAATCAGTCGCGAAATCTATAAGGGTTTCTCTCTGCATTCCTTTGGTTATGAAATCCCTGGGAATCAAAGTTGTTTCAAAATCCTTCTGTTTCCGGCCCAAGTAAAAATCTTTTTCTTTTCCTGTAAATCTGCAGAAGTATTCATTAACCTCCTGAAAGGTTTCATCAGAATCGATAAATACAACACCTTCTTCCATATTGGAAAGTATGGCAGAAAGCTTGCGGTTCTCTTTCTTTATTTTTTCCTCAATCCGGTTTCTCTTGACAATTTCTCCCAATTGCATTGCCACGGAATTTATCAAGTTCTTTTCATAATCTACAAAATTGATTTCCCTGCCGTTTACAACCGCTTCACAATAAGCCCGAATAACCCCTGCATTTTTACCGTCAATTTTAATTTCCTCAGAAGGGTTTTCATTTATTACTGAAAACAATTCATCCAGAAATTGTGGACTTACCTGAACCGGCAGCACACCATTATTAAGGGCATTTCCTTTAAAAATATCGGCAAAATAACTTGAGACTACTACTTTAAACCCGTATGCTTTTAGTGCCCAGGCAGCGTGTTCGCGACTGGAGCCACATCCAAAATTATCTCCTGCCACCAAAATTGAACCTCGATACTCC
>CAZSLZ010000059.1:0-18858 GCA_964607865.1 uncultured bacterium
AAGTGGCGGAATTGGTAGACGCGCTAGGTTCAGGGTCTAGTGGTCATTGTGACTGTGGGAGTTCGAGTCTCCCCTTCCGCATAACAAAAAAGTGTTCGGTTATTTCGAGCACTTTTTTTCATTTCGGTTAAAAATAAAGCTCACTTTTCTATACCTTATGTATTGTCATTGCAAGGTTTCGAAGAAACCGTGGCAATCTCAGTTTAGATAGGGTTTGTTCAAAACCCACTTGCCTTGCGTCTGTGAGCGCCCGGATCTTTTTCATTTTTCACCAAATTATTTTGCGAACGATATATTCCCCCAATTCCAAATTGGGGCGAACGATATATTCCCATTCTTAATGGGGTATTTTTATACTCATAATTTTTCTCGAGCAGTAATTCAGTTATCGGACAATTTTATAACCTTTCCATAAAAGCAGTTTTATGGTTTCCAGAGCTGTCTTTCTGTCATACTCTTTTTCCGATTCAGGCAATTGGTCATAGGGAACCAGGCTGGGATGTACTTTTGTTTCTTCGTTCAGGGGAGTACCGTATTTCCATCCATGGGAAATTTTTTTTGCCGCCCAGTTTTCATGAACATTTTCTGCTAAAAATTCCGTTTCTCTTTTTATCAATTCAGGTAATTCCACCTGGCTTGTATCTACAGGATTGGGACAGTACTTCAAAAAATGCCTCCTTTATTGCAACCGTTCTGCTCTGGCTGCCAAAACCATTTTTCTTCGGGCAGGACAATTTTCTTTATCCAGTCCGGCTTTAATTTAGAAGTTGTCCGTAATTCATAACTGATATCTGATTCTCTTAAATATTTCAGGGTTTTCTCGATTTTGACCCAACTGTTTTTCTGGCCGGTTAATTTATCATATTCTTCAGGTTTTGCTTTGATATCCAGGGCTACATAGTCAAGTAAATTCTGATCCAATAATGATTTCACCTTTTCAGGCAAAAAACCGTTGGTGTCCAGTTTCACTTCCAGCCCCATATCCTTAATTAAAGTTATGAAAGTTTCCAAACCTTTTTGAATCGTGGGTTCACCGCCGGTTATAACCACCCCCTCCAGAAAAATATTGTTTTCTTCCAAGTAATTCAATACTTCCTGTTCGGGGACCGATCCATGTTTTTGTGAAATCAGTTTCTTATTGTGGCAATAGTAACAATGAAAGTTGCATCCCTGGGTGAATACAACTGCTGCAACCTTGCCGGGAAAATTGTTAACCGATAGCTTCTGGAACCCGCCTATCTCCATATTGATTCTGGACCAGAAATACCTTCCGATCCTTAAACTCACTCCTTTTTCCTTTATTCCACTGATTAACGGGACGGAAATAACCCATTACCCGGCTCCATACCTCGGTTTCTGTTTCACAGGTGGGGCAACTGGGAACCTCTCCAGACAGGTAGCCATGGTTGGGACAAATACTGAAAGTGGGTGTTATGGTAAAATAAGGAATTTTCACATTTTCTGCAATTTTTCTTACCAGATTCCGGCAGCCCTGCCAATCTCTGATCTGTTCGCCCAGGTAAAGGTGAAAAACAGTACCTCCGTTATAAAGAGGTTGAATTTCTTCCTGATGCCTTAATGCAGCAATAGGATCATCGGTATAATTTACAGGTAACTGGGTAGAATTGGTGTAATAAGGGTCTCCGTGCTGGTTGGCCTGAATTATTCCCGGAAACCTTGCCCTGTCTTCCTTGGCGAATCTGAATGTGGCGCCTTCGGCAGGAGTAGCTTCCAAATTATACAAATTGCCGGTTTCTTCCTGATATTGTGATATCCGGTTTCTCATAAAGTTGAGAATCTCTTTGGCAAATTCTCTGCCTTCAAGAGAGGCAATGTCAGCCCCGATAAGATTCAAAGAAGCTTCGTTGGCGCCGTTAAGGCCTATGGTGCTGAAGTGGTTTCTCAAACTTGGCAGATATCGCCGGGTGTATATATAAAAACCATTATCCAGATTTTTCTGCAGTAATTTTCGTTTTATTTCCAGGCTGTTTCTGGCAATATCCATCAACCGGGCAAGTTTTTCAAAAAATTCCTGTTTGTCTGATGCCAGATAACCCAGCCTTGCCAGGTTAATTGTAACCACACCAATGCTGCC
This sequence comes from uncultured bacterium, assembly GCA_964607865.1. Taxonomy (GTDB): domain Bacteria; phylum Vulcanimicrobiota; class JAJTBE01; order JAJTBE01; family CAZSLZ01; genus CAZSLZ01. The sequence goes on from CAZSLZ010000059.1 coordinate 2,096, forward strand.
TGTCATTTCCGCCGAACCGAACAAACCGTTTCCCCGGCTTTTTAATTCTTTCAAATCAAGTTGAAGACGGCAACACATAGATCTGACATCACCTGGGTTTAATTGTGTGCAAATATAATTCTGAAAATAAGGGGCGCCGTATTTGGCAGTCATTTTGAACAACAATTCTACGTTTTCGCCTTCCCAGTCAAAATCCGGGGTAAGGTTATAGGTGGGTATAGGAAAAGTAAAGACCCTGCCCCTGGCATCGCCGGCCTGCATTATCTCTAAAAAAGCCTTGTTAATCATATCCATTTCCGCCTGGCAATCACCATAGGTGAAATCCTGTAATTCACCGGCAATTATGACAGGCTGGTCTTTCATATCTACAGGGCATACCCAGTCAAAGGTAATATTGGTAAAGGGGGTCTGGGTGCCCCATCTTGAAGGCACATTGCAGTTAAAAACGAACTGCTGAAGAACCTGCTGGACATCATCATAATTGAGGTTGTCAATTCTTATATAAGGCGCAAGGTAGGTATCGAAAGAACTGAAAGCCATGGCGCCGGCCCATTCATTTTGCAGGGTGCCGAAGAAATTGATAATCTGTGAAACAGCGCTGCCCAGGTGCCGGGGTGGGTTGGAATCGGTATTTCCCGAAGGCCCATTGAAACCTTCATATAAAAGTTGTTTTAATGACCATCCACTGCAATAACCTGCCAGCATATCCAGATCGTGAATATGAAAATCGCCCTCGATGTGAGCCCGTTTTACCTCGGGAGGATAGACATAATTGAGCCAATAGTTGGCGGTTATTTTACCCGAGGAGTTTAATATAAGGCCACCTACTGAATAATCCTGGTTTGCGTTGGCATTTACACGCCAATCGGTCCTTTCCATATAATCCTGAACCGTGTCAAATACGTCCACCATTACCGATTTTGTTTCCCGGGTGCGATACCTCTCCTGCCGGTATAAAATATAAGCTTTGGCTATGTCGAAATATCTGTTTTCCATCAGGGTCAGTTCAACTATATCCTGAATATCTTCCAGTTGAACTCTGGTTCTGCCGTTTTTGTAGCCGGTTTTTTCCTTTATTTTTTGTATAACTATGTCAAGAACAGCGTCAGCTTCCTGTTTACTTAATTTCCTATTCACTGCCACCGCAGCTTTCAAAATTGCTCTTAAAATCCTCTCCTTGTCGAAAGGGACTATATCGCCAGATCTTTTTATAACTTTCATAGGTGCCTCTTGCCTTTCCATTTTTTTTTTTTTGTAATTATTTGGACTTTTATTTGGGGGTATTTTTTAATTCTGGCAGGGTTTCTTCGATCCTCCCTCTGGGGAAGGGATTTTAATGTACAATCGTATCGAAAGAATAGTTTGAAATGATGTAAACAGTTGAAAGGAGGCGGTCTGAGCCGACGGAGGTGGCGAAGGACGCCTCCCCCCGCCCGCCTGGTAGAAACATCTTATTACTTTAATTAACAGAAAAAGCCGGTTATTCTTGTTTTTTTCTTTTTATACAAGTAATTCTTAAAGTTTGCTGAAATAAATTAAATTAATTCAATTTTATTATAAAACTGATCTTTGTCTGCTAAAGGTCATTTTTATGAGCGGGCGAAAATATTGAAGGAAGCTGAAACCTGTAAGGTAATCATTAATTGTTTATATTTATTCGCTATAACGGTTTTATGAAATTTGAATTTAAACCGATGTTAGAATCTTGAACTGGAGGGAATATATGGAAATTGGGTATCTGAATAATAAAGTAAAGGAAACAGCCAGAAATTTGGAGCCGGGCATTCTGGCGGTGGGTTATCATAACCTTTTATCGGGGGAAGAAGTTTTATACAACCAAACTCATGTCTTCCCGGCTGCCAGCATAGTAAAAATTTGTATTCTTCTGGAATATGAACGGCAGATTACCAGAGGTTTAATTTATAGAAACAAAAAAATAATTTTACAAGAAAAAGATATTGTTGGGGGAGCCGGTATTTTGCTTGAAATGCACCGGGGAATGGAGCTGACTCTTGAAGACCTTATGAGGCTCACCATTGTAATTTCCGACAATACAGCTTCCAACGTAATGCTGGATCAACTTGGAATGGATAACATTAATAAATTTATGGAATCTCTGGGTTTGAAAGATACGGTTATTGGCCGTAAGTTTATGATTGACCCCAATGCAAAATTTTCTAAGAATTTCACTTCAATACGGGATATGATATTGCTGTTGAAAATGCTTTATAAAGGTGAGGTATTGAATGAAGCTGGCACAAAAGATGCGCTGGAAATAATGAGCAGGCAGCAATACAGGGAAAAGATACCTTTGCTACTGCCTAATAAATTGAAAATTGCCCATAAAACCGGGGAAATTACTGGTGTCAGGCATGATTGTGCAATAGTTTTTTATGAAAAAGCACCATATATTATGTGTTTTCTTACAGAAAAAATGCCCGATGTGGTTGCTTGTGACCGGCAAATTTCCTTGATGTCAAAGGAATTTTATATAGAATCTTCAAAACAATAATAAAAAAGTATGAGGTAAAATAATGAGAAAGCTTATAATTATTTGTCTTTTATTGACATTGATGGGTTTAATTTCCTGTTCTCAGAATCAGGGATCCAGAACTCCTGAAATGACTGATGTAACACCAGCATTAGATAAGCCTGAAAAATTGAAATCAAAGGTTGAAGATCCGAATATTGACAAGGTAGCGGAAAACACTCCCCCCATCTTTCTGGAGTTGATTAATGATAATCCAGAAGAGGTAAAAGCGGAAATACTCAAAAATTCTGAAGTTATTAAAATTAAAAATAATGATGGCACCACTCTTTTAAACGTGGCCGCCAACTATAATCATCCAGAGATTGTAAAACTGTTAATAGAAAAAGGTGCGGATGTAAATACAATAAATAATTATGGAATGAATGCGCTGCACGGTGCCGCAGCAATGGGTAACCTGGAAATTGTAAAAATCCTGATTGAAAATAACATTGACATTAACCATGCCGATCAGAATAATCTTACTCCCTTGTTTTTTGCTGCCGGCCGGGGGCATGTGGAAGTGGTGAAACTTTTACTGGAAAAAGGGGCTGACCCCAATATAAATGCAAAAGACGGAACCTCCCCTCTTTTAATTGCCCTGGATGAAAATAAAACAGAAGTGGTTCCCCTGCTTGTAAACAATGGGGCTGATTTGAATATTACCGATAAAAATGGATGGTACCCTGTTCATATTGTTACCAACCTTGATAGAAATGAAAGCGCCAAATTAATGATAGAGAAAGGCGCCGACCTGACAGTAAAAAACAGTGAAGGTTTAACTCCTCTCCACATAGCAGCTTTTCGTAATAATGTAATTCTGATAAACGCATTATTGGAGAAAAACCCTGAAATAATTGATATTAAAGACGATAAATATGGTTATACCTCACTGCATATCGCTGCTGCGAAGGGTAATCTTTCTGCGGTAAAGGCTCTTGTTGAAAAAGGCGCCGACACCACTATTAAAGACAAGGATGATAAAACTGCCCTTGAAGAAATCAAAGCCGGAAAAGTGGGAAACAAGGAAGTTGAAAAATATCTTGAAAAACAGTCTGGAAATAAATAAAAGAAGAACTGCAGTTATCTCAAATATCAGGGCTGGCAGAGTTTTATTCTTGCTTGCCCTGTTATTTTGTTTTTATTTTACCGGTTGCCAACCTCAAACAGAAGAAAACCAAATAAAAAACTATAAACCTGCAATCAAAACTTTTGATGAAGCTTACACCGGTATGAAATATGGCCAGGTTGAAGCAATGAAAGAATATATTGATAAAAACCCTGCCATTATAAATTTGCAGCAGAAAAACGGAACCACCTTGCTGCAGGTTGCATCCCATTTCGGGCAATATCAAATTGCTGAGTACCTGCTGGAAAAAGGCGCCGATCCTGGCCTGGCAAACCAGAGTAATGTAACCCCTCTCATGGAGGCGGTTCTTGAGAACCATCCCAGAGTTATTGAATTATTGATTAAAAAGGGAGCAAACGTCAATGCCCTGGATGCGGATAACTCTTCAGCTCTGCATTTGGCAGCAAGAAGAGAAAATACAGAAGCTTTGAAGATTTTATTAAAATACAGCCCGAACCTGGAAATCCGTGACAGGCATTCTTTTACTCCCCTTATGTGGGCGGTTCAGAATAGAAAACCTGAAATGGTAAGGTTGCTGTTGGAAAAAGGAGCTTCATTGAAGCCAGCTCCTGATGATAAAACCGCTCCGCTGCATCTGGCAGCAGGTTCGGAAAATATGGAAATTGTGGAAATTCTTCTGGAAAAGAACCTGGATGTGAATAATCTAAACAAAAAGGGTTTGCCACCTTTGTTCTATTCTTTGTCTGCAAAAAACCCTGAAATTGTAAAATTATTAATTCAAAAGGGGGCAGAAGTTGACTGGAAAGACTCGGCAGGAAATACTCCCCTGCACCTGGCTGTTGTTAATCACAACCTTGAAATTGTAAAATTATTAGTAAAAAAAGGCGCTGTAATAAATGGCAAGAATACCAGAAATGTAACGCCTTTGTTTGAAGCTGTGCATCTTGATGATGTGGAGAAGATAAATTTCCTTCTGGAAAAAGGCGCTAGGGCTGATATTAAAGATGACCGTGGTTTGACTCCCCTGGATTATTCTATTGTGGCGGGTAAAACAGAAGCTTTTAAAATTCTGTCGCGCCACTCAGCAGTAAATAAAGATCCCAGAATCCCACTCTTACATAAGGCAGTTTCTTCCAAAAATATTGAAATTGTAAAATTTCTATTAGATGAAGGCGAGGATCCTGACAGACTGGATTTTCAGGGAATGCCTCCTCTGTTTATAGCTGTGAGCAGGGGATACCTTGAAATGACCCGGTTGTTGGTAGAGCGTGGCGCCAATGTTAACTTTAAATTAAAAAACGGCGAAACGCCATTATCTGTGGCAGAAAAACAAAATGGCAACCAGAAGGTTATTGAATATTTAAAAGCCGGGGGAGCTGAATAACCTGTGTCTTATTCGAATCGTATTGCTTTTATTACTTTACTGGAGTTCAGATCTGAACCTTCCCTGTAAATGAAGGTGGCATTTCCATAATTGTCAATAACCAGCTGGGGTTCGGTTCTTGTTGTCCTGGAAATATCCGATATTGAACTGTCAATAATTTTCCGGGCAGGAGTCCATTTTAATTGTCTTGAGTATGCATCATAATAAAAAGTTGCATAATAAATATCCATATTTTCGCTTTTTGGTGAAGTTTCCATCTGGAAGACACACATTACCTTATTCTGCCGGGAGAAAGCGATTCTGGGTAATTGCGCTTTGTTTTCCACAATTTTCTGGCCTTCCAGTAAAGAAAGGGGAGCAGGTTGTGACCAACCGGCGCCGTCATATACAGTATAATAAATTCCATTTACCGATCGGCTGGTTTCCTCATACTCAAAAACACACAAAAAATATTTTTCCCATTGAAGGGTGTTAATACGTGCAATATCTTCCACAGCTTCTTTGTTAATGAGAGTTTTCTCCCATTTAGAACCGTCTTTGGAGAAATAGGACGTAAGAAAATAATTTTCCTTAACATCGGATTCAATTGCAAGAATGTGTAAATATCCGGGGGAATCGGTAAAATTACCGGGTATTTGGCTCTGAGGGTATCTCTGAATTCAATGCGGTTCGCCAGGTCTTCAGTTTATCGGCAAATGGGTGGGGATACTGGCTTCAAGATTAGCTGGAGTTGCCCACAGCCAACTATCCTTATCATATGTTCCCCTGGCAACATGAAGAAAATTATCGCTGGAACCGATTACCAGATATGCGCAAAATGCATTGAAACCAGTGGAATTATTACGAAAAGTTATACAGGGCTCAATAGGTGTGAAACCTGACCATTCAGCAACCACTGAAGACTCCAGGCGTTTTTCATCGGTTTGGGAACTCAGGGATTCAAACCAGCTGTATTCAACAGAATGCACTTCGTGATATGTGTCTTTTCCTTCGTATAAAACTGCCATTTTGCCATCAGGTTGAAGCAGAAATTTACCCTTGTTAATTTGGGCAACCCTGGATAACCAGATATTTTTTCCCTACAGGTACTTCATCGAAGAAAACCTGATTTTTGGGGTATTCGATAATTTCCTCCCTGAGTAATCTTTCATTGGAAACCGGAGATGCTACTGTTTCCAGGCCAGGGGTTTCTTCATTGTCGGATTCCAGTTCATATAGTCTTACTTCGTAACATGAAACAAAATCAGCAGGGGTAGTTTCTGAAGTGGGGTTATCATCAGCTCTGTTTGTGTCAATATCCTGGGGATAAGCTATGCGCATATTCAGTATTCCTGCCCCGGATACATTTCCTATGTCCCTTCCACCGCAGCCGGGCAAAAAAAAAGAAAAATTAAAAACAAGAAAACAAAAATATAAAATGAACTGATAAACATACTTCTCTTCATAAAACACCCTTAAATTTATACTCTTTGTTAATTATAGCACAAATAATAAAAAAGACACATATTAAACATAATTTTTTTAAACTGTCTGAACAAGGGATCCAGGGAAGTTAATCAAAAGAGTCAAATAAACAGGAAAATTCGGGATGTAAACGGAGCAGTTTATGAAAAAAGAACAAAATGAAAATCTGGGAAATTCAAATATAAAAACCCCGGTTGTTCAAAGTCTGGTAAAAGTGGGCAAAGCTATCTCTCTGGGCTTTTTTGTGATTTTCAGCCTTTTGTTTCTAACCCTGCTGATATTGAACTGGATCAACTCTGTGGGTATTGTTTCTCCTAATTCACCCTTCTACGGTTTCGATTACATACCAGCATATACACTTTTATATATAGCAATACTGGCCTCAATTTTCGCCATCCCCTTAAAAAAATGGAAATTCATAGCAGCTTATTTTGTTTTATTTCTTATATTCTGGTTGTGGGTGGGTGACCATTCTTTATTTGATTTTAATGCCAGGGTAATTCAACCTGATAAACATGATGAAACAATATCGGTACTTTCACTTAATGTGGCGCAGTTTCATGACGGAATTGAAATGATAGGCACAGAGTTAGAAAAAATTCACCCCGATGTGATAATGATTCAGGAACATGAACATTTTGGAGAAAAAAACCTGGAACTGGTCAGAAAAAACTTTCCTTCGTATAATATTAAACTGGGACAGAAATTCGATTCGGGAATTTTTTCCCTTTATCCCATTACAGAGTTCAATGAAATACAGCTTCCCAGCTACCAGCCCGCCTATGAAGACAATTTTGCGGGGGAACAGAAATATCATCCTCACCGACATTTTCTGCATGCGGTTATAGATAAGGATGGCAGAAAAGTCCATATTCTCTGTCTCAGGCTTATAGCAGGCCGAAGTGTGGATTTCAATGTTTCACCCGGTGAAGTTGTAAAGTGGGGTAAATACCTGCTTCAGACCCAAACCGAGGAAGTGAAAACCATGATTGACTATATGAAAACACTGGAAGGGCCCATAATTTACGGGGGAGATATGAACGCTCCCGCCAGCAGCCACATATTAAAACCTTTTTATATTTTTGGAACTGACGTTTATAAAGCTACCCACCGTTGGCCGGGTTACACCTTTCCTGCCCAGGGGTCATGGCAGAGGCTGGATTTTATATTCTGCAATGATGAACTGATTCCCTATGATGCCCGGCACCTGGACCTGGTAATATCGGACCATCTTCCGGTTCTGGCAGTTATGGGCTTTAAAAATAAAGAAGGAGCAAAAAAATGAAATTTGAAATAACCGGGGAACAAAGAAAAAAATATACCTTGTATTTTTGGCTTTTTATTGCTCTGGTTCTGGTATTCCGGCTTTTTTACATCGGCTTTGCCCCCCTGCAGCTTACTCCCGAGGAAGCATATTACTGGAACTATTCTCAGCATCCCGATTGGAGTTATTTTGACCATCCACCCATGGTGGCATGGATAATCTTCATTTTTACCCGGATATTCGGTAATAATGAGTTCGGAGTAAGGGTTGGAGCTGTCCTTCTTTCAGCGGGGTTTTCCTACCTGGTTTTTTTAATTGGAAGAAAACTCTACAACGAACAGATTGGGTTTTATTCGGTACTTCTGGTTAACCTGGCATTTATCTACAACCTTTATTCTACAGGAATCACCCCTGACTCATCCCTGTTCTTCTTCTGGGCTCTTTCTACCTATCTCTTTCTCATCCAATATCAATCCAGGCCCAAAGGAATGTGGCTGCTCCTGGGGCTGTCCATCGGGTGCGCTTTCCTTTCCAAATACACTGCTGTATTTCTTCCGGTTTCCTTTTTTGTCTTTCTGGTATGGGAAAAACGGTTAAAAGGGCATCTGGCAGGTATTATTGGCTCCTTTGTTGTGGCTATTTTAACATTTTTACCTGTTATCTATTGGAACCTCAACAACGGCCTGGCATCTTTTGCATTTCAATCTGCTAACCGGTTTGACAAAACTTATGCCATCTCTTTTACCGATTTGCTGGAATCTCAGTTGTTGCAGGCAGTCTTTTTTACACCCTTAATTTTTTTTGGAGCTATATACATACTTGTAAGGGCAGGGCTCGAAAAAGAAAAGTATTTTTCAATGAGATTCCTGCTGAGTATGGCAGTGCCACTCATTGTGGGTTTTGCAGGAATTTCAACCCTTACCTGGGTTAAATTCAATTGGACCCCTCCGGGGTATATAACTGCCCTGGTATTAATGGGAGCTACTATTTATAAGGGTTATCTTGAAAAAACTGGCTGGAAGAAATTTATGCAGGCGTCTTATATTGGCATAGCTGTTTTTATCGCATTGGCATTGAACGGGCTCAGTTATTTTCAGCCTATCTATCCCCGAATTTTGCCGGAATTGTCCAGAGCAAACACAATGGCAGGCTGGAAAGAGTTGAGTTCTTATGTACGGCAATGCTATGAAGAAATGCCTGAGCCGGAAAGAACTTTTGTTGATGGTTATGGATATCAGATTGCCAGCGAGCTTCAGTTTTATGGTTTTCGAGAAAAAGAAGTTTATGCCCAGAACATTTTTGGGGAATCGGCACTGGCTTTTACTTTCTGGCAGGACACCGAACCTCTCAGAGGACAGGATGCCATAGTGGTTACCGGTGAATTTGAAGATTTCAACCCTGAATTACTGGAACAATATTTTGAAAAATTTGAAAAAGCCCGAACCTATACCCTTGAAATTGAGGGGGTAGAGGTTCGCTCTTTTGATATTTACAAATGTTATGGTTATAAAGGCTTCAATAATGCATTGAAACAGTTCCAGGATGATAGGAACTTAAATAAACCTTGCAATTAGAGCATATGGTTATATCTGGCAATTAATTCCACTATGGAATCTTCATTCTGGCGGATCCGGTCGCCCCAGTGTTTGTGGGCGTTGGTTATAATGGAAAAGGCTACAAGCTGGCCTGTTTTAGTTTTTACATAACCTGAAAGAGCGATGTGCCCTTTCAAACCGCCGGTCTTGGCTCTTACCGGCAGGCCATGAAACCGATAAACCAGGGTCCCGTCAACGCCACCCGCAGGAAGGCTGGACCAGAAATATTCCCAGTGGGGGTTGTTAACCATTATCCTTAAAAGTTCCACCATCTGGCGAGGTGTAATACGGTTGTAAACCGATAAACCGCTTCCATCGGCCATGGCAAAACAGGAGGTATCCACTCCCTGGGAACCAAGCCAGTTCTTGATTGCCAGATTGCTGTTGTCGCAGGTTCCCTGCCCCTGAATCACCAGCCCTATTGCCTTGAATACATGCTGGGCGCAAATATTATCCGATTCCTTGTTAATCTCCCGCACTATCTTGTGAAGAGGAATCGATTTATAGCGGGCTATGTGGGTTGTTTCTTCCTTGTAGTCCAGCTCCTCGGCGGTTAATAACCGGGGAATACCTTTAATTTGAATTCCGTTGACTTTGAGGACCTTGGCAAACACAGCTGTGGTATAGGCAGAGGGGTTATTAACGGTCAGGTTGCGGTAAACCGTACCAGAATTATATCCCTTCACACTAATTCTATCAGTTCCCAGCTTTCTGTCCACATAGAGCTTACCGCCTGCAGAGGAGTCATATATGAGTTGTATGTATTCATTACCCGGCAGCATTGATGCCTTTCCCGCTCCTATGACTAGCCTGATGCAGTTGGCATTAATGGAAAGGGCGCCTGCGGGCGCTGCATATTCTTCCAGTAAATATCGTGATTTCCAGCCCCTGCCCAGGTATTCCCGGTCAAAAGCAGTGTCATCGCCCACCACGTCGCCCTCAATAACTTTTACTCCCTGTTTTTTCAGGGACCGGGCGAAGCTGTGTAATACTTCGGTGGGGTTATCCATAAAGGGTTCCATAAAGGTGGGGTCGCCGGTTCCTTCCAGGTAAACATTTCCCTTCATTACCCCGGTTTCTTTATTGATAGGGCTTCCCCATACGCTGGTTTCGAACTGGTAATCGGGGCCTAACAGAGAAAGGGCTGCCGAGGCGGTAACCATTTTCAGGTTGGAAGCTGGTATCATGGGCAGGTTGGGGTTCTGCTCATAGATTATGTCTCCACGCAGAACCGTTGAAATGTATATGCCCACTTTGGCTTCTTTCCAGGCGGGATCATTTTTTACATAAGCATCAATCTGTTTTGACAGTTCCTCTCGGTTGACTGCCCTCAGTTTTTCTTCTTCCGGCGACAAGGGAGGGATCGGCTTGGCTGTAGCTGTGGGCTCGGGTGCAGGGCATGGCTGCTTGGTTTCGTAGGGAAGAGGAGTGATATCCAATATTTCTTTATCGGATTCCACCTTGGCAAAAATCGGGGAATTATGCCCTGAAAAGAACGGGGTTTTTGTGGAAACCAGAATTGCAGTAAGAACTGCGAGGCAAATTATAATTGATATGTTTAAATGCTTGTTATTGTAGAGTTTCATCTGTATTCCTCCTGTTTATTTACTACTATGTTTTTACCTTTTACCCTGTCAAATCGGCAAAAATTGTTTCCACTGTTTTCAAAGGAAAGATTAAGGATTATCACTAATTATTAATAATCAATAATCAGTTTTGAAAGGAGTCCCCAGATGCGTTTTATGGGTATGTTAACATTTTTCTTATTAGTTGCATTAATTTTTGTTTTAATCCAGCCGGCTTTTGCCAGTGATTTTTCCGGAGATACCATTTATTTTATTGTGGTAGATCGGTTCCAGGATGGAAGCGCTGAAAATAATGCCAGGGGCAAAATCTATTCTGGCAATAAGGAAGAATGGAAATTGTATTGGGGTGGAGATATTCAGGGAATTATTGACAGGTTGCCTTATATAAAATCTCTGGGATGCACTGCCATCTGGATTACCCCCATTATAGACAACACCGAAGAACTATATTATTATGGCGAAAATAAAGAGGAAAAAATCTCTGCATACCATGGTTACTGGGGCAGAGACTGGTGGAAAATAAACACACATTTCGGCACCAAAGAAAAGTTTCAGGAGCTCATAGATAAAGCCCACGAGATGGATATAAAAATTGTTTTTGATTATGTTTTAAACCATACCAGCCCTATAAACCAGGGAATAAACGGGGCTATTTATGAAAAAGGCAAATATATTGCCGATTATGAAAACGACAAGCCGGATTGGTTCCACCATTACGGCAGTATCGACTTCAGAAAAGATGACCCGGTGGAATGGCAGAATAAAAATCTTTTTGATCTGGCAGATTTAAACACCGAGAACCCCGAGGTAAGGCGTTATATTATTGAATCGGCGAAAATGTGGATGGATATGGGCCTGGACGCCTTCAGGCTGGATACGGTACGTCATATTCCCGTGGAATTCGCTAAGGAGTTTGCCCAGTCATTGAAAAAAACCAACCCTGATATTTTCATTTTCGGGGAATGGTCCATGGGCGGGCTGGCAGTACCCGGAGCTGTGGATTTTACCAGAGAAACCGGAATTGACCTTATTGATTTTCAGTTCACATTCTTTATTACTGATACTTTATGCAGGGATAAATCCTTTGAAAAACTGGCAAACTATATCGATAACGATTATAAAGTAAGAAACCCCAACCTTATGGTAACCTGCATCGATAACCATGACATGCCCAGGTTCATTAGCACAGCTATCGACAACGGGGCCGATATGAAAACCGCCCGCAGAAAGACTGAGCTTGCCACCTATATAATGATGACTACCCGGGGCATTCCCTGCATTTATTATGGAACCGAACGCTATCTGCATGTGGATAAAAAATCAACCTGGGGTTATGGTGGAGAGCCTTACAACCGCCAGATGATGACAGACTGGGAAAAAGAGAATGAATTTTCAGATAATATAAAAGTACTGGCGCAATTGAGAAAAACCAACAACGCCCTGTCAAAGGGAACCCAGAGAACCCTTAAATATGGCAAAAATTACTGGGTATATGAACGTCGGTTTGAGAAAGAAGTGGTTCTTGTGGCTGTGAACAAGGGGAAATCCCGGACTATCAATTTGAAAGACGTTCATTTGCCTGACGGTAAATATGATAACAGTGATTACAGGTTTTACAGAATTATGGGGCCCGATATTGAGATTAAAAATATGGGGGCAGACATCAAGTTGGGCAAAAACCAGATCGGCATATGGTTAAACCGCTAGTTTTTTGATTTAATAAAAGGTTAAATGCTGAAATTATAGAATTGGTTTTTTAGAATTATTTGGAGGTATAATAAGAACATGGTACAGGAAGCTCTTGGAATGATAGAAACTTTAGGTCTGGTGGGGGCAGTTGAGGCCTCCGATGCTATGGTCAAGGCAGCCCGGGTTTATCATATCGGTTCGGAAAAAACCGGCGGCGGTATGTACTCGGTTCATGTCCGGGGTGATGTGGGCGCAGTCAAGGCAGCTGTAGAAGCTGGAGCTTCGGCAGCACGCAGGGTCGGCCAACTGGTGGCAGTGCATGTGATACCCCGTCCCTTCGAGGATGTGGAAGAAGTTTTACCTGCTCCGGGTAAACCCAGGCCCAGAGGAACTATGGAATCTTATAAACCGGAAATTTAGTGACAGGGAGAGATTCAATGAAGGTTATAATTGGTAGCGACCACGGAGGTTTTGAACTAAAAGAAGATCTGAAAAAATTTATGGACTCCATGGGGGTGGATGTAAAAGACTACGGAACTTATTCAACCGCCTCGGTGGATTATCCTGATATAGCCCTGTTGGTTGCTGAAGCTGTGGCTAGAGAAAAAGAAAATGGAACTCTGGGAATAATGATTGACGGCGCCGGTGTGGCAAGCGCCATGTGCTGTAACAAGGTTACGGGTATAAGAGCAGCCTGTTGTAATCATGTATTTACTGCCCGTAATGCCCGGGAGCATAACGATGCCAATGTTTTAACCATGGGCGCCAGGGTTGTGGGCCTGGGTGTTGCCAGGGATATTGTAAAAATGTTTCTTTGTAGAGCTTTCGCCGGAGGCCGTCACAGCCGGCGGGTGGACAAAATGATGCAGATTGAAAGAAAATATCATAAAGAATAAAAAATGGGCTTTAAGCCCATTTTTTTATTTCAATTCTGCCCAGGTGGGGTATAGAAGTTGATCAAAAAATTTCTTCTTCCACATTTTATGAGGTTTTTCTTTTCCCTCGGTCATAAAAAGCTCAGTTTTCTTTGGTTTTGAGTATCTCATGCGAATATTATCATAAACAAAGTATTTTCCGTCGGGTGACCACTGGTAATCCATATTAATTTCCCTGAATATCCGCTGTCCCAGGTCTTTGGTAATTTTGTTGGCAGTACCCTGGCGGAAATCTATGAAATAAAGATCTCCTTCCCACAGGAATCTGTCCGGGTCCATGGGTATAAATATTATAATCTTATCTCCGGCTTTATTCATACTTACCTTGCGGGCGCCTTTCACCTTGTCAATAATAGTATTCTGCTCTCCCACCTCGGTATCGTAAATATTAAGGCCTTCTCCATCCTCATCGGGGTTTTTGTAATGAAAAATCATTGTGGATGAACCATAAGCTATAATTTCAATTTTCTTGAAACGCAAAGGGATTATCTGCCTGCCCCGGTTGTCCAGATCAAATCCATAGAGCTTGTCATTTATGCCATAAAGTACAGCATTAATATCCTTGTCCCAGGAAAGTACGTCAGTCATTCTGCCGGTGAATACATAGTTTCCTTCTTCACCGATATTGCCGCCATGAACTTCGCTTTTACTGCAGCCTGGCGTCCAATCTGAGTAAACCCAGTATTTGCCGTTAGGCGAAAAAGACGGGGGTTCGTAAAAAGAACCTAGTTTTTTTAACTGTTTATCGCCTATACTCAGTATGTAATAAGTAAGTTTGTCCGCATCGGGTGTCCGGAAAATGAAACTGTCAGAATCAGGCAACCACCGGTAAGGAAAAAGTTGGTCCTGGTTTCCCTGGTAAATAATTTTCTCTGTATTATCTTCCATATTTGATATATATAAAGCGTTATCTATTACATACAACAATTTTCTTCCATCGGGAGAGGGTAAAACCTGCCCCTGGGCTTTTTCCAATATTTTCTTTTCATCCCGGCCATCGGGCTGGATTACATAAACTCCGTCCTGTTTATGAAAAAATATGTTTCCCGGAGCTTCCAGGGCCATCAATTGAGTTGTCAGGGTCATGAAAAAACACAGGGTTAAAATTATTACAACACTTCTTTTCACTATACATACCTCCATTGTGAAAAAAATTGGATACGGTCCAGCAAAAATCCTTTGTTTTCAGGAAGGTAATATAATGATCGCAAAATTTTAATTTCTATTCGTAAGTTTGAAATCTCAATAATCTAGGGAGGGCAATCTTAAAAAGAGCACATAAATTAAATGGTTATGAACAGAATCGGAAAAAACAACCAGCGTTTCAATTCCATCAATATTCGCTCTTACCGTCACAAATAAAGCAATTTCCCGTACCGTCACAGGTGGGACAGGGGCCGTTGTCAATTCCCTAAAAGCTTTAAATAATTTCGATGTTGCACGATCATCAACCTTCCATAAGGAAGCAATTACCGAAGAAGCTCCCGCCATTGTAAAAGGGCTGGCCAAACTGGCAAACTCCCTGCCGGGATTCTCAATGCCAAAGGCAGTGTTACAGGATGAAAGTGTTACCAGGGCGTCCTTCTTTAAATCGAGCCCATATATAAAATCCAGGCCTATTGTTCTTTTTCCCGGAAGCAGAAAACTGGTCTTATTTATATCTTCTGATTTCAATTTGCTGTGCAGGGCAAGATGAATAATTGATTTTTTATTACAATGCTCTTTTCTATTTTACAAAAAATTTACCTATAAAAAAAAGAGGTAAAATTTTCCTCTTTTTTTATTTATGTCAGGTTATTTCTTATTCGGCCATAAGGTTGTAGCCTTCTTTAAAGCCTTCTGTGGCGCCTTTTATGCCTTCCCTGACTCCCACAAAGCCGGTGGCCATCCCTCCGGCTGCCGAGGTTGCCGCAGGTATGGCAGGAATGACTCCGCCGGAAGTCAGAGCCTCAGCGCCGGAAGTCAATGCTGCATATCCCAGCAGGGCTTCCTTGCCTGCATACTTTGCCTTGCTTTTTAAGTCAGTAGCTTTGCTTCTATCTGCCCCTACCACTTTTTCAGCAAATTTCCATGCCTGTTTAACTCCACCGAATATTGCCAGGGAAGGGACGCCCACTATGGCGGTGGCAGCTGCCTTAAGGGTAGAATCTTTGGCTGCTTCTCTGGTTTTGGCGATACCCTGTTTGGCTCCGGCGACTCCGCCTTTGACGGTTTCAACCAGGCCTCCCAGCATTCCAGGGCCCATAAGCCCGCCGGCAGCTGCCCCGGCGATTCCTCCGGTGGCAAAACCCGCCAAGCCCCCGATAATTCCACTGCTCTGCATGGCAAATTTGTAAATCTTATTACCGGTACCCTTTACCTCGCCGTTTAAACCGGCTGCGTTCAGGGCAGAGGTTCTGGCGTCCCTGAATGCTGAGCCTATGCCTTTGGTTGCTCCATACAGGGTACCTACACCCACACCGGCAATTTTCTGCCCCAGGCTCACGTTGTCTTTAACCGCTGCAGTTTCACCCTGAGCCTGTCTGCCCCTGGTAGGGGCTGCCTTTATGGGAGTTGTATTTAAGTTTTGAACTTTTCCTATTGTACTCATAACATGACCTCCAAAAAAATAATACTCTTTCATAATAATTATAACTGAAAAGTAATGAAAATAAAGGATTGAAATGTTAATAAAATGTAAAATTAATGGCTATTCAGGATTAATTACGGTAAATTTTGATTTTTTTGTCACATTTTGGCTTTTCAATTCATCATGCAGAGTTATTTTTACAAAATAACCCCCTTTTTCCAGGCCCTTTATGGTAATGGAATTTTCAAAATATATACCAAATAAAGGGCTTACAGTGGTATGGGCAAAACTGGTTATCCCCTTTTTCTCCAACAATACTTTACCGTTGCTGTCGGTAACTTCCATATCCTGAACAAGATGATAACTGTATTTTCCATTTTCTCTCCTTGTAAAATAATTAATGGGTTCAAAATAGAAGAAAATGGTCTTATTCTGTTCTATTTCTGCATCTTTCAGCCGGTCATAAGCTCCATACATATCAATCCTGGAACAGGGAACAATTTCCGACATGTCAAGTTTGCCTTCATTCTGCAGCTGAATTATTCGGTTTTTCAGTTCAACAACTTCAGGGTTTTGCCGGGCATATAAGCCCTGAAAAGTTAAAAGAAAAAAAACAAATAAAAATGTAAGGCTCTGGATTTTTTTCATTTAATCACCTTG
>CAZSLZ010000060.1:0-18696 GCA_964607865.1 uncultured bacterium
GTTACACCATCAATTATGCATTTACATGGGCTTTCTCAATCCATTCCCGCAGGGCTTTCAGGCTGGGGGCCGGGGTGGAAGGGCTTATTGTGCAGCCTGCGCCCAGAATCCATTGGTTCCTGCGAGTTTCTTTACGGGCTTTCTCAGCTTCTTCAATAACCTTATTTACGCTGCCCGTAAATAAGGTCTCTTTCTGGTCTATACCGCCGATGACGGTCCTGTTTACAATTTCCTGCCCCTCGCCCATATCGGGGTTGGTAGAATCCATGGAGTCCCAGTTAAATGCATGGACGGGATAGTCTTTTAATTCTTCCAGCATATTATTGCTTTTGCATACATGTAAAATGTTCAGGGGGCATTCCTGAACCAGGTTCAAAATTCGCATGTCGTAAGGCCGGGAGAATTCATTGAATAGCTCTTTAGTAATTCTATCCCTGGTTCCCCAATGAGTGGTGGCAAAAAACAGGCCGGAAACACCAACGTTTAAAAGTTCGCTAACAAATCTTTCGAAGGTTACAGTTACAGCTTCAATAGCCTGTTTTGCCAATTTGGGATCTTCCAGCATATATTCCTTAAAAGTATCACGGGTTTCTGTCATATCGCCAGCTATGGAAAGGGGGGTGAAAACAGTCATTACAAAATAGGTGTGTTTATCCAACCCCTTTTTTATAAAATGCAGGGCATCAATCTGTTCTCTCAACACCTTGGTTTTCAAGGGCTCCAGGGGATGAATCTTTTCCAGGTCTGACAGCTTCTTTACCGGATAATCCAGCCTTCTGGGTTTTTTCAATCCATCCTTGAAAAACTGGAATTCTGCTCCCCAGTCTTCATAATGATAACTCGCCCTGGGGTTTACTTTCATAAAATCCCAGTCGTAATTCTCCTGAAATAAAAGCATGGCATCGGCAAGCCCTCTTGCCGAATCTTCACTCTGGTAAAAGTGCCTCCAGAAACTGGCAGCTACTCTGTCAGTGGGTTCACCTTTTAAAACCGCATTTATTCTTTCATCTTTATTCATTTTTTTCATCTTAACACCTCGTTATAAAAGGAATGTAGGTGATTCGGGAGGCGGCGGCAAATCAGGGCTGATTTTCACCGTCTCCAGGTAATCGGGTATATAACAATTCCAACCGAACTTTTCTTTTATTTTTGCTTCCAGGGAAATTAAAGCATCGTTTTCTCCGTGAACCAGAAAAACCGTCTTGGGTTTGCTTTTCTTGATTCCCCTCAACCATTTTAAAATTTCATTATAATCGGCATGGGCAGAAAAAGAACTTATGGTTTCCACCCTGGCTCGAACTGGGAAATAAGAACCATGGATTTTTATGGTCTTAGCGCCGTCAACAATGGATCTTCCCCGGGTACCCACAGCCTGGTAACCTACCATTAGTATAATATTTTTTGGATCGCTGATTCGTTCTTTGAGGTGATGCAGAATTCTGCCACCGGTAGCCATTCCACTGGCGGAAATAATAATCATTGGCCCCCGGCGTTCGTTTAACTGTTTAGATTCCTCCTGGGTGGGTGTGAAATGGATGTTGTCAGAACGGAAGATATATTCCCCTGCATCCAGAATTTCTCGGGCTTCTTTATCCAGAATATCGGAATTCTTACTGAAAAGTTTGGTTACAGCTATAGCCATTGGGCTGTCAATATATATGGGTATATTGGGGATTTCCCCGTTCAGTGCCAGCCTGCGCAGGTGATAAATAACCTCCTGGGTTCTTTCCACGGCAAAAGCCGGAATCAAAAGGCAGGATCGGTTTTTATATACATCTTTTACCAGGGGCTTCAAGGCTTCGCCCGGGTCCTCCTCGGGGTGTATCCTGTCGCCGTAAGTTGCTTCCAATATAAGGAAGTCAGCTTCTCTTAAATACTCCGGGTCTTTGAGTAACGGGGCATGAAGCCTGCCCAGATCTCCGGAAAAGGCCAGCTTGATTCGGTCTTTCCCGCCCTGGATCCACATCTCTACAATACTTGAGCCCAGAATATGCCCGGCATTTCTGAACCGGAATTTTATATTGGGGGTCAGGTGGATAAATTCATTCCGGTTTACTGAATAAAAATACTGCAGAGATTTCTGAGCGTCGTCCACTGTGTAAAGGGGCAAAGCTGGTTTGTGTTTTGAAAATCCCTTTTTGTTGGCATAGCGGGCTTCTTCCTCCTGAAGATAAGCGCTGTCCCGCAATAAAATCTCACACAGTTTATGGGTAAGCTGAGTGGTTATTATTTTGCCCTTGAACCCCTGTTTTACCAGCCGGGGTATGTATCCCGAATGGTCTATATGGGCATGAGTAAGAATTATGTAGTTGATTTCACTGGCAGGAACCATGAATTCTTCCCAGTTTCTGCGCCTGAGTTCCTTCAAGCCCTGGAACATGCCTGAATCTACCAGAATTTTTGTGTCTCCGTGCATTATAAGATGGCGGGATCCGGTTACAGTACGGGCGGCTCCCAGAAAAGAGAGTGTTGTCATATTTGCATCATTCCTGTAAATTAATTGTTATATGTACTTTTTTATTTAATCCCGGCTTCCAAAAATCCTCTAATAATAAACATTATAAAGGTTTGTGGTTATATAATAATTGTTGGGCGAATAAAAAAAGGCGGTTGATACCGCCTCTTTTTTTAGAAGTCGTAATCTCCGCCCCTGACCTTTGTCCTTACTGGAGGGTTGAACTGGGGGGGGGTCTTTCCATCCACCCTGGCAGGTTTTGAAGGGGTGCTTACACCGTAATTAACATTTGGGGAATTTTCCAGTGTTACACCGTGGAAACGGCCTCCTTGGTCCATACCATCTATGCCTACCAGGTTGCGGAAGTTTTTGGGGTCAAGGCAACTCTGTAATGCTGTCTGAGTGGAAATCTCACCCTTGTCCAACAGGATTTTCAGGTTCTGGTCCATGGTATGCATTCCGTGTTTATGACCGGTTTCAATGGAGTTCCTTATCATATGAACCTGGCCTTCCCGGATAAGATTTGAAATTGCCGGGGTGGTAATCATTAACTCTGTGGCTAATACCTGGCGGTTTTCCACCGACTTGTGGGGCAATAGTTGCTGTGACATGATTGCAATAAGAACAGCGGCCAGCTGGGTGCTGATCTGCTTACTCTGTTCACTGGGAAATGAGGAGAGAATACGGAGGATGGAATCAGGGGCGTTATTGGTATGTAAGGTGGAAAAAACCAGGTGCCCGGTTTCCGCAGCTTCCATAACTGTTTCCATGGAAGTCGCATCTCTCATCTCACCTACCATAATTATATCGGGGTCCTGTCGCAGTGATGCCCGCAATGCCTTGGGGAAGGTAATGGCATGTTGCCCGATTTCTCTCTGGCGTACGAGGCAGTTTTTGCTCTCAAAAACATATTCAATAGGATCTTCAATAGTTACAATATGAGAGTTTCGCGCTCTATTCATATAGGCAATTATCGATGCCAGAGTAGTAGTTTTACCCGATCCGGTTGGCCCTGTAACCAGAACAAGCCCCCGGGGTTTCAAAGCAATCTCTCTGAGTACCATGGGGACACCCAGTTCTTCCATGGAACCGGGGTTGTTGGGAATCATTCTGAACACTGCTGACAAAGATTTTAACTCCACAAAAACGTGTCCCCGGAAACGGGCTTTACCTTTGATTTCAGTGGAGAAATCCACTTCCTTGTTTGTGTAAAGCCGTTCGTTCTGAATACCATTCAGCAATTTTATGATTGCTTTATCAAGAACGTCCGATTCAAGTTTTGGATACTTGCTTAATCTTTTCAATCTTCCCTTTATACGCATAATGGGAGGTTGCTCCGCTGAAAGGTGCAGGTCGCTGGCCTGGCAAGTAATCATATGATCTAATAATTTTTGAATATCAAGTTCCATGTTACCTCACTCTTTATTATAAATATTTGAGAGATTCCCGGGCAAATTTTTCTGCAGACAAATAATTGGTGATTTCTTCAACTCTTTCCTTGAACTTTTGCCTTGAAGATTTCTCCTCTGCTTCTTTTTCGAACTGAATATATTTATCAGTCAGTTTCAAGAGAGCTTCAACTTCTAATCTTTTTGATTTTTTGTGGATAATTTCCTTTTTTGTTTCAAGGTCCGACTCAAAGTATTCTTCGGGATAATCAAAATCCTCAATCATTGCTGTTGCTTTGCGGGATATGTTTTCAATACTCCTCCCCGACAAATTGCAGTCAACACATTTCTGGCCAAACTTAATCCAGCCTTCTTCATCCAATTGCAAAAATTCCTTGTGTTTTCTCAATTTTACATCTCTGAACAGAGCCACAAAATCTTCGGGGGTGGTTGGCCCCTTCACGTAATATGGATCCTGGGTTATTCTACTGATAGTGGCCTTGTCCATATTCAAATAATTGGCATCGGTCATCATAAACCATTGCCCGTTTTTGGGTAGAATCGTTCCGTCAAAAAGCCCGAAGACCGCTCCCAGAATATTTTTTTCCTCGTTGCGCAAGCCCGAATCTCCACGGGCGGCAAAGGCAGTGTCGATATCGGGCCAGTAAATACCCACTATTCCCCGGAAATCAAGAACATTTCTTTTGAAAATGTCTATCAGTTGATTTGCCGAGGCATTCTGGTATGACGATGCCCAGTCGGTTCTTCTTATTATTACAAACCGTGCTCTAATACTACGTTGTTTGCAGAAATCCAGAAAATAATTTCCCACAGCATGGGCGGTTACTGTTTTTCCGCAACCTGGATTACCCATGGCAAAAAGCACCGGATTAATCTGTTTGGGATTCTGCCAGGTCTTAAAATCAAAACCGGCTACATCCCGTGCCAGTTTCATAGCAGCTTTAAGATAGTCCTGGTTTCCTATGACGTCCCCGGTTTCAATTTTCATCAACTCGCTGTTATCGCTATAATCTTCAGCTGTATGGTGAAAACCGGTATATACCTTGTTAAGGACGTTCACGTAGGTTTCTTCCAGGGCCTCGCGATAAAGTGCATATGAAGAATCCTTGATCATTTTTTCCAGGGAATTTTTCCATAACTTAAAGTATGCTATTGAACAATTCAAAGCCTTGGCAGAAGTGTCCACCTTCTTTAATGGTGAAGGATGGTCACGGTAAAACTTTAGATAGTTCAGGTAATCTTTTATTATTTTTTTGGGCAGCATCTCCGTGGGATAATTAATCAATTCTTCCACTTCGTTCAGTTTGAAGGTACTTCCCTGTTTTACCACGCTTTCATCCTGAACCTTTTTTTTAAAAGTTTCTGAATCCTTCTCCTGTTCCTGGAACATTTCACGTTCCAGGGAATGTTTCAGGCTTACAGCCTGTTCAATAGATTCGGTAGCGCAGGTATATACGCTGAACATATTAATAAAACGAATATCATCGCCGGATAGTTCCTGTAAGGCAGCAAAACCTGAACCCCGCTCCATAAGTATGATATTTTTTAACTGTTTTGCAGTTTCTATAAATACTGCTATTGCTACTTCCACTGTTTCAATAATTCTTAAATTTGTCAGGGTAAAACCATAATAACCATTGTCAATTGACTGTAATACCTCTGTAATGGCTGAATCCTTAAGGATTCTTCTTACAACGGTTAATTCTTCGCTGATGTGATCATGCCTTATAACAATTCTGCGTGCGGTCATGCAATAACTCCTTTTTTAATCATACATATATTTATATACTGAATTTTTTCTATTTTACCTTTTAAACATAAGTAAATTTGTTATTGATTGATGATTTTATAAAAAAAATATTAAAAGAAGGAAAAATTTTTTAAGAACCAAAATAAAGTTGGAACCTTATTGATTCAAGAGTTTTTTAACAATTATTATTTCATTATTTTCAGTCTGTTTATTGGGAGTTGTATGGCAATGGCGGAAAAAGAATATAAAACACCAGCTGTTACAGTAGATATAGTAATTTTTACAATACAGGACGACGATTTAAAGGTATTGCTTATAAAGCGAAAATTACCGCCATATAAGGGCAAATGGGCTATTCCCGGCGGTTTTGTCCATTACGATGAACCCCTTTATGAAGCTGCCAAACGTGAGCTTTTTGAAGAAACCGGAGTCAGTGATGTATATGTAGAACAGTTATATACCTTCGGCGAACCCAGAAGGGACCCCAGAAAAAGAATTATAACCGTTGCTTATTATGCCCTGGTTTCATCAGAAAACCTGGTGGTGCGTCCCGATTCCGATGCCAGCGATGTCCGGTGGCACTCCATTTATAACCTTCCAGGCCTGGCTTTCGACCATGACAAAATTCTCAACTATGCCCTGAACCGCCTCAGAAATAAAATAATGTACACAAATATGGCATTTCAGCTTATGCCAGAAAAATTTACCCTTACCGAACTCCAGAATGCCTATGAAGTGGTTCTGGGAAAAGACCTGGATAAACGCAACTTCCGAAAGAAAATCATTTCTTCGGGCATACTGGAAAAAACTGAAGAAAAAAAGGTGGAAGGAAGGCACCGCCCTGCCAGGTTATATCATTTTTTACCCGAGTTGGACGATAGTTTTGAAGCCAACCCGGACCTTGTCAATAAAAAACATAAGAATTCAAAAAAGAAAAAGAGCTCCAAATAATCAGGATTTATCCTGGCCCAGCTTCGTGTAAAGCTTCAGCATGGAATCGGTAGTTCTTTTTATATCGTATTTTTTTCCTATCACTCTCGATTTTTTTGACATCTCAGCCTGTAATTCATCATTATTGAGTATTTTTTCCATGTATTCGGCAATTTTTTCCGTATCTCCGGGTTCAGCAATGAAACCGTTTTCTTTAATCATTTCGGGAACACCTTTTGCGTTTACTCCAATTAACGGAAGCCCGAACATGCAGGCTTCAATGATGGTCATAGGCTGGTTTTCCGATGTTGAAGCAGTTACAAAAAACCGGGAGATTTCAAACAGCCCTGATGCCAATAACTCCTTGTTAGGTACAGGGCCGGTAAAAATTATGGAATCTTCCATTCCCCGGGCTTTAACCAGTTGATGAAGCCTGGTTTCTGCAGGGCCCCCGCCGACCACCAGAAGGCAAGTATCTTTATTGGTTTTTATCACTTTTTCTGTAGCTTTTATCAAAACATCAATACATTTTTCTTCAGATACCCTTCCTATATAAAGCATGACTTTATTTTTCAAATTGTATCTGGCTTTTATATCTCTTATTTGTTCAGGTGTTAATTTCAATGGTGTTTTCAGGGGGATTCCGTTTGATAATATCTGCACCGGGCATTTTATATTCTGGCGTTCCAACTCACGGGCTGTAAAAGCTGAGGGGCTCAGAGTGACGTCGCAACGATCATGAAAGAAATTGGAATAAACCCATCCGAATTTAACAAGCCCGGGTACCCAGTGAAGTTTTACTATCTTTAAATATTCCGGTTCGCAGAAATAAGTATGAAAAGTGCTTATTAGAGGCAGTTTCATCCATCTGGAAGCAATAATCGCTTCCATGCCCATAGTAAAGGGGGTATGAAAATGTACTATATCTGCTCCGAATTCTTTTAATTTGGAAACAATCCATGGGGAAACCGGGGGGGTAAGCCTGTATTCGGGGTAAAACAGGGCATTTATACCGGATATCAGGTAAGGTTGGAGACGGGAATCGTATTCTTTGATAATTTCTTCCTGATTTTTTCGTATCCGGGGAGCTACGATCATGACATTGTGGCTCCGATCCAGCAACTCACAGCTGGTATTTAAAATTGAAGTTACAATTCCGTCCACCTTGGGTAAAAAAGTATCTGTAAAAAATGCTATATTCATTAGAACCACCGGTAGAAAATTTGTGGTGTTATTCGTTAAAAGCCTTCAGACCCCTTTTTGTGTGAATTTTTAATTCTGTATGAGAATAGCCAGCAACAGGAGTTTTTTTATATGATTCGAAAATTAAAACCAGCTGAAAACGCATGAAAGGGGATTATGGGATGTTTCACCGTTACAAGGTTTTATTTCTAGTTCTGTTTATATTTATAAGTTTTATAGTTGTTCTGTCAGGGGGTAGTTGCAACGAAAAAGAGATTGATTATTATTCCAGAATCTGGGTTAATAATGCAAATGTTTATCCCGGTGAGGATATTAAATTACAATATCGCCTTGAAATAAGCCAGATTAAAAAAAGAATTAACATACCCTATCAAATACGCATTTACAGAGTAGATGCAGAGGGAATAGAAAATGCAGCACAACAGGAAGAAGCTGGTTTGGAACAGACAGATGAAAAAGCCAATCGGGATTTCATGAAAAAAGCATATAAGACATTTAATTTGAAGCAGTGGTTTTATCCCGATGAAAATCATTGGATTAATGTGGAAAAAGAACAAGTTTTAAAAGGCCTGCCCCCCGGATATTATTATGTTTTTATTGAATTTGGCGACAGTAAAACCTCTGCCAGGTTCCATATTTCCAGAATCGGGGCTGTCAGTAAAGCTGTGGGCGATCAGGCTGTAATTCTGGTTCAGGACAAAAAAACATCTGAACCTGTAGGTAATGCCCTTGTGAAAATGAAGTCGAAACAGGGCTATATGAAAATTGGCAAAACCGACGCCAACGGAATTTTAAGAAAAAATACCGGGGTTTTGTTTGAAAAACGAGGATATGGCGGGACTTTAGATTTATTAATTGAGAAGGATGACAGTATAGTTGTTTTTGAGGCTTACACCCATACCGGAGAAAGAAAGGAGTTTAAAGGTTATATTTTCACCGACAGGCCCATTTACCGGCCGGGGCAAAAGGTTTACATAAAAGGAATATTACGCAACCTTGAAGACAATCAGTTGAGCCCTGTTATGAATGAAACTGTTAAGGTAACTGTTAACAGCCCAAAGGGAGATAAAATTCTGGAGAAGGAAATTGTCTCCGATGAATTCGGCGCCTTTTCCGATTCCCTGAATCTGGGGGAAGAACCCCCGCTGGGGCGGTATAGCATTTATGTTAACTGGGAAAACCAGAACCAATACGGATACTTTGATGTTGAAGAATACCGCAAACCCGAATACGAAATTGTGGTGAACACCGAAAAAGAACACTACCTTCAGGGCCAGCCTGTAACCTTTAATATCAATGCCAAATACTATTTCGGCGGCGCCGTTTCCAATACCAAATTCAATTATGAAATTCTTCGCAGCAACTATCATTACCACACCCCCGGTTACTGGTGGAGTAAAAGAAGCAGGCCTTATTACAATACTTACAACGAAACTGTGAAACAGGGCGAGAGCATAACAGATAAGGACGGAAATGCAAAAGTTGAAATTATAACCGAAGATTCCCCGAATAATTAAAATTACCGAATTGTTGTCAGAATGGTGGATGAAAGCCGGCGCGAGGCAACTGGAGGCGCCAGTGTGGTGATTACCACAGGCACCTTTTTTATTGATCTTCAAGCCGGCAGATACTTTTACAGCCCTGCAGACAAAGTCCGCATGAAAGTTATAACAAAAGATTACCAGCAAAAACCTGTTTCCAAAAGCGTAAAAATGGAAGTAACCCGCCGTTTGTGGAACAATGACAAGCGAGAATATGAATCTTCCCAATTATTGGCTGAAACCGTGGAAACCGGCAAAAACGGCGTGGGATATCTGGAATTTATACCCGACAAACCGGGTGAGTTTGTTGTTAATGCCCGGGCCATTGATGAATATGAAAATAAAGTTACCAGCGCCACCAATTTTTATGCTTTCGAGAGTGGAGGTTATAACTGGTATAATGCATCGGCAATAGAAATCAAGGCCGACAGGGACTTTTATAACTATGGCGATACAGTCCGCCTGATGGTTACCAACCCTTATAACTCTGGAAAAGCTCTGCTTCAAATTGAGGGTGATAAGATTTATGATTCTAAAATGATTGAGCTGGATAATTCTGTGATTGTTTATGAATTTGAAGCAAAACAGGAGTATGCTCCCAATGTTTTCGCCACCCTTTCCTACTGGAAGGACGGAAAATTCAACTCAACTTCAGAAACAGTGGTAATACCAGCGAAAGATAAATTTGTAAATTTAAAAATCAAGACTGACAGGGAGAAATATAAGCCAAGGCAAACCGGAACTTATAAACTTCAAACTGTAAAAGAAGACGGAACTCCGGTTTCCTGCCAGATTACCCTGGGGGTTAGCGATGAATCGCTCTTTGCTGTCAAAGAGGATGAAACGCCCAATATTCAGAAATATTTCTATGGAAACCGTTATAACAAGGTTCAAACCAGTTCTTCCCAGATTCATGCATACTACCATGGATATGAAGAAGATGTGGCGGATGAAGCTGCTCCGGCAGGTACCCCGCCGCCGGCGCCTATGGAAAAGCGGGAAAAAAGTATGGCTGCTGAGCCCAATCTGCAGCAACCCGATTTTGTAAGGGAATTCTTCCCAGATACCTGCTATTTCAATTCCAACATAATAACTGACCATAGGGGCATGGCAGAAGTTCAGGTTAAATTCCCCGATACCCTTACCACCTGGCGGGCAACTGCCCGGGGAGTGAGCAAAAAAACCGAGGTAGGGCAGAATAATTATAAAGTGATTGTGACCAAGGATCTACTCATCCGGTTGATTACTCCAAGATTTCTGGTGGAAAAAGACAGGGCTGTGATCTCGGGTATAGTTCATAATTATACCGATAAGAATCTGACAGTGCAGCTGTCTTTGGAATCGGAACAGGTGAGTTTGAATTCCGACACCAACCGAAAGGTTGAAGTCCCTGCTCAGGGGAAGGCCCGTATAGACTGGGAAATAGTGGCGCCGGTTCCCGGCGAAGCCAGGTTCCTGGTTAAGGCCCTCACAACTGAAGAATCCGATGCAGTATCCCTGAAAATTCCAATTCATCCATACGGTGTGGAAGAATTGGTAGCCGATGCTGGCAGTTCTGAGGATGAAATTGAACTTACAGCCAGTTTTCCTGAAGATATTAATAGAAATTCCACTTCCATGACAGTTAATATTTCTCCGTCACTGGCGGGCACCCTGATGGGTGCGCTTGAATATCTGGCTCAGTATACTTACGGTTGTACAGAGCAGACTTTAAGCCGGTTTATTCCCAACGCTGTGGTTCAGAAAGCTCTGCGTGAATTCGGGGTAAAGAACGAAAAACTCCAGAAGGAATTGCCAAAAATGATGGAAAAAGGGCTTGTTCGTTTATACGATTATCAGCACTCTGATGGAGGATGGGGCTGGTGGAAAAACGACGAATCTCATCCCTTTATGACCGCATATGCGGTCTATGGGCTTTCTCTTGCCAAGAAATCCAATTATGATATTAAAGAATCGGTAATTAATGATGGCGTAAATTGGTTGCTCAATAATTATAAGAAGGATATGGAGTTGAAAACAAAAGCCTATATTCTTTTTGCACTTTCTGAAGCCCAGGTTTACGAAAAGGAAAAAATGGCAGAGGTTTTCAAAAAAAGAGAAAAACTGGATAATTACTCAAAAGCCATATTGGCTATAGCTTTGCATCGCAGCGAGATGTTTGAGGAATCCGGCACTCTTATCAAGGAACTGGAAAAAAGCGCCCAGCTGGGCTCAACTCTTGCCTACTGGAAAGGCCAGGGCAAATATTCCTGGACTGATAACCCGGTAGAAACCACTTCATTTGTAATTCAGGCGTTTCTTGAGATTGACAGAAACAACCCGCTGGTGGAAAAAGGAGTCAGATACCTGGCGGTTTCCCGAAGAGGTAATCGCTGGAACTCCACTAAGGACACAGCTATGGCTGTTCTGGCTATTCTGGAGTATGTAAAACAGACCGGCGAGATGACTCCAGAGTTTACAGCCACTCTATGGTTCAATAATAACACAATTGGCGAGTACAATATGACAAAGAAAAACATCTCTTCCGGAGGAGTTAATGTGAAAATTCCCGTGGATATGATAAGAACCGGAGAAAATAAAATAAGAATAGCCAAGATAGGCCCGGGCAGGGTTTATGGCAGTTATGCCCTGAGTTATTTTTCCCCGGAAAACCTGGAAAAAAGTATGAATAATGGCATCAAGGTAACCAGAAAATATTACCTTGTCCAGCCACTGGATACCAGGGAAAAGGCTATGAATAAAACAGACCTGGAAAAACAATATAATGTGGTGGTAAGGGGAGAAGATAAACTGGTTCCTTTAAAGGATGTAACCAAAATCGAGTTAAAACCCCAGGATATTATTGAAGTTGAACTGAGTGTGGAATCGGCAGGTGGCAATGAATATGTGATGATTGAAGATTTTAAACCTGCAGGGTGCGAAGCTGTTAAGGAAGAATCGGAATATTGGAATTGGTGGTATTCCCACCGTGAATATCGGGATGAAAAAGTAGCATTTTTTGCCACTGATTTTCCCGGTGGAGAACAGACTTTCCGTTACAGGCTGCGGGCTGAGACTCCGGGCCGGTTTACGGTATTGCCTGCAAGGGCGGAGTTAATGTATTTTCCTGATCTGGGTGGAAGAAGTGCCGAAGCCCATTTCACCATCAAAGAAAAATAATCTGTAAAATAAAGGGTAAATCCAATATGGTTTAAAATATATTTGAGTGATTCTATAATATTTTAGGAGGATATAAGGAAATTATGACCAGAAAAAAATTATTTCTGCTGGCAGTTATGTTAATTGTCAGTATTACTACAACCAGTTTATTTGCGGAAACTGTCAAACCCGGTGATGATAAACGGGGTCCCAGAATAAGAATAAACGAAATTAAACGAACCAATGATGGAGTTATGGTGGAGGGTATCGTGAAAGACTATGATTCCAATATAAAAGATGTTTTGTATGCATTTGTGAATGTAGAAAAATTCGAGATGGTGGAACCCGCCAGTTTCAATCACATCGATGCAGTAGACGGAGCTTATGATTCTAAAATTGAGAGTTTCAGCATTAATGTTAAAAATGAAAAACAGGTAGGCTATCTCTATATCAAAGCTCTGGACGAGCGGGGAAATGAGTCCCGGGCTAAATTACTGCTGGAAACTCCGAAAGGAAGTAAAAAAATAAAAGAAACTGTGTTTATGTCTGATTCAGCCCTGGATTTAAAACATGAGAAATTTGAAAAGGTAAGGGTCTATTTTTCAGAAGATATCGATTCAAAAATGGTAATGCAGGTGGTCGATAAAGTTAAGGCGTTCCAGACCCTGATAAGCGACAGTATGGGATTCAAAGATTTCCAACCCATCCATGTTCTGCTTTACAAGGCAGGGGATGAATACGATGAAAGCTTCAGAAATTATCAGAGCACTTTTGAACATAATATATTCACCTTCCCAGTAAAAGTGAAAAAGATCGAGGAATTACAAAACTTCAATATGCAGTTGGATTATTATATCCCCCATACCATAGCTTTTCACAGCACCACCGAATACTTCAAGGAAAAGGACAAATTTGAGTGGCTGGCAATAGGAATTACCGACTACATGGCTCACAGGTATCTTCAGATGTATTTCCCAAAACATCAATATCAACCCTATAAGATAAGAGTCAAGCAAGTTAAGGACGTAACCAAGGGCAAACTACCCAGAACAGCGGATGTGCTGAAAGATAAACCCACCCAGGTGGATTATCTTATAGGTTCAGCTTTCATAAAAATGATTGCTGACAAAAAAGGCCCTGGTATTTTAAATACTTTTTTTGGTGAATTGGAAAATATACCCAGAAACAAAAGGGATATTGACATAGTTATTAAACAACTGGAAACTGTGGTGGGTGAAGACTTTCAACAGTTGTTAAATGAATATCCTGTTGACAAAGCTATGGAGCAGGTAAAAAGTAAATAACACAATAACCAGCAGGCAAATAGATTCAGGTTTATTGCGACTATTTAATAAAGGCTTCGTAACAATAACGGAGCCTTTTGTTTTGCCTGCATTTAATGGAAATTGCATAACATGGTGCTGTTTCTGTCTTTAATTCTCGTCATCGCCAGCATCTGCCGGATGGATGGCGTTCTATACCCCACCAAAGAAATATGAATGTGAAATAATGAACAAACTTTATCATAAAGGGTAAAAAAATGATGTTAGACTTGCAAAATTTATTCATTTATGGTATAATAAATATAGACTTGATGAAGACTGATTAAATAGACCCGATTATACTTAAAAAAAGCGATTTTTCGGAAGTTTTCAGTCGGTTTCACTTGATGAGAGGAGGAAGTAAAATAACTAGTAAGTCAGAAAATATGGTTGACGCCAAAATGATGAAAAAGAACAATAAAATTAACTGCAGTATCAAGAATTGGGATTTTGATCCAGAGAAAATGAAAGTAGGGGCCAAGGTATTTCACCCTTTTTATGGAATTGGAACCTATGTAGGGAATAACAAAACGAAAAAGGTGCTGGGAAAGAAGTGCAAGTTTTCTACTTTTACTTTTGATGCCAAAAACCTGAAGGTTATGTTGAGTACTGATTCAGATACATTAATTCAGAAGATGATTCCCAGTAACGAATTTTTCAAGGTGCTGGAAATTTTGAAAGATGAAGGCTATTCCTTCAAGTCTTTCAAAGGCGGGGCTTATCAACGATATAAAAAGTCACTGAGTAAAATTAAAAGCGGTAACATTTTTGATGTGGCTGAAGTATTAAGAGATCTCAATTACATGAAAAAAATGAAAAAAAGAATATCCAAGAACGAAAAAAAGTTATTAAAAAAGATTAAAGAATCGTTCTGCAATACCATCAGCAGTGTTGCAGATGTGGATGACAAGGAAGCAAAGAAAATGCTGAATAAACTACTCACGATTGCTTAATTCAACTATAATATCCAGGAGAGGAATGATATATTCAATGAAAAAAAAGAAAGTTTTTGAACTAATAAGAGAGGGCAACTCGAAAAAGATAAAAATGCTGGTTGAGGACAACCCGGATCTGGTGGATGTAAGAAACAAGCACGGTGAAACCCCATTACACTGGGCCGCATACCGCGGAGAGAGAAAAATTGCAAAAATTCTTATTGAAAATGATGCCGATGTTAATTGCAGGGATCATTACGGCGACTCGCCTTTACATCTGGCAGAAAAAAGAGGGCATAAAGCCATAGCTCGGAGGCTGAGAAAAGTAGGCGCTACCGTATAACTCAGAAATATAATACATAGAATGATAAAATATGATCTTTATTTAAAGATCATATTTTTTTATAAAGTGTCTAAAATTTACTTATTTGGGTATATATGAAAATAAGAGAATAAAATAAATGTTAATTCCAAAAAAACTTCAACGATTTTTGAAAGAAAAAACGAAATCTACACAAAAATCGACATCACGAGGAGTCCACAAGCCGACGTGGTGATCTCTGTACCACCCGGGTATGCGGGTTAGGAATAAACAAGATCTAAATTGAGATTGCCTCCCCTCCGAGTTTCGCAATGACGGCATAACGGGATATGGAAATGTGACGGACTTTTGGGAAACAGAATAGAATTTATTGTTAAGGAGAAAGAAATGAAAAAAGTAATTGGGCTTTTGATAGTATTTGCCTGCCTTATTTTGGTTTCGGAAGCTATCGCAGCCCCGACAGCTGTTTTGAAAAAGAAAAAAGACCAGCAGTCCAATAATTTACTGGAAGCCACTGATTTGTCTTCTGAGGATGAGGGAGTGGTGCTGGCAGACAGTGAATCAGGCGATACCAAAGATAAGAAAAAAAAAACAGGCTGAAAATGAAGGTGAAGTTAAGAAGCAGGTATGAACACAGAAATAATACCGATTTTAACTCGGCCAGGAATGACAGCAAGGGTACCTGGGGCCATAAATATCAATTTCTTATGGATTATAATCTTAATGACGTGCCTTTGTTTTTAGAATTGAGATATGTAAAACCCAAGGATAGTAAGAAACCTGAAAGCCTGGAAATGCAACAGTTGTATGCCGATATTGGCAAAAAACATAAGTTGAGGGCTGGCCGCCAGGAAATTATTCTGGGTAATGGCAGGTTGATAGCTCATCGCCCCTGGGGGGAGAAAGGGCTTAAATTTGACGGGTTAAGGTTCACCGCAGATGTAAATAAAATTAAAACTGATGTGATTGCCCTGAAGGAAGTACCTTATCATAACCCCAATGCCAACGACAATTATCTTTATGGAGTTTATTCCAGCTGGAAGCCTAAGAAAAAAATGCTGGTGGATGGTTTCTTTTTGAATAAGTACGAAGAAAAGGGTGGTGTCGGCAGGGAGCTGAGTATTATAAGGGCCACCGGATTAAGGCATAAGAACGCCATGGGTGATTTTGGCTATGATCTTACTGGGGTTTATCAGTTTGGAAGAGATGGCACCAGGGGACGATCTGCATATGGCTTTATGTCAGAGTTGCAATATAAAATGAATAAGACAAAATGCAAACCCACTTTTGCAATTGGTTATGATTATTTGTCGGGTGATTCCAACCCAAATGACGGAACCACAAAAACTTATGATGTGTTCTATCAGAAAAACCATATATATTTTGGCTATATGGATCTTATCGGTTACCGTAATGTAAGGGATTTGAACTTTTCTGCCAAGGTTTTTCCGTTGAAAAATTTCTATATTTATGGTGGGTACCATATGTTCAACCTGGCCCAGGCCCGGGATGCATGGTATAAAAAGAATGGTACTGTTTTTCTGCAGGACCCCACCGGTACCTGGGGAACCGATATGGGCAACGAACTTGATATAGAACTCAGGTATAATGCCAAGACTTTTGACATAAGAACCGGTTACAGTAAGTTTTATCCCGGCCAGTGTGTCAGAAACCTGAAAGGCAAAGCTGACCCTTCAGACTGGTATTTTATATCAGGAGAAGTTAAAATTTAATAGAAATAATTTGTTTTGATAGATTGTCACACATCAGGATTCTGGTGTGTGGCAATCTTTTTGTTTTTTTAAAGGTATCGACGGCAAATGTCGTGAAGTTTAGCCGAAAATTTCAGGGTTAGCATATGAATTTCTGGACAATATTCTTTATAGCTGTGGGGCTTGCCATGGATGCTTTTGCCGTTTCAATTGCCAGCGGGCTGGAAATAAAGAAAATGAAAAAGAGATACGCTCTGAAAATAGCATTCTTTTTTGGGTTGTTTCAAGCTTTTATGCCTATCCTGGGTTGGTATTCCGGCAAACAGTTTTCTCATTTGTTTTCTCTTATTGACCATTGGATTGCATTTGGCCTGTTAAGTTTCATTGGCATAAAAATGATTGTAGAATCGGGCAAGCTTGAAAAAGAAAAGGCTGACCCACTGAATATTTGCACTCTGTTTATCCTGTCACTTGCCACCAGCATCGACGCCTTGGCTGTGGGTTTCAGCTATTCATTATTGAATGTGGATATACTGTTTCCTGTAATTGTTATTGGGCTGGTTACTTTTATCTTGTCGTTCTCTGGAGTGTATCTGGGCAAGAGTATCGGCCATTTCCATGAGAAGAAAATAGAGATGGCAGGGGGCATTATTTTAATAATTATTGGCCTGAAAATCTTAATTGAACATCTGTTTTTTAACTGATTGTAAGATTTAATTTATTCGAGAATTATTATTGTTTATTAATATTATAGAACCTTAATATTTGAAACATAGACATTTAATACAGTTTGAGTTATAATTATAATGATATGAAATGGGGAGGCAGATTTATGAGAAAATTTTTTATTATTACATTGGCATTGTTACTGATGGTTTTCAGCTACCAGGTTGTTTTTGCCGGTGTGTCCGATTCAGAGAAAGAAATACCCAGGTTTGATTTAAACAAGGATGCGATAGCTGTGGGTAGTTTCGGGGGTTACTCCGGTTATGGCGGGTTCTGGGGTTTGAATGATTATTTTATTGGGTTGATGGGCCATTATTTTACCCTTGAGCAGATGAAGGAAATTGACAGGCAAATTCAGGATATAATGGGAATTACAGATAAAGCCTATAATTATTGCAGTGAAGGTGGAACAGGTTACTATTATAATACTGATACTGATTCCTGGACTTATTCAGGTGGCAGGGCAGGCAAAACCTATACGGAACTCATTGATAAAAGTTTCCTGATTGACATCGAAACAGCCCAGGTGGTAAGTGTTTTCAGCACCCGGAATGAATCCGGTGTTCACAATTATGGTAACTTTTTCAACGGCAGTTATGCCCGGGGCCTTGTCGGAAAGAAGATGAAAATTGGAAATGTAAATTATTCCATAGTCGGCGCCAGGAACTGGTCCCCTATAGTTCTTGATCTTGATAACGATGGTATTGTAGATACCAACCGCAACGAATGGACTCCCCATGCTCCCGATTTCTATGGAGAAAGAACCGGTTATTTCGACCTTACCGGCGATAACCGGGTAGAATTCTGCGAATGGCTGGGCGCAAACGATGGGCTTCTGGTTATGCCTGATGCCAATGGAACCGTACGTGGCGCCAACGACCTGTTTGGGACTGCCGGCGGTTACAGTGATGGCTATGCAAAAATGTCCGAGGTTCTGGATGCCGATAAAAACGGTTGGGTGGAAGGAGCTGAGCTGGAGGGCTTGTATGTATGGCAGGACAAAAACTCCAATGCCAGTTGTGAAATAGAAGAGCTGACTCCTGTCAGTGAGTTGAATATTCAGAGAATTGCCACAACTCACAGGAATTTCGAGTCGGTTTACTACCGCGACGGAAGAGAATACAAAACCTGGGACTGGTGGCCCACCGGTTATGAAGTGATGAAAACCCGATAAACTCAGACAGTTTAATTCAACAAATAGAAGGCAGTAAAAGCCTTCTATTTTTATATGTTTAATTTAATAATTGTTAACA
>CAZSLZ010000061.1:0-18264 GCA_964607865.1 uncultured bacterium
TTAATACCTCAAAAATTGAAATTATGTAATTTAAATTTGATTTTCTGTAATTTTACTGTCTTTGTGTTGACAAAGTATCTGTAATACGTTATGCTGGTTATACTAGATATAGATAGAGGTGATTTTTGGTGAAGTTCACCAGTATGGAACCCAAATTCAGGGGGAATGTTGAGGGGCCCATAGGATTTAATCAGACACCCCGTCTTGACGAAATAATCAAGCCAGAAACAATGCACATGAGAATATTTCATTTCAAACCCAAGCCCCACCCGCCCATAAGCCGAAGAAAAATGTTCCCTTCATTTATGAACACCACAAGTTTCTTCAATAAAATAAAATAGTTTTTCCTTAAACTATAATTCTACAATTATAGTTTTTATGTTTCGGTTTGTGAGAATACCAGTTTTTTTAGTAGGGTAATATACTAGTTCTCGAAATACTTCAACGATTCTTGAAAAAAACAGGTTTTGAAAACGTAATCAGCGAGGGAAAACCTGGGGTAATTTCCGACAGAATACCACCACTCGAGTTCCGCAGTGAAACGAGGGCTGCCTGAGAACGCCGGCGCAGCAATTGAATCCTTAAAGAAATAAGGAGAGCGGGTTTTTAGTATATTTTTAATGTGAGCCTATAAAAAAAAGGTTTTGAATTGGCAAAAGTAGGTGGGGTTGGGGAACCTGCCCGAATTTCGTCATCGCGAGCATCCCAGGATGGGTGGTGATCTCTTTAACACCCAATTAAGAATTGGGGAATTTATTGTTCGTATTATAGTTTTTCAACCGGCAAAAATCCGGGTGCTCACGCCCCAAGGTATGTGGGTATGCAAAATTCATGGTGGGTGTGGCGCAGGCGCTCTTTTTAAAAAGGGTAAATATGTTCGCCATTTTAATTTACTGGTATTTCACCCCTTTTCTGGCTCACAGGTCAACCTGTCAGAGCAATTAACTTAATCTCTGGGAAGGGGCTCTTTTTTATAATTGTCTGTTACCGGGCCTGTGGCTACTGAAACCCGGTTTCTGCCCAGTTTCTTTGATTTATAAAGAGCAGCGTCGGCAGCTGCGATTAAATCTTTTTTGTTATCGGCATCTTCGGGGAAACACGCCAGCCCTATGCTGGTGGTAATTTGGACTGGGTTGTTATGGAATTTGGATTGGACTGCCTGCCTTATTGCTTCAGCTTTCTGTACTGCATTTCGTTTATCTATTTCCTTTAAAAGAATTGTAAACTCATCACCGCCGATACGACAGACGATATCTGTATCCCGGGTGTACATTTTCATCAAATCTGCCAGGGTTTTTAAGCAGGCATCTCCCTCGGGGTGGCCCATTGTATCGTTCAGAGCCTTGAAATGATCGGCGTCGATCATTACCAAGGCCAGAGGTGTATTATTGCGACGGGCGCTTTCCAGTTCTTCGCTGAGCCTTTCCTGAAAATATCTATGCAAATACAGGCCTGTAAGTCCGTCGGTTATCGCTTTTATGGCAGTGCGTTCGAAAATTTCTGCGGTTTTGATTGCCATGGCAGAGTTATGCGCCACAGCCTCCAGCAGGCTCAGGGCATCTTCGTTGTAGAAATCGGGCTGGGAATGGCCCACGTAAATAACACCGGTTATTTCATTTTCAACAATCATGGGAACTACCATGACGCAACGTTCGTTTTCAAGAATTGTCTGAATTTTAGTATCACGGGTATCAACCAGAAGAAGGGGTTTGCGGTAATGAGCCAGCCAGCCCATTATATTCTTCTGATCATCCAGTGGCAACTCCAGGTTTTCAAAGAAAAGTTCGTAGGGCGAGCGGAATTTGGTAGGAACCAGCACAAAATTACCGTCGTGCTCTTTTATGAGAAAAACTGCGGCAGATTGATAGTTGAACATATCTTCCAGGCCATCGATGATTATTTTCTGGGCTTCCTCTATATTCAGCGAACTACTCAGTTTCTGTCCAATATCCAGAAGCATTTCAAAAGAATGCACTTTGGAATCAAGTTGGGTGTTTAATGCTTCCAGCACATTATTTTTCTGTTCGGTCTGTTCGTATAACTGTGCTGTCTGAATAGCGTTGGATGCGGAGTTGCCCAGTATGGTCAACAGGTGAAGGTGTTCCTCGTTATAGGTGCCCGAATCCTTGCCGCCCACATATACCACGCCGATAATTTCGTTCTTTACAATAAGGGGGACACAAATTACAGAACGTTCGTTCTTGAAAATCCGCTGTTCGTTCATACTCTGCATATCGGGAATCAAAATCGGTTTCTTGTTCTGGACTACCAGGTTAATTATTGACTCTTCCAATTTCAAAAGAGACGAATATTCCAGAATATCTTTGTAGGGAGTTACGCTTTTTGCCGCCACCAGGGCGCCATCTTCTATCAGAAAAATTACGCAGGATTGATATATGATCATTTTTCGGATCATGGAAACTATAATTTCAAGGGTACTCTCGGTATTAACACTGGTTCCCAGGGCCTCACCCATTTCCACCAGAATTTCCTGCTCCTCAATCTTTCTATCCAGATCCTCGCTGAGCTCCTCCACAGCTTCGTTCTTATTTTTTACCTGCCGATTTAATTTATCTATATCTTTCTGCAATTTTTCCTGGTCCACAAGCTGAACGTCGCGAATGTTGAACTTGTAAACCTGCTGTATTACATAAAGAGGTGGCGCTGCCAGAAGCACCAGGAAAATGTTTAAATCGGTTACAACTGCGAGTATTACCGATGCAGGAGCTATAAGCAAAGAAAGGAGCTGGTTTTTTTTCTGTACCCGTGACCATTCCCGTTCAACTTCCTCTGTGTATAAGCTGACTGTGGTTTTAGCCAGGAAAAAATCCATGAAATAATAAACAATGAGAGAGAGGAACATTGCTCCGATATTCTGAAGGCTTAAAAATGGCATTGAATTATTTGCCACATCAAAAATGAGGGCTGCTATGGTAACACTGATGATGTTTGTGGAAAAATCAGCCCTTTTTACCCAGTGTAACTGTTTGCTTGTAATCAAGGTTCGCGCCAGCAATGCAATCGTTGCGATTATAACAGCAAGGTAAAACTCAAAATGGACAAAAAAAGCGAAATATACAATGAAAGAACTTGAAAGGTATCCCGCCTGGGGGATTTCCACAGCTGTGAATTCCATGATGATAGCCAGAATTGTAAAAATTATGACAGCAAAAACAAGGTTATTGGGAAAACCGTCCAGGGGAAATAAACGGCTGGCTTCCATTATAGTTGTGGAAAGGCATAACCCGACCAGAATAATGGCAATAACTAACAATATGGTTGTATATTTTCTAGCTGATCTTGGAACCCTTTTCAATGTTATACTCCAAAAAAGCCCTTTCTATATTTCAAATTGATAAGAATTTTGCCAATTTAAAAGGACCTCACTCAAATTGTCATCTTTTACTATAATTTTCTTTCGCCAGAACCGCCCCCTTTTTCCTCCATTGAAATAATAAATTGCAGTTATTTCATATGTCCCGGGAGGAACCGGCTGTAGATAAAACCTTCCGGAAGTATCGGTCCTGTCGTGTCTTACCAGGCCAAAAACCTGTTCATAATTGTTGTTTTTTTGAAGAGCCATGTTTTTAAACATGCTCAATGCAATTTCATCGGTGACTTCTTGTTTAGATTGATACAATTTAACTTCTACATTCTTTACAGGAAATTCAAGTTTGTTTTCAGCCTGCAATAATACCTGGCCTGTGAAACCTTTTTCAACTGCTTCTTTACCCGGCGTCAGGCTAAGTTCAGCTTCGGTTGTTTGAATTTCAAGACGGGAGCGGGCAGGTTCAAAAAATATATCAAGAGATAGAATTTTAGCTAAATCAGATAAAGAAACAAATATTTCTCCGTCAATATTTCTGGTTTTAACAGGTACTTCTTTCTGGTTGTGAAAAACTTTAATCTTTTCCGCCATTGCCCCCAAGGGCAGAAATAATATCAAAAAAGTTATTAAAAAAATTCTTTTCATGTTAATCACCTTAAACGTGAAGTTTGTTCATGTCTTCGTGTGGGCTGGGAATGACCACAGAAGTTACCAGCGTCCCATCGTTGACTATTTCATCAACTCCGGCCCTCACTGCAGCTTCTACTGCGCTCACATCTCCGGTCATGGTTACCAGGGCTTTTCCTCCCATTCCCATACACAGGCGTATTTCCAGAAGCGTTACCGCCGAAGTTTTGACAGCTTCATCCGCCGCCCTCACACAAGCTGCTGCAGAAAAGGTTTCGATAATTCCCATGGCTTGTAACTCTTTAATATCCACTGCTGATTTAAGGGCAGGATATATCTGGGGGTCCACATTGGGAATCACAAAAGAATCCACCACAAAATGCTGTCCGATTCTTCTGCCTTCAGCTTCCGCCGTCTGCACCGCATCCACGTCGCCGGTTATAATTACGAAATATTTGCCTGAGCAGACAGGGTGAGCTTCAATAACTTCAACCGGGGCTACTTTCAACATGGCGTCACAGGCTTCTATACCCTTGGCCATACTTAAAAATTCAACCATGGCAATAGCTGGTCTTATCATAAAAATAACTCCTTAATTATGAAACTGTTGTTTAATAGTTCTATTCTGTTTATTCTTATCCTGTCGAGTGAAATCGAAATAAATCGCAACCAAAATGTCGGCAGGGTTATAACTGCTTGTGATATATGCTTTCGAAGGTTTATAATAAGATGACAGAAAATGCAGCAGTTTATATTTTGTAACCGCCGGGTGGTTAAGAGTGGACACAACCCATATACCCCGGGAGCCATACATCTGGGGTTTTAACCGGTTTAAATCGGGTTTGTCCATGGGCATGATTCTTCGGTTGTTTTTAAAATAAACACTGAAAGGCATGGCCATCATGGAAGGGTGGATAATTACCATTTCTCCGGGTTCCAGCTTATCTGATACATATTCAGCCACCCTGCGCCAATTCTGGGGCTGGTAATAGGAAGAATTCTGATAATTATTAAAGGTGAACATATTCATAACCATTATTAAAATTAACAACAAGCTTGCCACATATTTCATTTTCATTTTACTCAGGCCCGAAGATATGAGTAACCATAGCGCCGGGGTAACTATATAAAAATACATATATTCAAACATATGAAAATGTGTAAGGCCGGCAATCAGGATAATTGTCAGGGGGGTAAAAAGCCAGAGTATTATCAGAAACTGCCCGGCCAGGGGTTTTAAAAACAGGGTATATATAACCAGGGCAATTGGAATGATAGATAATAATAAAAAAAGGTTAATTCCGAAAAATTCAGGCTGGGTTACCTGTTCACCATAAGAGAGGCGGGAAAACAGCTCAAGTATCATCAGCAAATCGGGATTTTTTCTTAAGCCAAGATCCTGGTGGCCGGTTTGTTTCAGCAGGAAAGGAACCCACCAGCTGAAAATCATTAAAGACAGGCCCAGGGAAGCCAGGACCCATTTCAGCCGGTTCATCAGTAATGATAAATCCTGTACCAGTTTTTGAAAGGTAACACAAAGCTCACCTTCATTTATATTCCGTTTATCTTCTTTATTTTTTTTAAAATGGTTCAATAAGAAGAGATAACCCAGAAACATTATTTCAATGGCGGGAATAAACAAACCGAAATAGTGAATATGAAATGCCAGCGCCTGAGATACAACCAGCAGGCTGCAAATCAGGTAACCGGGTTTTTCCAATAATTTCAGGAACAAGTATAAAGAAAGGCAGAATAGAAATAGCAGGGGAGCATACATTCTTAATTCCTGGGAATAGAAAACATGAAATGTGGAGATAGTAATTAAAAATGTGGCAGTGAAAGCAGTTTGCCTGGTGAACAGTTTTTTACCCAGCAGCCAGGTGAAATAAACAGAAAGAACCCCGAAAATTACCGACGACAACCGCATATAGGCTTCCAGAGAAAGAAACTGAAAAGTTCCATAGCCGGCTTTCCATAAATGTATACACCAGAAGTATAGGGGAGGGTGGACTTCGCCCATTTTCATCATAAGAGGCAGGATTTTCCCCAGAGGATAACTGCTGGTATATATAGTAACCCCTTCGTCAACAAAAAAGCTTTTGCTTCCCAATTCCACCAATCTTATGATAAATGCAATTACTATTAACCAGGGGATAAATCTGGCATAATGAGTTATATTATTATCTTTCTTCTTAATATTGTTTTCCATAGTCAGCCTGTTTTCTGCCTGTAAATTCTGGTCTGGGCTCCATATATATTCAGCGAGCTAAGCATATACCAGATGGAAAAACGGGTATGTGACCCGATCAATGATTTACTGTTGTCCACGGTAATACTCTGGGTGTAATCCTTCATTCTGAATATTTGATTTTCTGGACCTTCAAGGGAAGTTTTCTCCACAAACCGGCTTTTGAAATCAGGTTCCATTGCCAGTAAAAATAAATTTTTTTCAAAAACTGTTATGTCCAGATACTGGAAACCAGGGTTGACTTCTTTTTTGTTTATAAATTCTCCCTGTTGAGAGTAAACTTCCAAATGTCGAGGTTGGTTTTCATGAACAAAGTAAACATTATTCTGGTCAGAAGTAAGAATACCAATTTTTTGAGTTACCGTTTTTCTCAGTTTTTCATATTCTCCAATATCTTTCAGATGTAAAAAACCAGAAGAATATTTACATATTGGGGAATCCATTTCAGGAGAGTGAATATAAAAATTATTAACAGAATCAACAGTCAAACTTTGAATCAGAGGGAAGTTTTTCAGTTCGCCCAGCTGGTGGAAATTTCCGTACTCATCAATTTTAAAAAAAATCACTGGGCTGTCGTGTGTCTGGCTGGCAATAATCAGCTCATCAAGGCTATTCAGGACGCAGCATTTATAATCCAGAAACCCCTGGTTTTTCAACTGGCTTTCTTCAATACGGTATATAAGCTTCCAGTCAGAATCAAAACAACAGAATGCCCTGTCTTTGCGATAAGAAACCACAAGGAAAAATTTTGAGTTGGAAAAAAAAATTCTTTCAATGAAAGCCCGATATACTTTCAATAATTTGGAAATGTTTATAGAACTGTTTGTCATAATATATCCTTATATACAATTAAAAAAAGCCCTTTCGGGCTTATTGTCAGGAATGAACTGGTTTATGAGTTTTCAGTTTATCTTTCAGAGCTTGTATGACTTTTTCGCTGACAGTTTTCAAATTGCCTTCCAGGGTACAACCAGCTGCCCTGCTGTGGCCTCCGCCTCCGAAGCATTTGGCTATGCCGTTAATGGGGATATCACGGGATCTCATGCTTACCCTTACGCGGCCCTGCTCGTCTTCCTTGAATATTACAAAGGTATGAACTCCACGGATGGCATTTAAATCTTTCATAAAATTGGAAGCATCGGCGTCGCTGACCCCGAACTCGTTAATAAAAGAACGGGGCAGAAAGCTAACGGCGAAACCTTCCTCGTAAACCTGGACAGTGTTCATCAGACGCCCCAATAACTGCATTACGTTGTGATCTTTTTCCTGAAAAACCTTCCGGCTTATTTCTTCAATAGGTATAGCTGCCTGATCCAGCATTTTAGCTGCTACCTGATGGGTATTAGGGGTGGTATTGGCAAACTGGAAGCCACCGGTATCGGTGAATACAGCAACATAAAGATTAATTACCACCTCATAGGGGAGTTTCTTTTCCAGATCCATAAGCATTTCAAATAAGAATTCGCCGATAGATGAAGATTGCTCGTCAACAAAATTTAAATCACCATAATATTTATTGTCGGGGTGATGATCTATATTAACAATTTTTTTGGCTCTGAAGTCGTTTCTGGCAGGGCTGCGGGAATAATCAGGACACTCAAATAAAATTGCGCAGTCGAATTCAAAATCGGGGAGGTTATGTTTGACATTTTCCACACCGGGTAGAAATTGATAAACATGAGGTACATCATCGGTGGTGAAAATATAGGGAGCTTTTTCCCTGCTTTTCAATAAATGCCAGAATGCCAGGGTGGAACCAAGAGCATCGCCGTCCATATTTACATGGGGCATTAACAATATAGTCTTGGAAGCGTCAATCAATTCTTCCAGGTCTTTTCCAAACTTCTTCAGTTCTTCTCTTTTATCGGGACTCATAACATATCATTCTTCTTTGTTTATTTTTCATGATTTAGTTTTACAATAAAACTAATTTTCCTTTTCTTCATGGGAAACAACTTTGTTAATTATTTCAATAATTTTAGAACCTCTCTCGATTCCCGGATCGAAGTAAAAAACCAGTTTCGGGGTTTTTTTCAAACGAATCTGTTTGCCCAGCTCTTTACGTAAAAAACCCGAAGCTGAATTAAGGCCTTCCAGGGTTTCTTTTCTTTTCTCTTCGTCTTCAAAAGCACTCACATAAATTTTTGCCAGACTAAGGTCAGACGTAACGTCCACGTTGGTAATGGTAAAAAAACCGATGCGGGGATCTTTTGTTTTTATTAAAATGTCTCCCAGAGTTTCCTTAATCAGTTCAGAAACTCTTTTCATCCGAAAACTTGGCATTGATGCTCCTCGTTCTTTTATCCAGGTAAATCCAGTTCTCGTTTTACTTCCTTCAGAGTGTAGGCTTCCAATATAT
This sequence comes from uncultured bacterium, assembly GCA_964607865.1. Taxonomy (GTDB): domain Bacteria; phylum Vulcanimicrobiota; class JAJTBE01; order JAJTBE01; family CAZSLZ01; genus CAZSLZ01. Next base: position 8,563 of record CAZSLZ010000061.1, read on the forward strand.
CACCGGGTTGAATTCCCGGAAATTTACTGATATGTATGCCGCATTCGTAACCGGCGCTTACCTCGGTAACCTGATCCTTGAATCGTTGTAAAGTGTCGATTTTATCCTCGTAAATCACCACATTGTCGCGAATAACCCTGACGCTGGCATTACGGACCAATTTTCCTTCCTGAACATAACTGCCGGCGATAACTCCGATGCGGGAAATCTTGAAGATTGCTCTTACCTCGGCTCTTCCCAGGAAAACTTCCTCATATTCGGGTTCAAGCAACCCTGACATAGCGTCCTTGATATCTTCTATGATATGATAGATTACCCGGTATAATCTTACGTCAATTTGCTCCTGAACGGCTTTGCGTTTGGCCTTGGCATCGGGACGAACGTTGAAGCCAATTATTATGGCGTTGGAGGCTGCAGCCAGAACCACGTCAGATTCGGTAATAGCTCCTACTCCTCCGTGTATTACATTAATACGGACTTCCTCATGGGCCAATTTGGTCAGGGAGTGTTTTAATGCTTCCAATGAACCATTGGAATCGGTTTTGATAATTATGTTGAGATCCTTGATCTCTCCTTTTTTCATCTGACTGAACAAATCGTCCAGGGATACCCGGGCATCGGACTGAAGCCGATCTGTGCGGTGCTCCAGTTTTCGCTCGTCAGAAATGGTTTTGGCATCTTTTTCCTCTTCCAGCACCATTAACCGGTCACCGGCAGAAGGAATACCTGATAAACCTGTTACCTCTACGGGATAACTTGGCCCCACAGCTTTGACTCTTTTTCCTTTGTCGTTTATCATAAACCGGATTTTACCATATTCATTGCCTACAACCACAGGATCTCCCACCTTGAGGGTTCCGTTCTGAATAATAACAGTGGCAACTGGGCCGAATCCTTTGTCCAGTGAAGATTCAATTACCGAGCCGATTGCATTTCTGTCGGGATTGCCTTTTAATTCCTGCATTTCTGCCACCAGGGTAATCATTTCCAGTAATTCATCAATACCATCTTTTGTATGAGCCGACACGGGGACAGTTACAGTATCGCCACCCCAGTCTTCGGGAATAAGATCGTGTTCTGCCAGTTGTTGTTTGACCCTTTCAGGGTTGGCATTATTCTTGTCGATTTTATTGATTGCAACTATGATTGGCACCCTGGCTGCGCGGGCGTGATCTATTGCTTCGATAGTCTGGGGCATAACACCGTCATCTGCGGCAACAACCAGAATAGCCACATCGGTGACCTGAGCGCCCCGTGCTCTCATGGCAGTGAAAGCTTCGTGGCCGGGGGTATCAACAAAGACAATTTCCCTGCCGTCTTTTTTGACTGTATATGCGCCGATTTTCTGGGTAATTCCTCCGCTTTCTCCAGCAGCCACCTTGGTATTTCTTATGGCATCCAAAAGCGAGGTTTTTCCATGGTCAACATGGCCCAGTACTGTAACCACCGGAGGGCGGGTAACAAGATCTTCCTCTTCGTCTTTCTCCTGGGGAAGAATTGGTTTCTCTTCTTTCTCGAGTTCTACCTTGAAACCGAATTTTTTTACAATCTGGGCTGCATTTTCAAAATCTAATACCTGGTTGATATTGGCCATCAAACCTTGTTTCATTAACAGTTTTATCAATTCACTGGCAGACACTCCCAGTTTTTCCGCCAATTCACTCACTGTAAGGGTCTCGGGCAGAGTCATCCATTTCTGTTGTGATTCTTTTTTAGTGACTTCCGGTGGACGGGATTTCCTGTCTCGACGGCCTCGTCTCCCTCTCTCCATAGGACGCGGGAAAGTCTTGGTCTGAAGAACCGGTTTTGAGCTTTCATCAGATTTCTTGAGTCGTTCATGAATTGTTGCCGTGGCAGGCCCGTTGTCCTTACTTCTGCGATTGCGCCTGCCTTTTCCCTTCCGTGAACCTGCCTGGGATTCACCAGTGCTTTCTCTGGTGGCGGTGCCTTTTCTTTTTGAAGGTTTTTCCGGGGCTTTTTCTGCCGCTTCAGCAGTTTTTTTGGTTCTTGAAGGTTTTTCTTCCTTCTTACCCTTGGATTTTTCATTTTCATCAACCTTGAAAGCCTTCAATACTTCCTGGGCAACCGATTCTTCCACCGAAGACGAATGAGATTTGACGTCAACATCAAGTTCATTTTTCAAATGATCAATTAACTCTTTGTTAGACAATCCAACTTTTTTTGATAATTCATAAACTCTAATTTTTTTCATACTCTGCTTTCCCACCAACTAATCCGATTCTTGATTTTATTACGTTAATCATTCAACCTGGCCACTTAACAAGGTTGAACTTGATTCCAACTTAAACTTCTTCCTGAATCTTTTATTATTCAGGAATTTGTCGATACAGGCCTGATTCCTGCACAGATACATTCCTCGCCCCTGTGCTTTCTGGCCGGTATCTTCAACAAGCGTATCATGCCTGTCTTTAACCAATCTTATTAATTCACTCCTGGGCAGCTTGCTTCGGCAAACCACGCACATTCTTACAGGAATATGTAAGGGCTTCATAAGGCTTATCTTCTGAATTCCCGTTCTCTCTTCTTTTTTTTCTTCTTCTTTTTCTTCTTGGGACGTTCTTCCTCGTCGGGGTAATATGCATTGCCATATATGTCTCCTTCGCCGTAGGCCATGGCTACATATTGGTCAATAGGCATATCCTTGGGTATATTTTTCAAAGCTTCGTCTATTTCTTTCTGTTTTTTCTTATCTTTCTGAGGAGCCTCCAGCAACTCCAATTCTTCGCTGCCTTCAAACTGAGGCTCATATTCACGGAGTCTCTTTAATTCCTCTTCTTCCTGCCGTTTTCTTTCTTCTTCTTCCAACTGGCGAAGCTCTTCTTCTTCTTCCTTACGCAGTTGTTCTTCTTCAAGGCGCAACTGCTCTTCTTCTTCTTTTCGTTTCTTTTCTTCCTCTTCGCGACGCTTCTGTTCTTCGTCCATTTTCTGCCTGAGATCATCTTCCAGTTTCTTCTGTTCTTCTTCCCGGCTGACGATACGTTCCTTTTCTTCCTTTATACGTTGCTCTTCTTCAATGGCTCTCTGTTGTTCCATTTCCCGGGCCTGGGTTTCGCTCTTTATATCAATTTTCCAGTTGGTCAATTTGGCAGCTAACCGGGCATTCTGGCCCTCCTTGCCGATAGCCAGGGAAAATTGGTCGTCAGGAACTATAACCAGGGCAGTCCGATCTTCAGGATTCAAGGTTACCATGAGTACTTTGGCGGGGCTAAGGGCATTGGAAACGAAGGTAAAGGGATCTGAAGTATAATTGATAATGTCAATCTTTTCGCCCCTGAGTTCGTCCACTACCATTTGAACCCTGCTTCCCCTGGGCCCCACGCAGGCTCCCAGAGGATCAACATTAGGCTCAAGGGCCCTGACCGAAACCTTGGACCTGGCACCGGGTTCCCGGGCCACGTTGTGAATTTCGATAAGTCCCTGTTTTATTTCCGGAACTTCCATCTCGAACAGTTTTCTTATCAAACCGGGATGAGTCCGGGAAAATATTACCTGGGGGCCACGGGGAGCTTTGTCTACCCTTAATACATAAACTTTTACACGTTCGCCCCGGCGAAAATGCTCGGAAGGAACCTGTTCCGGCGGAGGGATTACACCCTCTATTTTTCCCAGGTCGCAAACCCAATTGTGGCCCTCATAACGCTGTACCGTTATGGAAATTACTTCGCCTATCCTCTTTGAGTATTCCAGATAAATTATATCTCGCTCAGCTTCCCTTATCTTCTGCTTTATCACCTGCTTGGTGGTCTGGGCAGCTATGCGGCCAAAGTTTTTGGGGTTTTCTTCAATAAGAACATCAACCCGGTAACCGTAATCCAGCATATTCTCGGTGGGTTTCTGCAGGGGTTGCAGAAACAGTTCCGGTCTCTGGTCCTCGTCGTCGGTTTCTTCTTCAATTTCCTCTTCCGGAGGGGTATAAACGGCAAGAATTTCGCCTTTTTTAAACATTTTTTTTGTCTGTGATAAAGAAATCTCTTTTTCCGTATCTTTTCTTCGGCTTACTATGGTTTTGGTTCCAATAACCCGGATGCCTCCGCCTGCTTCAATATCGATTTTTACCCTGATATTATTTCCGGTCTTGAAATTTTTACGGTAAGCTGAAGTTAATGCTGATTCCACGCCTTCAACCAGCATTTCTAAGGGTATATTTCTTTCTTTCTCTATCTGTTTTAATGCTTGTATGAGATCCCCGTTCATTGGGTTCTTCCTCCTCTAACAGATATAAAATTATATTCCCGGCGATTCCACTTCCAGAAAATAGCGTTCCTGAATAAGATCTTCTTCATCCAGCAATTTGCTGAAAGCCCGGGAGAAGTTTTCACAATCTTTTAATTCTACTCCGCCTTCTTTATTAATAGTAATTCTCAATACTCTTCTTCCATGGTCCTTGATGAATAACAGGCGAACCAGTTCAACACCAGTTTCTTCTTCGACTGTTTCCGCCATTCTATTTAATTCTGCCATCAATTCCGAACGCTTCATTACTGGAAGGATCTCCTTTATAACAAAAGAGTGGGGGTGTCCCACTCTTCCTTTTGGGATATTTTCCAATATAATATATCACATTTACCCGTTTTTGTAAAGAACAAGTGAAATTATTTTTTTCTCTGATAAAGCCTGGCATTCCAGAACTTTTAGAAATCATGCTCCCTATTTTTACCCAGTTGATAAATTCCCAGAACGCCTATTATCAAAACCAGCCCTACCAGGGCAAATAAAAGAAAACTTCCGCGGTTTCTAGATGCTGTGTTTTTGGGGATTGGAGTCAGAACCTTTACTTCTTCCTTGTTTTTTTTCTCGTTTTCTTTCTCATCTTTTTTTTCAATTTCTATAACACCGCTTCGTTGGCTTCTTCTTGGCCTCTCTTTCCTGGTGCTGGTAACTTTGGGGGTGGGAGTATCAAAATCATCGTCCCAGAAGTCGTCCTGCTGTTCACCGGTGTTTCGAACCGCAGCCAGGGAAAGGCCACTCAAAAGTAGCAAAATAGAGATAAATATTAATAAAAGTTTCTTGTAATTCATATTTTTTTACCTTTTAAAAGTTTTTTGAATCGTCATGCCTGCTTTTTATAAAATAGCTTGCAACTAACACTGCCAGGACCAGTGGAAGCCCTATCAGAGCCCATAGTGGTATTCCGGTTTTTTCCTGTTTTGGTACTGGTTTTGGAGTAGCAGCTGCGGTAACAGCTGGAGATGGAGAAGGAGAAGGGCTGGGAGTTGGTGACACTACAGGGGAAGGTGTCGGGGTGCTTTTCTGAATATTTTCCAGGTATTCCCGCTCTTCTTTTGTGAGGGTTTCAGTTTTTGTTTCTTTGGGGATGATGGGAGCGCTTTGAAATCGTTTTCTGTTTTTCAGGGGTACTCCCACCCCGGCAAAAGCCACCGAAGTAATAATAAATGCCAGTAGTATTATCAGAACTCCCGTAGTTATTTTCTTATTCATAATAAACGACACCGCCTTGAATAATTACTCTTAGAATTGTCGAAGAAGGGTATAGACAGGCAGAAATACAGCCAGCATTACAAAACCGACCACACCGCCCATAACCAGAATCATTATGGGTTCTATGACCGTAATAAAAGCTTCCAGAGCCACATCAACTTCCGATTCATAGAAACTGGATAATTTTTCCAGGCCATAGGGCAGGGAACCTGTTTCTTCACCTACTGATACCATTTGTATCATCATAGGGGGAAATATTTCAGGATATTTTTCCAGGGGGTATGATAGGCTTCGCCCACCTTTCAAACTCAATTTGATTTCATCCACCACGTCGGCTATTACCTCATTACCTGCCACCTTGCCCACAACTTCCAGAGAATGTATAAGGGGAACACCACTGGCGAGCAGAACTCCCAGGGTCCGGCAGAAGCGGGAAAGAGCTACTTTCTGGTTGACGTTGCCGATGAAGGGAATTTCCAATAAAAACCTGTCCAGTTGCCTGCGCCCCATGGGTGTTGAAAAATACTGCTTGAACAAAACATACATTATACCCATAACAATAGCAATTAAACCCAGAACATAAGGGCTGCTGATGGCATTGGTAACATAAATGAGGAACACGGTAGGCCAGGGTAATTCAGTGTTCATTCCCTCAAGCATACTCACAAACTGTGGGAAAATATATGTTACAAGAATAAATATCAGTAATACGGCCACAATGAAAATAATTATTGGATAAGTCATGGAAGATTGGACTTTTTTTCTTAAATTATAGTCTCGTTCCAGAAGAATTGCCAGTCTTTCAAGAATTTCCGCCAGGGCGCCTGACATTTCACCCGCCCTGACCATGGCAATATAAACCGGGGTAAAAACTTTAGGATGTTTTTGCAATGCCCGGGTTAAAGAATAACCTGATTTGATATCGGAATAGATTTGCTGGACAACCTGGCTTAATTTGCGGTTAATAGACTGGCGGGCCAGGCCCTTTAAACCTCGCACCACGGGAATACCCGCATTGTAAACTGTGGCAAATTGGCGGGTGAAAATAGCCAGCGCATAGAGGCCCACTCCCTGAAATTTCATTATGAAATTATTTATACTGACCAGAAAGTCTTTCTTTTCGTTAATGTCAGTTACTGTGTATTGAATCTCTCGTAGTTCGTCAATTATTGCCTCTACATTTGGCGCCTCCATTTCCCCCTTTATAAGGTGCCCCTTGGAATCAACCGCCTCGTATGTAAAAACGGGCATATAGTTCAGCCTCCATTTTCTAATAATCAGGGCTGGTCCGTCCAGAAAATCCCTCGTCTTTAATAATAATCAATTCTCTATTTCTTACTTATTTTACTTTCCCCGTTAATATTGGAATTCCTTCTAATATTATACCATAGTGATGTTTCAAGCCGATCCCTGAACATCTGGCAATAGCCACCCCAAGGTTTGTTAATACTTCCGGTTCTCACATAATGCTGAAAATGGCAACCTCCAGAACAGTAAAAACGAGCCCAGCAACGGGGACAATCTTCTTTCTGGTAAATGGTGCTCTCTCGAAAAGTACTACAAAGCTTATGGTTGTTTATTCCATGAAAAATATTACCCAGCAGGAATTCTTCATTTTCCACAAACTGGTGGCAGGGGTATATATCGCCCCTGGGATCTACCACAACATATTCCACCCCAGCTCCGCAACCTGTAATTCGACGTGTCAGGCAAAGCGGGTTTTCCAGCTCCATGTTGAAATGATAAAATTGAATATTCTTGTCTTTCATCCAGTTTGCCAGTTTTATATACTCTTCATGAAGATTTCCCAGGTGTTCTTTTTTCAGGCTGAATTCATAAGTATCCGGGCCGGTAACCGGCTCCAGGGAGATATTATAGAATCCCATTCTGTGAAAAAAATCGGCGGTTTCTTTTAAATTCAGGCTTCTGGCTGTGAAAGTCCCTCTAATGTAATAATCCATGGGATGCAGTTTTTCTTTAACCTTTAAAATATTTTTTATTATTTCATCAAAACTGCCTTTGCCATTCCGGTATTTTCTGTGCAAATCATTTACAGTTTTATCCCCGTCCAGGCTTAAAATCAGGCTGATATTATGTTTCTTTACAAAATCGATGATTTCATCGGTCAAAAGAGTTGCGTTGGTGGTCAGGGAAAAAAGAATTTCCTTGTCAAGCTTTTGCTCCAACTTCCGGGCATACTCTACGCCGGCCTTAACCTTATCAAAAACCAGAAGGGGTTCGCCCCCGAAGAAATCTACCTGAAGCCTGTGAACATCATGAGAATTTTCAAATAAAAAATCCAGCGATTTGCAAACCGTCTCCACGGTCATGCTGGGTGCGTTTTCTTCGGTAAGCCTTTCGGCAAAACAGTAACTGCAGGCAAGGTTGCATTTGTGGGTAATATTCAGGCACAGGGCTCTCAAGTTGCGGGGTGGGGTATCTTTCTGATGATCTTTGATGATTATTCCCTTTTTCAGTTTCTGCCATTCTGCAAAAGCTTCCCGGATGTTTTCTCTGGAATGTTTTTCCTTTAATATTTCAAAAACTTTCTCCTGGGAGTCAGAGCTGGTTTCAATTATATCTTTACTCAACTCGTCAACCAGAAATGCCTGGCCGTTAGCCAACGCCAGAATATGGTCCTGTTCCCGGCTGAAAATATGATAATCGTAATCTTTAAGCATTGCCTTCCGTCCTTTTTTTATAGACTTATTTCCCGCCTTTATATTTCCTTCTGTTCAGGGAAAACAGCCTTGTATATTTATTTTGATTCCTATATAATAAAAAGGTATAATAAAAAGGGAAAAAAAATGAATAAGAGAATTTCTAATCAGTGAGCATAAATCTTAACCATGTATTACTTGATTGTTAGATAATTGCTTTATAATGTCAAGGGAGGATGAAACAAGTGTCTTCTTTATATGAAAAGGGCTCGGAAATCATTGAAAAAGGAAAAAACTTTCTGCTCAGCGGCAAGGATATTGCTATTCGCAAGTCAGAAAAAGTTCTGAAGATTGAGCGGATAAAAATGGAAATCAAGGATTTAAAAAAAGAAAAAGAAAAACAGTTGCAATCCCTGGCCAGAAAAGTGTATGAGCAATATACACAAAACAACCTGACTAACCCCGAGTTGGTGAGTATATGTCAGGATGTAAAAACCTATCAATGGCAAATTGACGAGAAATGGACCGAGATTAACAACTTGAAAGCCAAGAAGGATTAATTATCATCGATTATTATTGACCTCCATACAACTATCAGTTTACTGCAGGGAACCTCGAACCTTTATTCGGGGTTTTTATACTTACTGGAATTACAAGTTTTGTGAAAGGTAGGGGGTTAGTTTGAAGATACTGTTAGCCACCAATAATGAACATAAAGTAAAAGAAATTTCTGAGATAATGGGGCCCTTAAAAAAACTTCTGGTTACAACTTCAGAACTGGGTGAGATGCCCGATCCGGTGGAAGACGGCTCCAGTTACAGGCAGAACGCAGTAAAGAAGGCAATGCACTATTATCATCTTACGGGCCTGCCCACCCTGGCCGACGATTCGGGTATAGAAATAGAAGCTTTCGACAACGAACCGGGTATATATTCATCCCGCTATCTGGGTGAAGATCTTACTTACGAGGAACGGAACAAAAAAGTTCTTGAGAAAATGAAAAATGTTCCCGAGGAGAAACGCAGTGCCTGTTTCAGATGTTGTTGTGTATTGGTTCTGGATGAAAACAATATAAGAACCACGTATGGTGTGCTGGAGGGGCGTATTTCCACCGAGCCCAGGGGTGAAAACGGGTTTGGGTACGATCCGATTTTTTATTTGCCGGACCGGAACCTTAACCTGGCTGAATTGAGCCAGAAAGAGAAGAATAAAATAAGCCACCGTGCCCAGGCTTTCAGAAAAATGGCAAAAGAAATGAAGAAATTATTTAAACCAAAAATTCATGTAACTACTTAGAATGGAAGAACGATTAAACAAGTTTATTGCCCGGTGTGGAGTTACTTCCCGGCGAAAAGCCGACAGGTTGATTGAAGCTGGCGATATTTCCATAAATAACCGGGTGGTCCAAGATGTGGTCGGATTTGTGGACCCTGATACCGACAAGGTCACATATAAGGGCAGGTTATTGATACCTCCCGATAATTTTGTTTATTATGTTCTAAATAAGCCCCGGGGATATATTTCCACTGTGGAAGACGTGTATGCCCAAAAAAAGGTGGTGGATCTGGTCCCAGACAAGCCC
>CAZSLZ010000062.1:0-17820 GCA_964607865.1 uncultured bacterium
TGGTTTATTTTTAAAGGTCAGCTATTTCAGGCATTAAACTGAATTCCCTTTTCCTCGTCAAAAGTTTCCCCCAGATAACCCGGTTGTGAATTCTTTGCTTCTTCCTGGGTCCGGTCGGTTAAATCTCTGAACTTGACCTCTTCTTTTTCCTTGATTTCATCTTTTAATTCCATAATAATTTTTTCATTGCCCAGATCGTCACGCTCCAGGGAAGTTTCCACCTGAATGCTTTTTCCCTCATATTCATAGGCAAAAGCTCCCTTGTCGGAAAAAATGTCTAACCCCAGAGAAGAAATATATTTTTCCATGCGTTCAATGGCATCAGCTTCCAGCAACATCAGAGGCATAGCCAGATCATACACCATGATGTCCACCTGAACCCCTTCTTCCTTCTTTATAAATTCAATTCGGGCAGCCTGGGCATTTAAAGCCAAATCAAGAATCGGCTCCAGAATTTCATCCGGTGAAAGAATCAATGCCATAATGGGAACTACCTGCCAACTGATTTCATAATGCTTATCATATTCCAAGGATTTTTCCAGATGGTCCAGGGATTTTTCGTAATCTTCCTTGTGAAAAAACAACTCACCCAGGGCAAGATGATAACGGGCATTTTCCGGGCTCTGCTCCAAAGCCTTATAATAAGATAACCTGGCTGCATCCAGATCGCCGGAATGTACCTGCGCCCTGCCTTTCATATAATAACCGTCAGCCATATCAGGCTTCAATTTCATTGCCCTGTCAAAATCCTCCACAGCTTTATCCACCACATTCTTGGTAAGATAAGCCTGTCCTCTCATTATGTAAAGATCAGGGTTCTGAGGTTGAAAGCGAATTAAAAAAGTAAGATCCCCGGTAGCTTTCTCGGGCATACCCCTGGCTATCATTGTCTTAGCCCTGTAGTAATGAGCATCAAAGTTGAAAGGATCCATCTCCAATATTGCATTAAGGTCATCCACTGCCGATGGGTAGCTCCCCCAAGAGCTGAAGGCTGTAGCTCTCTCCATATATGCATCGATATGCTGGGGGTTGTTTCTAATGGCAGCGTCAAAATAAGTAATAGACTCCCTGGTTCGTTTCAACCTGTTCAGACAATAACCAATCTGATAATAGGCATCGGCAAAGCTATTGTTTTCTTCCAGAATCTCAATCAATAACCTAATCGCTGCTGTATATTTTTTTTCCCGAATCAATTCCAGGGCTTCTTCATAAATTTCCAGTAATTCCGGAGTAAGCCCGGAGTTTTCGCTATTTTCCTGGGACATCATTTCACCATCACTGTCTTTTATATTAATCGTAATTTCAGCATTTCTAAAAACATCACGCTATGCCTTTTCTTACATAACCGGATGCAGGATTTATATGAGGTAAATTTCACAAAAGCCCTGTTAAACAAATTCGTTGCCTCTGGCTTGTGAAACCCAATTATAAACTGCAAATTCACTTAATATTTCTTCATCGGGTTTCAATCTTCCTACGTTATTTCATTTATGGTTTTTGGATGTTGTCAGAACCTCAACGATTCTGCTGCAGAATAATTATATTTTTCCCCGGAATAACCAGGTTCAATTTGCCTTTCTTCACCTCATATTCCCGGGCTTTTTCCAATAAATCAGTAAAAGTTTCACCCTCAGGGATTTCAACAAATAAAGAAATATTCTGGGTTTCTTTATTATTGTTAAAAACTGTTATAATTTTTTCCTGTTTATATTCCCTTTGAAAAGCTAAAATATCTCGTTCATCATCACTTAATAATACCTTAAAAGAACCTCTTCTCAAGCTTATATGTTTTTTTCGAATTTGTATCAGCTTTTTATAATATTCTTTAAGTTCAAGATCGGGCGCATTCTGTTCTTTTACTTTTGGCTTATCTTTATGAGGATAACAAATTTCATCTTCGTATTTAAGATCTTCCCATAACATGGGTTTACGGCAATCAGGGTCATTGGCTCCGCTCATACCCAGTTCATCGCCGTAATATATCATGGGTGCTCCCATATAGGTCAGCTGGAAGGCTGCCATCATCTTATGAATTTTTTTATGAATTTCTGCGCCCCGATCCAGCCTGTATTCCAGGTTATGTTCTGCCTGAGAACGGGAGTGGTGAAGGGACCATTCTTCCAGGTTCATATCAGGGTTAACAATAAAGGTTCTCAGCCGGGGGGTATCGTGGGATGAAAGCAGGTTTTGCATCACCCTGGTAATTTCATCGGGATAGGCTTTCCGGAGGTCTTCCATTCTTTTAACAAACTCAGTGGTTGAAATCTTATTTTTTTTATTTACAAAATAGGATATAAGATTGATGGCAAAGGGATAATTCATCAGAGCATCAAATTCATCGCCCTGAAGGTATTCGGGCTTTATTTCAATAACTTCCGCCACCAGATATGCCAGGGGGTTAATACCTTTCACTACCTTCCGCCATTCCTTCCAGAAACCGTGGGGAATGCAGAACGCCACATCCAGACGCCAGCCGTCGATGCCTTCTTCCACATTGCCATGGGGGGCCATCCATCTTCGGGTAATATCAAAAAGGTATTTTTTATAACCAGGGTTCAGGTTATCATCTACTTTCCTGAACTCGGGAAGATAATGATAACCATGCCAACTGGTGTATTCAAAACCGTCGGGAAGCGAATCATCCCATTTTTTTATTTCATACCAATCGGTATAAATTGATTTCCGCCCTTTTTCCAGTATATCCTGAAATGCGAAGAAATATCGGCTGGAATGGTTGAAAACGCCATCAATTATAACTTTTATCCCTCTCCGGTGAGCTTTTTCCAGAAAATCAAAAAAGAGTTTATCTGCGGAAGTCCATACCCAGGTATCGGGATCATGGGTTTCCCTTGCCTGTGCAATCATTTTTCTATCACCTTCAGGATCCGGCCCGAAGGTTTCTTCAATATGATGAAAACACATTCCGTCATACTTATGCAATGATGGAGCCCTGAAAACCGGATTCAGATATATTCCGGTGATGCCCAGATTCTCAAGATAATCAAGTTTATCGATTATACCCTGCAGGTCGCCTCCATAACGCCGTTGATAAATAGACTTGAAAATTGAGGGAAAATTTTCTTCTTCCCAGGAATCGGGCTTGTACCAGTCAGATCCCCACTCCCTGACCACCCAGCCGGGTATTTTTTCCCTGATATCTTCCAGGGTGGGATCGTTGGTGGGATCTCCGTTTCTGAACCGTTCAGGAAAAATCTGATACCAGATTACATCCCTGGCCCATTCCGGCGTTTTAACATTTTTGTCGCTCTTGTTCATTAGAAACCTCTTATATATAAGTTTTTAAATGTTTTAAAACCTTTATTCCCAAGGGTACTGCATCGATATAGCCCCGGCCGTCTTCAAGAAAAACTACTACCCCATACCGGGGGTTTTTTACTGGTGTGTAAGCAATAAACCAGCCATGGTATTTTTCCTGTTTTTCGCTATGGGTTGCGGTTCCTGTTTTTGCCGCTGTATTCAGGTTTTCGTCTTTAACAGGTTTGCAGGTACCCCGGTTCACTGCATATATCATACCCTGTCTTATAATCTTCAGGGTTTCAGGTTTCAAACCGGGCTTTTTCTTTGCCGGTGCAAAATATTCACCAGTGCTTACCACCGAGAGTAAATTTAATATTTGATATGAAGTAACCTGTATCCCCTTGTCATCACCCACGGCAAAATCTAAAAATTTTCGGGGATCTTCCGGTGGGGTTATCGGTTTAAACAGCGATTTATATTTAAAACCATCCGGTAACTCAATTCTTCTCAACCCCATTTTGTAAGCCATATTTTTAAGTTGATGTTTTGACAGTTTGGGAATTTGCCTGTAGAAATATATACTGCAGGACAGCCCCAGAGCTTCAGTCATATTTACATTGCCATGACCTCCGGGTTGAGAACAATGGTAACTTTTTGTCTGTAACTCAAAATAATTATTGCAATTGTATTTTGTTTCCGAATCAACCAGATTGTTTTCCACAAGGGCAGCAGCTGAGACCAATTTAAAAACAGACCCTGGCTTGTATGCCCTTTCAAAGGCAAAACCCGGGTTCACCACCGCCAGAAGTTCTTTTTCCTGGAAATCCGCCACCAGGATACATCCCGGGTTCTGTCCCAGAATTGTTCTGCATTTGGAATGTAACTCATTCCGATTTATTACTTCTGCGAAAGAAAAATTTACCTGACAGGCAATCCAGAAAATCAAAATAAAGCCAGCTAACAAGAACCTTGAGCTTTCCTTATATTTTATATCGCCAGTCATAATTGATCAGGTTAACTCCGTAGTTTCTCCTGGTTTCAATATGATACACATGGCCTGGGTTTTGGATTCCACCATTGTCTTGAATTCCTGGGCATCCGCTTCCACCGGCGGAAAGGTATTGTAATGCATGGGAATTACCATCCTGCATTTCAACATGCGGGTAGCTTCCACAGCTTCCTCCACATCCATTGTAAAAGTGCCTCCGATAGGAAGCAGAGCTGTGTCCACTTTATGGAATCTGCCTATAAGTTCCATATCTCCGAATATTCCGGTATCTCCGGCATGATAGATATGATGACCGTGATAATTAATGACAAAACCCACCGGGTTTCCGGTATAGGTTCCATCAGGAGCCGACGAGGAATGGAAAGCGGGCACCAATTTTACCCAGCCGAAACTGTATTTGATCTTTCCTCCCATATGTGCTGGATGAACATTCTCCACACCCTGGTTCTGGATGTAGTTCATCAGCTCGAAAACTCCCATCACTTCAGCGCCTGATTGTTTTGCCACTTTAATGGCGTCGCCCAGGTGATCTCCGTGGCCGTGGGTCAGAAAGATGTAGTCTGGTTTCAATTGTTCGGGGTCAGCAGCCCCCAATGGGTTACCTGTAAGAAAGGGATCCACCAGAATAGTTTCTTTTTCACCTTCAATTAAAAAGCATGCATGCCCTAGAAATTTAACTTTAACCATAATTTTTTCCCCCTGTTAAATGGAATTTTTACCGATTTCAAAGTATTATTATTTCTTGAACCAACCCCGCTTTCCTTCCAGAATTTCCGGCAGGAGTTACAACGGACACGCTGAAATGATTTTTTGTCAGGAGTGAGAAAATGAACGATAGCAATAAAGAAAATAATATTGATAATCCCGAAACCCCAGCTGTGGATGTGGTTAAAAAACAGGAAAAAGAAAACAGGAAAATTCTGAAAAATCTCAGGGATATTCCACCAGACAGCAGGCCCCGGTTGAATCCGGGTATTTCCCTTCCCATGGCGATTTTCATTCTGCTTATTGTTGCCGGCATCATTTTCGCTTTTTATTATTATCCAGTTATGGATAGAAACCGGATTTTAAATGATTCTTCCATCGAGTACCAGACCACATTTGCCCCAGATACGTATAAGGATATTAACCTTACTTATAAGGTACGGGCAAGAAATCAGAGGGTGGAGCTCACAGCCAGCTGGGAACATCCCGAAATTGGCCCCATAAAAGAAGTAACCGGAAAGATTGATGCAGACAGGTATATGGATTTATATTATTTTCTGGATCAGTATGAATGGGCTCAGACTAATGCTCAAGACGATTATGATGGGAAAATAACCCTGGGCAAGAAGGAAATGCTGGTAAAAGCTGATAAAAAACAAAAAAAGTTTTTAGATATAAAATTTGACATATTGAAACAGAAATACGGCAAAAAAGAGGCTTACATAAATGAAGCTGACACCACAAAAATGTGGAAGCTGGCATCAAATGTGGATTTCAGAGGGCAGCTGGCTGCGCCCTATGCCAAGGATTTCCTGCTCTTTAATAAAGCTGACGGAACCCTGGCTGGAATTTTATTGAAGAACGAGAAAGAAGTTACTCTGGGCAAATACCAGCTGGTAGCTTCAAATGAAAACGGCTTGGGGCTAGCTGTAGAATACGATGAAGGTTTGATTTTCTGGGAAAAACAATATGTGGCAAACCATATTGAGGTATTAGCAGAAGAATGGGAAACGGATACCAGATATCAGAATGTTTTCATTACATATAAAAGCAATGTTTTTTTCACCCGCCCGACAGAAAACGGCAAACACGAATTGATGAATTACAATTATGCCGATCGAAAATTAACCACCTTGTTACCTGAAACCGACAATTATTTAAAGGCGATTTCTAATTATGGAACATATTTACTGTTGATTTCGCCGGAAGAAGACAATTTTGAGATTTACAGCGTGGAAACCGGTGAAATGATTAAAGAAATTGATACTGCCTTAAAAAAAGAGGCTGGTAAGATAATCAGCTTTGTAAGAGAAGACAGCGGTTTTTCACAGCCGCCAACCAAGCTTCTTATGGTTGATGGCAACAGGTTGTTTATTAAAGATTTTAGCGGCGAAGAATACGATATAGTCAGTTCAGCCCCTGGAGAAATCGTTCCTCTTCATGTTAACTTTTTTCAGCAAAGCCTGATTTTTACTATTAAAAATACAAATATATATTACATAACAAATATATATTTAAACCAGGACAGACAAAGGGCTATAACGCGTTCGAGAAATTCTATACTGGAATATCCCCCAACAAGTAATAGTGATAAACAAAAAATTTCTGCTCTGCAGATTAATAAAAACCCTGTTATTATGCACAAACCCCGTCTTTCACGAGATTACAACAGAATTTACTTTTTCAGGTTGGATGATGTGTTCGAATTTGTTTTAAAATACTGACAATTAATTTATTTCAGGAGATTAAATAATGTTAAAAGCAAAAATATTTTATTTTTCAGGAACGGGCAACACGGAATTTGTTTCAAAAAAAATTAAGGAAGAATTCGAAAAAAAGAATATAGAAACCAAAATTATGGCCATAGAAACAATAGAAGGAAAACCTGATACTGAAGAACTGGAATATATCGGTGTAGGTTTTCCCGTCTATGCCCTTTCTGTCCCAATGATTGTGGAAAAATTTATCAATTCCCTACCTGAAGCAAAATCAGGCCAGAAAGCGTTTGCTTTTTCCACTTCAGCGGGGCTGGTGGGAGGAGCAGTTTTCAAAGCTGTGGGCCTTTTAAGGAAAAAAGGGTTTTCAATGGTTTACAGCCCCAGTTTCACCATGCCCGGCAACACCAAGCCTGGCGGCAAGGGTGGTTATGAGCGGCCACCTGAAGAGAAAATTCGAAATCTTTTTGAAAATGCTGAGAAACAAGCAACTGAGGTTGCGGTTAAAATTCTTGCCGACGAAACCGGCGTCGAAGGTTCTCTGGGGTTTATCGGCAAAATTCTCACTTTTCTTACCAGTGGAATAAGGCCAGCCATGAGAAAAACTGGGCAGGAACATTTCTCTGTAACTTCAGATTGCAACCTCTGCAAATTATGTTATTCAATATGTCCCACGGGAAACATAGAAATTGAAAACGAACAGGTAGTTTTTGGCGAAAATTGCGAAAATTGCCTGAGGTGCATTCATTTCTGCCCGCAGAAAGCAATCTTGAAACAGGGAAAAACCCAGGAGCAATATAAAGCTCCAGGTTATGAACCCCCAAAACTGAGATAAAATTAGCTTTTGCTGATATTCCGGAATTTTTATTAATCTTAAATTCTTTGAATTAGTCTTAAGGGAAATCATAAGTAAAGATTTTCTGCGGCTTTAGCTAATCTTGGTAGTACTTGAGCATAATTGAAGCAAATGTAGAAAAATTCATTTAGATCGGGTTGGTTCAAAACCCATTTACCTTACATCCGTGAGCAAACGGATCTTTTGCCGGTTAAACAAATTGTAATGCGAACAATATATTCCCCCATTCTTAATGGGACACGTCGCTGGCGTTCCTCGCGATGACAAAAATCAGGATTTTTCAACTTGTAAACAAAGAAGCTGCCCTTTTGGGACAGCCACTTTTTCATTTATGGATCAGACTATTGAAAATATTTTTCTATCTTAAATGTTCATCAAGTAAATGGATGTTTCCATCTTCGGTAAGGGCCACAAGATCTTCAGCCTTCAGGCCGTCGGCGAACCACCCGTTGATAAGGCTCCATCCTTCAGGCGAAATAGTAAAATCCTTATGCCAGACATTGGGATCAAGCTCAGTTACCCCGCCGGTCTTGGTAATTTCCACATCTTCTTTATCGCCGTATTTATCTATCTTCAGTTTATCGCCGGTGCGGGAAATACTTACATTATCACGATAACTGTATCGCTTGATTTTCCAGTTTTTTCCCATTTTATCAAATGTTACATTTTCAGAACTATCAGGCCTGCTCACCTTTATCCGGTTTCCCGATTTTGTTATAGTAACATCGTCATAAAAGCCCGCCCGGTCAATAAAAATCCTGTCATCGTATTTTTTTATTGTAAAATCATTATCCGAACCGTATTGATCAACTTCAATACGATCCTGTTTTACTGTAACTTTTTTATCTTTTTTCTGATCAAAATGATCTACGGTAATGGTATCCCCTTTTTTTGTTACCTCATAATCGTTATCATTTCCCTTTCGATCAACCTTGAAGTTGTAATCTTCGCCCTCCATCGGCAGGGGTTCCAGAGGCCGGTATTGATAATTATTACTGCTATCTATATTTCTCAATTTTGTACCCCCAAATTATTTATTAACATGCAATATTATAACACATTTTATTGAATAATTCTGTTAAAACCTTGTTAACTTTTTTCCGGTGAATTTCGCTCCAGGATTTTGCGAATCTCCTCCAGAGCTTCTCCCTGTTTGACAGTAAACTGCTTCTGGGCTTTCATGTCTTTCAGGGTTACAGTTTCCTCTTCCATTTCCTTACCGCCTATAATAAGAACAACAGGAATTTTCAAATCGTCGGCATAACCGAGTTGTGCCCTCAATTTTTTCTTTTTACTCCCCAGGTAAATTTCAGTTCTTAAACCTGCCTTCCGATATTTATTTGCCAGGTTTACAATATAATCAGTGTCTTCATCGGCAAACCGGCAAATCATGACATCAATTCCATAACCTAGCCCGGCAGGGTACATATTCAATTCATCCATAACGGTGATGATCCGTTCAAGGCCGATGGAATTGCCCACCGCCGGCATATCTCTGCCCAGAAATTGGCCTACCAGGTTATCATAACGGCCTCCCCCGGAAACACTTCCAATGCGGGGTTCCTCAACTACGGTTTCAAATATGGGGCCGGTGTAATAATTCAGGCCACGGGCCAGGGAAATATCAAATTCGAAATTATCAGGGGGCATTCCCATGGCCAACAGGAGGTTTCCTAATGTAGAAAGCTCATCAAAACCGATTCCGGCGGAATCGGACTTTTCCAGAAGGCTGTTTCCCCTTGCGATAACCTCCCTGGGCTCGCCTTTAATTTTAATCGCCTTCAGAATTTCAGCTGAGCTGGCAGAAGAAATTCCCCGTTTTCCCAATTCCTGTTCCACGCCCTCAAAGCCTATCTTGTCAAGTTTGTCTATGGCTATGCATATATCAGATTCCCTGGAAACATCACAACCCGCTACTTCCACTATACCCCTCAGCACTTTTCTGTGGTTTATTTTTATCTTGTAACCCTTAAAACCCAGTTTCTGCATGGCCCTGGAGAAGAGATAAATAACCTCGGCATCGGCCAGCAGGTCTTTAGAGCCTACAATGTCCACATCGCACTGGTAAAACTCCCGGAAACGGCCCTTGCCAGGTTTATCCGCCCGCCAGACTGGTTGAATCTGAAACCTCTTCAGGGGAAAAACCAGGTTGTTCTGGTGCATGGCAACCACCCGGGACAGAGGCACTGTCAGATCATAACGCAAACCCAGATCTCTTTCACCCCGGTCTTTAAACCGGTAAATCAGCTGTTCGCCTTCCTCGCCGTATTTGCCCGCCAGGGTTTCATACATCTCAATACTGGGAGTTTCCAACGGCAGGAAACCATGAGTCTTAAAAATATCTCGTATTATATCAATAACATAATTCCGTTTTATCATCATATCCGGCAGAAAATCCCTGGTTCCCTTTAATAATTTCGGTTGAATCTTAACTCCCATTGCTTCCTCCATCCATTATGGTACATTTTACTGTTTTATAGATTATTTTGATTCCAATCCCTTTATTCCTCTATTTCACAAGCTGCCAAGCTTCCCCCGATTAAAAAAACAGAGGGAAAACTGCAGAATTTTCCCTCAAAAAACTTCAAACAACTGTTTTATTTAATTTTCAACGATTTCTTCTATTCTTCTTCAAGATGAGAAATGGAGTTATAGACAAAATCTTTCACATCTTCAAAAAGTTTTTTTCTCGAATTTTCGTGAACATACATCATGTGGCCCCCTTCGTATGTTTTCAAAGAAACATTTTTTTTGAGGGTTTCATCCAGGGCAAGGTGATCTCTGACAAACTTGGCAATGGAATATGGTGTGCAGAGATCAAAATAACCGCAGACAAAAAATACTTTGAAATATTGATTGTAGCTAATTGCCTGAATCAGTTTGTCAGTTACATTTACATAACCCATAGCGCCGGGTATTCCCGAGCCCCAGTTCCACAATTTGCCCACATCTTTCGAAAGGGGGCGGTAGGGAAGTTCACTTTCGTATTTGAGGTTCTTCTTTAAAAAATCGTTCAAACTGGCGATGCAGCCACCATAAATATTGAACATGCTGGGGTCGGCAGCGATGTCTTCTGACAGGGGGTCCACATCCATGGCAGTCAGCCGGGCGTCATATCTTCCCACAACCTTTCTCTGGTCTCTCAAAAGCATTTTCATAAAACGGTCTGCGCGAATTCGCAAATTGCTGTGTTCAATATAGTCTTCGGGCAAACTTGTATATTTTGCCAATTGGTTTACAATACTCTGCCTTTCCTTACCTGCCAGGGCATCCCCCTTCAGCAGGGCAGGGGCATATTTTTCATAAGTCCATTTTTCCACCTCTTCCAGGGTTTTTTCCAGATCCTTCTGCAGTTCTTTCGATAATTTCTTGTGGTACCAGGCGGAAGCTGTGTATGCGGGTAGAAATAATATGTAACCCAGGTCGTTGCCCGGCGAGAAATCGAAGGTCTGGTAACTTACCGCCGATGAAATCATGATAATCCCGTTAAGATCCATAGCATGCCGGGTTTGAAGATAGGATGTCAGGCCAACTGCCCGGAAAGTTCCGTAACTCTCGCCGGCAATAAACTTTGGAGATAACCAGCGATCGTAGGTGGTAATAAAAGTTCTTATAAAATCGCCAATCCACTGGCTGTCTTCTTCCACTCCCAGAAACTGTTCGATTTTTTCACCTTCTCCGGGAATACTGTAACCGGTTCCGATGGGGTCAATGAATACCAGGTCGGTGAATTGCAACCAGGTTTCATAGTTATCCACAAATCGGTAGGGTGGTGGCAGCACCTCGCCATGGCTGGTCATCTTCAATCTTTTGGGACCCATACACCCAAAATGAACCCATGCCGATGAAGCTCCGGGGCCTCCGTTAAAGGCAAAGGTAACAGGCCGCTGTGATCTGTCCTTTACTCCTTCCAGTTCATAACTTATGAAGAAGATTTTGGATTTAATCTTCTGGTTTTCGTCCTTCAATTTCAAGTAACCAGCCTGAGCTTTATATTTTAATACATTTCCTGCAATAGTAACAGTATGAAAAGTTGTGGAAATCTTATCTCCCTTGGCTTTTTTTTGCTCCTCCACCTTCTCAATAGCAGAGAGTTCCCTGGCCAACAGTTTCAATTCATTTTTCATTTTCTGACTCCTAGTATAAATATTTCTATATTAAATATGAGACTTTATAATAATTCCCTGCAAAAAACCTTTGCAAACATGCAAGATTATGAGTATAATAGGAGAATATATAAAAGATATTTTGAAGCTGGAGTGTAACTTGATGACAGAATACAAGTATGTGGATTTACTACCGGAACCTGTTCCCGAAGAAGGTACTCTTTTTCTCTCCCCTCCTTTCGGCCATACCACAAAAAAAATAAAAAATTTGCTGAAAAAACTGAAGCTTGATTTTATACAACCTGAAGAGGGCGTTTTTGAGATTTATTTTAATACCAATAGTTTAAAAGCATTTTGCCGGTCTTCCATGGAAACCCTGATTTGCAGAGAAATGAAAGATACCTTTACCCTGTTGAAATCCAAAAAGGAAAAACCAAAGATTCTGGATATACTCAGAGCAAAATCTCTTGATGGCCTCATCGCCCGTATCGACAGCGAATGGTTACTGGAACTGCTTCAGAAGAAAAGGCTGTTCACCTACTTCCAACCTATCCTCCACAGCAAAACACCTACCAGCATTTTTGGTTATGAATGCCTCCTGCGGGCAAAAGATTCCGAAGGAAAAATGATCTCACCGGTTCGCATATTCAACGCTGCCCGTATGGCAGATTTATTGATTCAGGTTGACCGGGCTGCCCGGTTGGCTGCAGTGAGCAACGCAGCGGAAAACAAGATAACGGAAAAACTGTTCATTAATTTCAACCCCCTTTCTATTTACGACCCGTACTATTGTTTAAAATCAACGGTAAAAGCGCTGGACAGGCTTAAATTCAAACCCGATTCTATTGTGTTTGAAGTGGTGGAAAGCGATCACATCACCGATGTGGATCATCTGATTGATATATTAAATTTTTACAGAAAATCAGGCTTTCTGGTGGCTCTCGATGATTTCGGCTCCGGCTACTCTTCTTTCAGCCTTCTTACCAAACTTAAACCCGATATAATTAAACTGAATATGGACCTGGTAAGGGATATCGATAAAGATACCTATAAAGCAGAAATTGCCATGAGAATTATTGAAATGGCTAAAAAACTGAATGTGAAAACTGTAGTTGAAGGGGTAGAAACCAGGGAACAACTCGATTGGACCCAGAAATACGAAGTGGATTTCGTCCAGGGCTATCTTTTTGGAATGCCCGGATGCCCTCCCCCCAAACCCCTGGTCCTGGATTAACCTTTTCAGGAAGGCAGGATTTCTCTGTCAGTTATATCTACCGGTGTAATAAATGTATATTTGTTATCCGGGGAAACTACTTTTTCCACTTCTATTTCATACACAGTTTTTATATTTTGCGGGGTCAGAATGTCAACAGGTTTTCCTGCAGAAAAAACTTTTCCGTCTTTCAATAGGACTCCGGTTCTGGCATATCTTAAAGCCAGATTTAAATCGTGAAGAATAGTTATAATGGTAATTCCCGATTCATTCAGTTCCCTTATAAGGTTGAGAATCTGCACCTTGTATCGAATATCCAGAAAAGCTATGGGTTCGTCAAGCATCAATATTCTGGGTTGAGAAGCGATAGCCTGGGCAATGAAAACCCGCTGGCGTTCCCCACCGGAAAGCTGATGAATCTTCCTTTGAGCGAGATGGGTTATTCCCGTTTTCTCCATGGCTTCCAGGGCAATTTTCTTATCAGTTTCCTTTTCAATTCCCAGGCCGGTAAGGTAAGCAAAACGTCCCATTAGAACAATTTCCTCGCAGGTAAATGGAAAATCAACCTGGGTATTTTGAGGTACATAACCGATTTTTTTGGCAATTTCTTTGCGTTTTAAATTTCTTATGTTTTCATCTTCAAGAAGAACACTGCCTCCGGTTGGGGAATCGGCGGCGCTGAGCAGGTTGAAAAGAGTGGTTTTTCCTGCGCCGTTGGGCCCCATTATAGCCAGAAAGTCACCGGATTCAACCTCCAGGTTGATCCCGCTTAGAATATTTCTATCCTTGTTATAGCTGAAACTCAGTTCAACAGCTTTTAAAATTGGCATAAACATCTCTCATTTTCATAATCGTTATTCATTATAACATTTCGTATATTTATAATCATTTTTAAAAGGGGCAGGTTAAAAACCTGCCCCTTGCCTGCTTTAAAAATCCATATAATATTGGCCCAGAATGTAAGGCAGTTGTTTTTTCCACCAGAATTCGTGGTGGTCGCATGGATGAGGCCATATTTCATAATGGTGGGGAATACCTTTCTGCATCAGCACATCATGCATTCTTTCTGTGCCATATAAGAATTTATCACTGGCTCCGCTCATCAGAATTATGTGATTGTCGTGATGAAAACGATCCAGGATATTGGGATCCCACATTTGAGGGGTATAATCCACAGGATTATTGAAATATACGTTCAGGTCATAATAACCTTCCATATAAGGCGAAATGTCAAAAACTCCACCCATACTCAGAGAAAGTTTAAAAATCTCGGGGTATTTTAAAACGGAATTCATGGCATGGTAAGCTCCGAAGGAACAACCCATGCAGCCTATGAAATCGTTTTTTGAAAGATCCAGTACCAGGGGAATAACTTCTTCGAGAACAAATGCTTCATAAGCCATGTGAGATCTCATTCTGTCTGCAGGATGAATATGGAAGTTATAAAAACTTTCATTATTAAAACCGTCTATGCAGAAGAACTGAACCTTGCCATTATCAATAAACCACTTGGCATCACGATGCATGCCGTAGTAATCGAATTCTCCGGCGCCACCTCCTGAAGTGGGGTAATAAATCATGGGCGGGCCCCAGTGGCCATAGCGGACGACATCCATATGCTTGCCAACACGATGGCTATACCAACGATGATGTTCTATATTCATTGCTTCTCCTCTCTTCTATGTTATTTCATGCTTATTTTGATTTTTCTGAATTTTCTTTTTAAATTAACCTGTTCCTTCTTTTTAAAAATAAATTTTCCTTAATTTGCCTGCATTGTATTTTTGAATTAAGCTTACAGCAGGAAATTCCCTGGTTTTAATTAAAAAACTGGCAATAAATTATTTTGAGAGGTATCTGATATGTTTGTTATTGGCGAACGCATAAACGGAATGTATAAACTGGTAAAACAGGCAATTATAGATAAAGACGAGAAATTCATTCAAAACCTGGCCATAGAACAGGTAAATGCCGGAGCCGATGCATTGGATGTATCGGTTGGGCCGGCAAGAGGCGACAACAAAGAAATAATGGAATGGCTGGTCAGAACCGTCCAGTCCGTTACCGATGCCCCCCTGGCAATTGACAGCCCCCATGTGGAAATTATCAAAGCCGGTGTTAATGCATGCAACGGAGAAACCATAATAAATTCCATTAAGAAGAGCGATGAACATATTCAGGAACTTATCCCCTTTGCCGCTGAAAAAAACTGCAGCCTGATTTGCCTTTTAATGACCGATAAGGGAATTCCCACCGACTGGAACGGAAAACTGGAGATAGCTGCGGAGTTGTTTACCTTTGCCATGGAGGCGGGAATAAATCAGGAAAAACTGTATTTTGACCCGATTCTGCTGCCCATTGCCAATGTTCAGAAAGATGTGGCTGAAACCTTTGAATTGATGGATCAGCTTAAACTGTTGACCAGCCCTGCGCCTCATATGATTGTGGGACTTTCCAACCTGAGCCAGAAGGCCCGGTATAAAAGCCTTTTAAACCGTACCTACTGCACCATGGCGATGTCCCATGGTTTGGATGCCGCCATACTGGATCCCTTTGATGAAAAACTTATGAAAGCTGTCAAGACCGCCAGTATTTTGCTAAACAAGGAACTTTATGCCAAATCCTATTTAAAATCTTGATTATGAACGAAAAGAAGCCATTAATGAATAGATTGAAGCGGCTGGAGGGCCAGGTCAGAGGGGTGGAAAGGTTAATAGGCCAGGAAGCCGAGCCGGGAAAGGTATTGCAGCAGATAAGCGCTATCCGCTCCGGGTTAAACCGGGTTGGTTTGATTTATGCAAAGGAATGCATATCCGGGGAAGCTGAAATGTCTTCTGATGAGGATATGCAGGATAAAATAGACGTTTTGTTTGAAAACCTGCTGAAATACAAATAGATAAAACCTTAATTATTGTAGTTAACAGGAATGTCTTTATACATTTTTCATTAAGTATTATAAACAATATTTTCGAGTTCCAGCAATTTTCGTTTTACATCAATGCCGCTGCCAAACCCCACCAGTTTTCTGTTTTTTCCCAGCACCCTGTGGCAGGGTATTATCAGGGGGACGGGGTTCCTGTTGCAGGCTCCCCCCACCGCCCTGCCGGATCTGGGTTTGCCCAGCCTTCGAGCGATATGGCCATAGGTTATAATTGTTCCACGGGAAACTTGTTTAATCTCATTCCATACCTGTAACTGAAAGTCTGTCCCTTTTAAATCTACAGGAACATCAAAATGTACCGGGCTACCTTTTAAAAACTGCACAACTAAGCTGCCGGTGTGGTTCAAAAGAGAATTATCCGTTTCAAAATTCAAAGAAAAGTTTATGAAATTGGTTGAAAGAAATTTTCTTAACTTCTTCAACTCCGGGTCCTTCAGCGACACATTCAGTATTTTATTTTTCAGCGATGAAATTACAACCCGCCCTATGGAAGTATCAATAATATTATACATAATTTCAGTTTTCATGATAATTAATTATTGCAAATAAATAGGATATTTCCTGTAGAAAAGGAAGTTCTCTATTGACATATTAAAGGGGAAAGGTATGGTGTTAAAATGGAACCGGAGATGTTTGAAAGAGCCAAGAATTATTTATCAGATTATATAAGAATTGATACTACAGTACCACCGGGAAATACAGGCAATGCCTGCGATTTCCTGGGCAGGGTATTTTCTTCAGCCAGTATTCCATTTAAAACCTTTGAATCGGCGCCGGGCAAGGTTAACTTTCTGGCAAAAATGGAAGGCAGCGGGGAAAAAGCTCCCATCATATTTTTAAATCACCTTGATGTGGTGCCAGCTGACCCCGGAAAATGGAATTATCCCCCCTTCGGTGGCAAAATAGAAGACGGTTTTCTATATGGCCGGGGGACCATTGATATGAAATGCCTGGCTGTCTTTGAAATGATGGCTTTTCTCCATCTAAAGGAAAATAATATTACTCCCAACAGGGATGTTTATTTTCTGGGTACCTGTGACGAAGAAATAGGCGGTGAACTGGGAGCAAAATGGATGGCGGAACATGTTAAAGAATTGCAGGAAGCTGAGGCGGTTTTTAACGAAGGAACTCCGGTTCTTGAAGATCAACAGGGCAGAGTCAATTTTATAAGTGTGGATGTGAGTGAAAAGGTTATGTTTCAACTTCGGCTTCATACCAGCGGGGTTGCCGGCCATGCATCCCTGCCCCACAGCCAGAACCCCAACGTGAAACTGGTTAACGCCCTCCACGCTGTGGTCAACTGCCACCCCCCATATCATATAACCCATACAGTTAAAGAATATTTTAAAAACCGGGCAAGAATCGCCCCGGAAAATTTAAAGAACAAATATGAAAATATTGAAGAATCCCTGCGGAATCCGGTTTTTGTAAGGGAATTTGTAAAAGACAGCTTCCATAACGCCATAGTTTCCAATACCATTTCGCTTACCGTATTACGGGGCGGCGGCAAGGTGAACGTCATCCCTTCAGAATCGGAAGCTTTCGTGGACATCAGGCTTCTGCCCGGAGTTGACCCCGGAGTATTTCAAAAATACCTGGAAAAAGTAATAAATAATCCCGAGATAAAAATCGAATGTTATCACAGCAGTGAGATTGCCCCTGAATCTTCCATCACCAGCGATGCTTACAATGCAATAAAGGGCATTTATGAAGATGAGTTTAAAAATGTGCTGGTGGCGCCGGGGCTTTTTCCAGCCTGCACCGACTCCCGGTTCTTCCGAAGCAGGGGTATTGATTCCTACAGTTTCATGCCCATCAAACTCCCTGAATCAGAGTATAAAAAACTCCACGGAATCGATGAGCGGATCTCAATTGAAAACATAAACCGGGGAACCAGGCTTACCACCGAATTACTTTTAAAAATGGCCACCTGAGAATAGTTAATTATGTTGTCTCTGCAGAATAACTATTCTGTTTCCCCAAAGCCTGTCACATTTCCACAGCCCTTTATGGCCCA
>CAZSLZ010000063.1:0-17646 GCA_964607865.1 uncultured bacterium
CTTCCATGAACTCGTCAAAGTTATTTACAATAGTAACATCCCGCCAGCCATAGCCTGCAGATGGTTTTAAAACAGCAGGGAATTGTATATAATTTACAATTTTTTCCCAATCCAGAGGATAAACCAGATTTAAAAGATAATCGGGGGTAACCCCTTTACGGTAACTTTTGGTGGGAAGGGCAACAGTCCTGGGAACAGGAATTCCCATCTGTTTTGCCACTGAATAACCAAAGAACTTATCACTGAAGAATCTGAAGGGGTTGTTTATCACGTAAGTACCGTTCAGCATTGCCTGTTTGCAGTATTCCTTATAAAAAGGTATAGCATGGCTGATTCTGTCCACAACTACATCATAGGGAATTTTATCATCTATGCTTACGTCTTCAACCTGGCACATTTCCGCCTGTATTCCGTCAATATTTTTTTCATTTATTCTTTTTATCAAATCCCCGGGGAAAGGGCCTTCATTACCGGCTAATATTCCAATTTGTGCAGTCATTTCTGCCTCCTTACTTTAAATGAACTGTAAAACTATAATTTCCAACTTATTCTTTTTTTCACTTTAATATCCTTCCAACAAAAAAGCTGTCTTCCCATGAAGAAAAGAACCTCTCGGTTCTTTTCTTAATCTTACAGCATCTTGCTCATTCCTGCCCATAAAACACCGGCTGCGATAGCTGAGCCTATAACACCCGCCACATTGGGACCCATGGCGTGCATCAACAGAAAGTTGGATGGGTCTTCCTTCTGTCCCACCATATGTGCAACCCTTGCGGAGTCAGGCACCGCCGACACTCCGGCAGCTCCGATTAACGGGTTTATTTTTTCTTTGAGGAACAGGTTCATAATCTTTGCGAAAATCAAACCGCCTGCAGTAGCCACCACAAAAGAGAAGGCTCCCAGCAGGAATATCTTGATTGAAGAATCAGTAAGAAAAACATCAGCCTGGGTGCTGGCTCCCACTGTTACGCCAATTAAAATGGTAACAATGTCAATCAGGGCATTCCGGGCAGTATTTGCAAGCCTTTCGGTAACCCCTGATTCTTTGAGTAAATTGCCAAAGAAGAGCATGCCCAGAAGAACTATGGATGCGGGGGCTATGAAACCGGTAATAATAAAGGCAATGATGGGAAATATGATCTTTTCTGTCCGGGATACCGCCCGGGAGGGCTTCATTTTTATCAGCCTTTCTTTTTTACTGGTAATCAGATACATAATGGGAGGCTGAATAACCGGTACCAGCGCCATATAAGAGTAAGCTGCTATGGCAATTGGCCCGATAAGCATGGGGGCAAGCTTTGATGATAAAAATATTGCAGTTGGGCCGTCGGCGCCACCGATAATTCCTATAGAGGCAGCTTCAAGAGGGTTAAAACCCAGATAGAGGGCCCCGAAAATTGTTATAAAAATACCTATCTGGGCCGCCGCTCCCAGAAGCAATAACTTGGGGTTCGATATAAGCGAAGAAAAATCGGTCATTGCACCAATTCCCAGAAATATTAATGGAGGATAAATACCTTTCATTACTCCGAAATAAAGATAGTTGAGAACGCTGCCGTCCTCATAAATGCCAATCTGCTGGCTTCCAGGCAGGGGAATGTTTCCAATTATTATGCCAAAACCGATAGGTACCAGCAGAAGAGGTTCATAATGCTTCGCAATGGCAAGGTAAATAAAAACCAGCCCCACAATAATCATTATGATATGTTTGTAAGTGGCAAGATAGAATCCGCTGGTTTTGAGAAATTGTAATAATAAATCCACTTGCTCCTCCTAACTCAATTTTAACAGGGGCGCGCCTTCCAGCACACTGGCGCCCTTTTCTACCAATATCTCTTCAATTTTGCCCGATCTGGGAGCCTGAATCTCATTCTCCATCTTCATGGCTTCCATAACCAGCAAGATCTGCCCGGCCTTCACCTCATCCCCGACTTTAACCTTTATGTCCAACACAACCCCGGGCAATGGCGCCCTGATTGTATTCACAGAATGGTCCTTGCCGGGTTTGTCAGTAAGGGGCGTACGCTCCACAGAACTCTGTACTACCTTGGGCCGGACCAATGTGGGAGTCTTCTGCTTGAACAGATGAGATATATTAACAGCATAAGAAGTACCATTGACCTCAACCACAGCCTCTTCCTCACTTATCTCCAGTATCTTTGTATCGTAATCATTCCCGTTGATAACAAATTGATATTCGTGCATTTTTCCTCCATTTTTTAAGGAATTAATTATCGGGTATATCTTCTGGTGGGATGAACCTTCCCAGACAGAGACCAAGGGGAAAATTTCCTGACATGGGAAGAGGTGGTCAACCTTTCCCGATACTCACTCATATGCATTCTTCTGTACAGAAGAATGGAAAGACAAATTGCAGCAGCAGTTTCACCGGTTAGAGGCGCAGCGTGCTCTCCTTTGACAGGTTTTTTTACCACTTCCTCTTCTTCGGAATCCTCAGCTTTTTTGCCGGTAATGTTTTTCCACTGAGCTGAAAACCAATTCTTTATACCCGTTATAACCGCCTTGAATTTTTCAATCGTTCCTCCCAGCAGATAAAGTACAACGGTGAGGGCAACCAGGCCGGAAAAAACAACAGCCATACCGGTAAGAGCCAGTTTGTCAGCTCCGGTTTCAGTTATTGCTTCCACTCCGCCGGAAGTTACCAGAAAATAAATATTTTGAATTAAACCTGTCATATTCAACTCCTAAAGTGGAATACTGCCATGTTTTCTTGGCGGGTTGGAATCCCGCTTGGAAGCCAGCATTTCCAAGCCCTTTATTATTCTGAACCGGGTTTTTCGAGGCTCAATTACATCGTCGATGAAGCCACGGGAAGCTGCCACATAAGGATTGGCAAACTTATCCCGGTATTCTTCCTCCAATTTCTGCGCTTTCTGGTCCCGGCCCTCGCCTTTCAACTCCTTGCTGAAGATAATCTCTACCGCTCCCTTGGGGCCCATCACAGCTATTTCCGCGGTGGGCCATGCATAATTCAAATCACCCCGGATATGCTTGGAGGACATTACACAATATGCTCCTCCATATCCCTTTCTGGTAATAATTGTAATTTTTGGGACTGTGGCCTCGGCAAAGGCATAAAGAAGTTTTGCCCCGTTAAGAATAATACCGTTGTATTCCTGAACCGTACCGGGCATGAAGCCGGGGACGTCTTCGAGAGTGACCAGGGGAATATTAAAGCAGTCACAAAATCTTACAAACCGGGCGGCCTTTGTGGATGCCTGGTTGTCCAGAACGCCTGCCAGGTATTTAGGCTGGTTAGCAACTATACCTACAGGTTTTCCGTTAAACCGGGCGAAACCCACAACAATATTGGGGGCGAAAAGTTGATGAACTTCAAGGAATTCGCCATGGTCGCATATACTGGTGATAATATCCTTCATATCATAAGGTTTATTGGGATTTTCGGGGATAATTTCATTCAGGAAATCATCGGAGCGGTTTATCGGGTCTTCACAGGGAATCTGGGGGGGATCTTCCATATTGTTGGAAGGCATATAGGAAATCATTTTTCGAACCAGCATGAGTGCTTCTTCTTCGTTATCGGCCATAAAATGAGAAACACCAGAGCGGGAACAGTGAACCATGGCCCCGCCCAGCTCATCGGTTGTAACATCCTCTCCGGTTACAGTTTTTACCACCTTGGGGCCGGTTACAAACATATAGCTGGTGTCCTTGGTCATAATAACAAAATCGGTAATTGCCGGAGAATAAACCGCCCCTCCGGCGCAGGGGCCCATAATGCAGCTTATTTGGGGGATAACCCCGGAATACATTACATTTTTCAGAAAAATGTCGGCATAGCCCGCCAGGCTGTCCACACCTTCCTGTATGCGAGCTCCACCTGAATCGTTAAGCCCTATGACCGGTACCCCCATTTTTGCCGCCATTTCCATAACTTTACAGATTTTTTCTGCAAAAGCCTTCGATAACGAACCGCCAAACACGGTAAAATCCTGGGAAAAAACGAAAACCACCCTGCCGTCGATGGTACCATGGCCGGTCACCACACCGTCAGCCAGAATCTTTTTTTCTTCCAGCCCAAAATCATGGCAACGATGAGTAACAAACATATCGAATTCTTCGAAACTGTCCTCATCCAGCAGCATCTCAATACGTTCCCTGGCGGTCATTTTGCCTTTCTTATGCTGTGAATCAATCCGTTTCTGTCCTCCGCCCAACTTGGCCTTTTCCTTCATCTGACTTAATTTTAGAAGTTTGCTCTCTATGCTCATTTTATCCCTCGACTTCTTAAAAATTCCCTGTAAAAAACTTATCAAAAAAATAGCGAGCCCAACAATAAAGCTCTGAACAAAATTTAATATTTTAAGGGCCAGTTCCTTCTTAATACGCCAAAAATATTAACTTTTCTGCAATTCAGTTTCCTGCATATTTAATCTGAATTCCCGGTCCGTATCCAGTTCCACGGGAGTTTTAACCAATTGCAGAAACAAAAGAATTAAAGCAATATACTTTATTAATATCAAAATTTGCAGAAACACTGGGTTTGCCCGCCAGAAAAATAAAAACGCCACCTGTATGAAATTGGGTATTTCCAACATATAGAACCATTTCAGATCTACCCTGTAATCTACAAGGACCAGGAAGGGCAATAAATACAGGTTATACTGGGGTGAATAAACCCGATCTGTCATCAGAAACAGTATCATAACTCCCATGGCTTTACGGGCAAAAGGTAAATCCCACTTCTTCCATAGAAACAACCCATAAAGGGAAGCAAAAAATAACAGGCTCAGCCTCCCCACCCAGTTGCTGTTTTCCGGCCCCAGCAGTTTATAGGCTATCCACCAATAAGACCCATGTGAAGCGTCTTTTGGTATATTATGTTTTATCTGCCATAAATAAGGGCTTATCCACGATTTCCAATCGCTGAGCATAAAGGGGACATTGAATACCAGCCAGATCCCCAGGAATGATGCCACTGAAAGCCAACGTTTTTTTCTGGGGCATTGAAAAAAGAAAAGGGGAGTCAAAAAAATGGGGAAAACCTTTATGGCTGTGCCCAGCCCCAGCATGGCGGCAGCCAGGTAGTAATCTTCCTCCATGAAAAGATAGGCCGCTGCCACAATGGTAAACAATGTAAGCAGATCAGTATTTAACAGGGCATAAAACAGAAATGTGGGGGCAAGAATCCAGTAGGTGATTAATTTTTTTGTTTTTCTGTGGGTTTTTTTTACCAGGTAATAAAGAAAACAGGTGGTAGCCAGGGCGAAAATTCCAAAAAATATAGATACCGACAGCATATACCACTCATAATTGAACCAGTCGGGTTTTACCCGGTAAATGAAGGTGAAAATTATCCTCATGCCCACCGGGTATTCCACGGGATATGGAAACCCCTTGCTCAGGTAATGATTCCAGCAATACCATAAATCTCCAGGATAGGTGGTAAATTTATGGTAGAAATAATAATACATGCTGTAAGAACTGCGGATAACATACTGGGGAACCATTGCCAGAAAGGTAAGTAACATAAGAAACCATAAACTATCGGTAAAATGTTCCCTGTTTTCTGTATTTTTCCTGTTTTTTCTGTCCATATTCTAAAATTCTCGTTTCTGTTAAAAGAACCTTCTCTGAATCTTGGTACTGAAGGAAAAAAACTTCGTTAAAAGAAAATAATAATTATGAATATATTCGATTTCGGAAAAACCAAGGAACCCCGTCTTTTTCAATATCTGCTTGATCACAATATCATTGACAGAAAGACGTTAAAGCTCATAAAACACGAAAAAAGCGAATCCAACCGTTCCACCGAAGATGTCCTGCTGGATTATATCGACAGAAAAATCCTGCTGGATGCCAGGGTCAAGGACTTCGGAGAAAAATACCTGCCGGTGGACCTCATTGAAGATGCCGACAATTTCCCTGCCGAAGATGTTACAATCTTCCCTCTTAAAGACGCCCTGAAATATAAAACCGTGGTGCTGCAGAAAAAAGGAAACAACCTAGCTGTGGCCATGGTGAACCCCAGGGATGATTTCGCCCAGCATATCATGGAGGAAGAAACCGGGTGCACCATTATGGCCCGTTATATTTGCCTTGAAAGGGACCTGAATAAGTTTATAAGGATGAAATACCAGAAGGCGGAGACCGAAGAAGCCCTCCAGGAAATAGCTGAGGAAGAAATCGCCGTTTCTGCCAGAAAAACCATGGAGGAATCCCTGGAAAGCCTGGTGGGAGTTCGCCAGATAGTGGATGCGGTTATCCAGAAAGCTATTGATAAGGGGGCATCCGATGTTCACCTGGAGCCTTACCGGGATTCCATAGGAATAAGATACCGGGTGGACGGCATATTAGAATCGGACCCGGAAATTGACAGGATTCTGGACAGGGAAAGACGGACCATGGCCCTGCATAATGCTTTTGTCAACATAATAAAGAACCGTTCCGGCGCTTCGGGCAAGGATATGAGGCTGGATGAAAAAGAAAAGCCCCAGGACGGCAGAATTTATATCCAGGAAGCGGATCTGGACCTCCGGGTTTCGGTAATTCCCTGCCTATACGGCGAAAGCATCGTAATTCGCCTTCACAACCGGGAAGTGGGTATGTTCACCCTGGATAAACTGGGTTTCGAAAGTGAAGACTTACAGAAATTCAAACGATTAATTCAACTTCCCTACGGTATGCTGCTATCATCGGGGCCCACAGGCTCGGGAAAAACCACCACCCTCTATTCTGTCATGCAAATGATCAACGACCCCACAAAAAAAACCCTTACAATTGAAGACCCTATCGAATATTCCATAAAGGGGGCGATTCAGGCTCAAACCAACCCGGCAAAAAATTTCACCTTCGACAAAGCCCTTATGTCTTTTCTACGACACGACCCCGATATAATCATGATCGGCGAAATCCGCGACGCGCCCACAGCTTCCATGGCGGTTGAAGCTGCCCTTACCGGGCACCTGGTGCTTTCTTCGATTCATGCCAACGACGCGGTTTCCACCGTAACCCGCCTGAAAGACCTGGGAATCGATCCCAGGCTGGTTACCTCCACCTGCGTGGCTACACTGGCCCAGAGGCTGGTTCGCCGCAACTGCGAATTCTGCAGGGAACCTCATAAGTTTTCCACCCGGTTGTTCAAAGTTATGAACCGCTATAAAATCGACTACAACACCGATACCCTTATGAAAGGCAACGGATGTGATATTTGCAAGGGAACCGGTTACCATGGCCGTATTGGGATTTTTGAACTGATGGAAATGACTTTCGAAATGAAGGAAATGGTTCTGCAGGGGGCAACCCATGAACAGATGGAAGAACAGGCACGTTCCCAGGGAATGAAAACCCTGCTGGAAGATGCATTGCATAAAGTGGCAGCCGGTGTCACCACTGAAGAAGAAGTCTGGCGGGTAACCCTGTTGGGAAAAGCCGCCGGCTAGTTATTCTTCCTTTTAAGCAAGGTGGTTTTTATGCTGAAATCAGAGTTTTTCTTTTTCACCTCATGGAATTTCACCGGTTTATATTTTTCCAGAATTTTTCCTGCAACCACATTCCGGGGATCCGCCATAGACGGATGAGATATGATAAACCAGACCCTGGGATTATCTTCCAGTTGCCTTATATTGAAGGTTTCCACCTGGGGTTTTCTTATGGGCAGAAACTCATAATCATTCACCCCCGGATAATAATATTCCAGCAGATATTCCAGGTACCCGTTAATTAACACCACGGCATCGCCCTGTCTTATGTTTTCTCTCAGTAACCGGGCGGGGATCCTGAAATCATTCCGGTGATATTCTTCTTTTACAATTATATTTCTGGTAGACAAGAAATTAATCACCACTATAAGAAAAATTAAAATAAGTTTTATGGCTCTTACATTGATTGATTGCAGGGAAAGAGATAACAGAACTGCATAGAAAGGAAGAATCAAAACCATATGACGCACACTGAAAAACCTCATCTTAAAAACAAGAGGTATAACAAACATCAGAATTATATAGGTGTAGAAGATGGCTAAAACCAGAACCCTGGCGGGCATTTTTTCCCTGATTCTTAAAATTGGCAATAAAACAAAAACCACAGAAGCAGTCAAAATTACATACCAGACTATCATACTGGGGAATTCCAGGGTAAAACCCGTCATCATTGCAAAGAAAGTCTCTGCCAGCGCCGAAAGGGACGGCCAGCCCGGCTGCATCTCTTTAACCTTGAGAATTATAGAAAGTTCCACAAATTCAGGAATTAAGGAAATAAAGATAAGAGAAAACCCCGTGGCAAAATCGATGGTATTTTCTTTTCTGTTAAAAACAAGATAATGTAAAAAGATAACTGCTAAAATCAATCCTGAAAAAAAATGAGTTTTCAGGGCAATAATCCATGAAAGGCAGAAAACCAGGAAAGACATTTTTTCTTTTTTCAGCAGCATAAAATAATAATAACTACCCAGAATTATAAAAAAGACAGCCTGGCTGTAACCCCGGGCATCACAGGTCATAAGGGTGAAAAACTGTGATATAAACAGAAAAGTTGATGCAATGACAGCGCCTCTTTCGTCATTGAACTTTTGCTTATAAAGCTTAAATAGAAAAACAGGTGATAAAATGGAAAAGATGAAAGGGCTCAATCGTAAAACCCAGACACCGGTGGAGTTAAAAACCTTTACCAGGCCCCAGGTTAAAATATAGAAAAAAACTGGATTTTTTTCATATTGGAATATCCGGGCAAACAATCCGGTCAGAGTATCGGCGCTTACATAATAAAAGGTCAACCCCTCGTCCATCCATAACGGAATTGTATTTATATATATAAATTTCATTACGGTAAAAACCAGGATCACAATTCCTGCCAGAATATATAAATTGCGATTTTCTTTCTTTTTATTCATAACAACAAAATTTATTATTTTTAAATAAATTCCTCTACCAGAAAGGTTTAAGGCGGCTGAGAAATTCCTCCGCAATAAGAGGAAGAGGAAAACAAAAAAAGCATATTGAAAAAATAGTTAACTATTTTTAAACAGGAGAAAATGAAATGAACTATTTTATGGATCGCAATACTCAGGATGTAGATACAGTGAAAGCTGTGGGAAAAAAGGATATTCTGGTGGGTATTCCCAGTTTCAAAAACCAGGAAACCATAGCTTATGTGGTGGAAGTTGTGGGAAAGGGGCTAGAGAAATACTTTCCAGATTATTCAGCTGTTATTATGAATTCCGACGGAAATTCACCCGACGAAACCAGAAAACGGGTTGAAGATGCCTGCGTCCCCGTGGGAATTGACAAGGTTATTTCAATTTACTCTGGAATTTCCGGCAAGGGAAGCGCTTTCAGAAATATCTTTGAGGTTTCCAGGTACCTTGATGTAAAGGGCTGCGTGGTTGTCGATTCAGACCTGCGGAGCATTACCCCGGAATGGATCAGGCTTCTGCTGGAACCGATTCTTGAAGGTAGGCTCGATTACATCACCCCTCTTTATATTCGTCATAAATATGACGGCACCATTACCAACAATTTTGTATATCCCCTCACCCGTTCCTTATACGGTTACGATATCCGCCAGCCCATCGGCGGCGACTTCGGTTTTTCCGCCAGACTTTTGAACAGTTATCTGAACCAGGATGTCTGGGAAACCTCGGTGGCAAAATACGGAATTGATATCTGGATGACCACCACAGCCTTGGCGGAAGGCTTCCGCGTGGGCCAGGCAGCCTTGGGCGCAAAAATCCATGATGCCAAAGATCCCTCCATCTTTCTGGCTCCCATGTTCCGCCAGGTGGTGGGAACCATGTTCACCATGGCCAGAAGGTTCGATAAAAAATGGATGAATGTGAACAAGGTACTGGATACCCCGCTGGTGGGAGAACCTTTTGACAGGGAACCCGAACCGGTGGCGGCAAGTTATGACCCCCTGGTGGAAAAATTTGAAAAAGGCTACAAAGATTTTGCAGATTTCTGGAAAAAACACCTGGCCACAGAAAATTATGAACTTCTGGAGTCGGTTCATAAGGGGGTGAAAGATAAATCATTCAACATCTCAAACCTGCAGTGGGCAAAACTTATTTTTGATTTTCTCATTCTCTTCAATAAAAACAAAGAAATGGAAGAAGAGATTCTGGACTCTCTGACTCCCCTTTATTTCATTAAAATTGCCGATTTCATGAATAAGGCTGACAGTAAAAACACAGCCGACAGCGAGGAAATGATTATTGAGCAGGCCAGGGAATTCCTGAGGCAGAAAGATTACCTGGTGAGCCGATGGGAAAAAGAAATGCTTGCCCGAGAGGTTTGATATGAATTTTGACCGCTACAAAAAAAAGCTTACAGACATTTATGCCAGGGCTATAAAAAGAGCTGACCCCGAAGTTCTGGTAAAAGATGCTGTTAAGCTAAACGATGGCAAGATAACAATCAATGGCCTCAACTACAAAACTAATAAGGTAAAGGTTGTTGGTTTCGGCAAGGCATCCTGCACCATGGCAGCTGGGGTGGAATCAGCACTGCCACCGGAAATGATAGAAGGAATGGTGGTAACAAAATATGGCCATCTGAAACCCCTTTCTAAAATCAAAAGTATGGAAGCCGGCCATCCCATTCCCGACCTCAACTCAATCCGGGCTACCAACCATATAACCCGGCTTGCCAGGGAAGCTGATGCAGAAGATGTGGTAATTTTCCTTGTTTCCGGCGGAGGTTCTGCGCTTCTGGAAACCCCCCGGCAAGGCATAAACCTGAAGGATATTCAGAAACTTACCGACCTGCTTTTAAAATCGGGAGCTTCCATAAACGAAATAAACGCCCTGAGAAAACACCTGAGCGGAGTCAAAGGTGGCTGGCTGGCAAAAACAGTCTTTCCTGCCAGTTACGTTTCCCTGATTATCTCCGATGTAATAGGGTCAGATCTCACAAGCATAGCTTCGGGCCCCACGGTCCCCGACACCACAACATTCGAAGATTGTGAAGAGATTCTGAAAAGATATGAGCTTTACAACCGGGTCCCCGACAGCATCTTCAATTTAATGCAACGGGGAATAAAAGGCGAGGCGGAAGACACCCCCAAACCCGGCGAACCATTTTTTGAGAAAGGTGAACATAAAATTGTATGTGACAATGAAGTAATATGCACTTTTCTTATAGAGGAAGCTAACCGGGCAGGGCTGAACCCGGTTTATATAAAAACCGATAAGACCCAGGGTTCAGTGGAAGAATTCGCTGAATTTCTAAGAACAAAGATAAAACCTTATACCGAGCAACGCAGAAAGAATGAAATTCCCCCCACCCTGCTGATAATGGGAGGCGAACTTACGGTAAAAATACCCCCAGGCGCTACAGGTATGGGAGGCAGAAACCAACATCTTGCCCTGCTTTTTATCAGAGATTGTATTCCTTATTTTCCGGGAATTTGCGCCCTTTTTGCTTCCACCGACGGAACCGACGGGCCTACCGAGGCCAGCGGAGGGTTTTCCCATGGGGGCCTGATAACAACCCTGGATGATAAATTTGCCCAACTGGAAGAAGCAGTTCATAATTTCGATTCTTACAATTTCCTTCGCCAGCATGGCGAACTGTTCATAACCGGCCCGACCGGCAACAATTTAAATGATGTTTTTATGATATTCATACCATAGAAAGGACAATGAAGCAATGACAGTAGATATTCCGGCAGAATTCAGGTTTAATGGCCTGGATTGGTTTATAATAGTTTTATATTTCATTGGAATGATATACCTGAGTATTTACCTTAGCAAAGGGCAGGAGAACCAGGAGGATTATTATGTGGGAGGCCGTGACCTGCCCTGGTGGGCTGTAGGACTTTCCACCATGGCCACACAGACATCAGCCATCAGTTTTATTTCCATACCAGCCTTTGTGGCGCTGAAAGCCGGCGGAGGGCTGCGCTGGCTTCAATATGAACTGGCAGTCCCCCTGGCGATGATTTTTATCATGGCTTTACTACTGCCTTTTTTTAGAAAACTGGAACTCATATCAGTATATGAATATCTTGAAATGAGATTCGGCAAAGCCACCCGGTACTTCCTGGCAGGAGTGTTTTTATTCTCCCGTGGCCTGGGCACAGCTGTAGGGCTTTACGCTGCGGCAATTATCCTGTCGGTTTGTTTCGGAATCCCCCTGCTCTATACAATCATCTTACTGGGGGTGGTTACATTAATTTATGATACCATCGGCGGTATGAAAGCTGTGGTATATTCCGATGTGATACAAATGGGGATTCTAATGCTGGGTATAATCTTTTGCTGTTACTATGCCCTTGCTGATGTGGGTGGCTTTTTAGAAGCAATCCGACTGTTCCCAAAAGAACAGCTGGTGAGCCTGGATATGAACTGGGGTTTCAATGGCGAAACATTTCCATTCTGGGGTTTTTTAATAGGCGGTTTCTTTCTTTATTCCTCTTATTATGGAGCAGACCAGTCCCAGACCCAGCGGGAACTTTCAGCCCCCACAATTGAGGATACAAAAAAATCCCTGGTTTTTAACGGTTACTTTCGATTCCCCCTAACCCTTATGTACGTTTTAATGGGAATTGTGGTAGGAGCCTACGTGATCAGCAACACCGAAATAATGAATATGATACCAACGGTAAACGGCGAAGCAAAAATTGATTATATGCTGCCTCTGTTTCTGATGATAAAAATACCTGCAGGTATAAAAGCTATAATTTTCGCAGCTATGCTTGCAGCGGCGATGTCCAGCCTGGACTCGGCAATCAACTCTCTCAGCGCTTCTACAATGCGTGATTTTGTTGAACAATTCATAGATGTGAGAGATACTGAGAAAAAATACCTGTTTTTAAGCAAGGTAACCACTGTATGTTGGGGTATTGTAATAACTGTTCTTGCCTTTGGCGTAAAATATATGTCCACTTCGGTGGTGGAAAGCATCAATAAGATAGGCTCAGCTTTTTACGGCCCCATTCTGGCAGCTTTCATTGTGGGTGTGGCAACAAGAAGAGTAAACGGAAAAGGAGTAATTGCAGGAATTCTTGCCGGTGTGGGCATCAATGTGGTACTCTGGCTTGCGGCGCCCCAGATTTTCTGGATGTGGTGGAACCTGACCGGCTTCGTGGTTGCCGTTGTTACTGCTTTACTGGTGAGTTTTGCCACTGAGGAACCCGATTATGAAAAGATCGACAAATTCATAATATGGAATTCCGATGAATTGATACAAAAAGAGAAAAAATGGATACCCCAATACCTGATATTAGTAGGTTACTTTTTTCTGATTCTGGGAATTACATATTACCTGCCCAAGATATTGTCAGGGATTTCAGTCTGAAATTTGAACAAATAAAAGATTTAAAGGGGCTGTTCCAAAAGGATGGCTCCTTTAAGTTTTTTCTACAAAAAACCAGAATTTGTGGTTCAAAACTTCGAAAAAACCTTAAAACTTACAGGAAACGGCGTCATTGCGAGGTTTCGGAGAAACCGTGGCAATCTCAATTTAGATCAGGTTGGTTCCCTACCCACTTACCTTGCATCCGTGAGCGAGTGAATTTTTGCCGGGTAAAAAAGCTACATTGCGAACAATATATTCCCCCATTCTTAATTGGGGAGAGAGCACTACGCATCCATAAGGATGCTCGTGATGACAAAATTATCATTATCAATCTAAAACAAAGAAGCTGCCTTTTCAGACAGCCTCTTATTATATAACTTTTGCCTGGGGCCTTCCGCCTTTTTTCAGCCATTCCATAAGGTGCTGGGCATGAAGCCTCACATTCTTTACTTCATCGGTGAGAAGGTTTTTTATATGCGACAGGGCATCATCATTGCCTATGTTGGAAAGGGCATAAGCAGAAAGAATTCTGATCCGGCTGGATCTATCCTTGAGACAATAAACCAGAGGTTTGAAAGCCCTCTCGTCGGGAATATACTGCAATGCCCTGGCAGCAGCTTCACGGATTTCGTCATCTCTGGAAAACAAAGCTTCAATCAGGGCAGGGACAGCCCTTTTGTCTCCAAGAATCTCCAGGGCTGTTATAGCATGGGTTCGTTTACCGGGTTTCAAACCCGCCATAATTGCCATCAATTTATCGATTACCAGGTCGCTTTTCATAGCACCAATGGCCAACGCAGCGAAATGGCCCACCAGTTCGTCCCGGTCGTTCATATATTTTATAAGGATATCCACCGCTTCAGGTTTGGAAATACGGCCCAGCGCCAATAAAATTTGCTGGCGGACGAAAGGATCTATCGTTTCTTCCAGGTTCTCAAGCAGGCTGTCATGTGCTTCTTCTATGGGGTAATTCTGCATGGTAATTGCGGCAAAATAAACATTGTGGGAATCCCGAGCTGCATCTACCAGACTTTCCTTTAACCGGCCATCGGTAATTTTTCCCAGCAACTCGGCAGCTTCTTCACGAATATATCTTTCCTCGTTGGGGTCCAGCATCCGCTCCATCAGGACTTTATCCCAGTCCTTTTCTATCAGCTTCTGCTTGTATTTTTCAAGAAGTTCCTTATTGGAAGCAAAATCCGAATTCTGGCAGGTAGTTAATTTCAAATTTTTGTAATAAGTAACCAGAGAATCGTCAACACCATTTGCCAACCTCTTTTTTGCCCGGGTCATGGGGTGGGCATATCCTTTTAAATGCCCGATTTTGGCTATAGATAGATCTTTGAGCCACTTTCCATTTAAATTTTCAATGATTACCAGCCCCAGGTAACTGCCTATCATCACAGCTGCCTTAATGTAATGATCACGATGTTTCTTGAAGAAGAGAGTAACCAGCCAATCTGCCACGGTAAGGGCTTCTTCGGAATAATCAAGTTTGATGTCGAACTTTTTTTCCGCCAATTCCAATAGCTTATATGATTGAGCATGTATTTTCTGAACTAATTTTTCACTTGCTTTATTCTGCAAAAAGCCCGCCTCCTAATTCTAAGGCTCCCCTGATTAATATCAAAATTCTATATATGGAAAACCTTTCCTTTCCCAGCCCCAATAAATAAATGAATGTTTGATAGATT
Source organism: uncultured bacterium (assembly GCA_964607865.1). Taxonomy (GTDB): domain Bacteria; phylum Vulcanimicrobiota; class JAJTBE01; order JAJTBE01; family CAZSLZ01; genus CAZSLZ01. The sequence continues at coordinate 14,972 of CAZSLZ010000063.1, forward strand.
CTTATTCTAAAGTATTAAACTGTTTCCTCCAAGAAAGACGGATCAAACAGGTTGTATCCCTGAATAATATTCTTGAAGAAATCGGGGATCTGATACCTTTCCAGCCAATCCCTGTCCCTGGTTTTCATATAAGCTTCCCGGTAATCACTGATAGCCTGCCATATCTTCTTCTTCTGCTCCCTGTTCCGGGCAACACCTTTCAATTTATTGTCCACTTCCTGAAAAATAATCTGGCGTAAATCTTTATTAAAACGATGAAGCAGGTTGTCAATTATGCGTTCTTCCTCCCCCACTCTTCCCATGGGTTTATTTTCAATGAAACCGGTGCGGGGGTCCCGATAAGAATAAATAACCGATTCAGGGTCGTCGGGATCGGCTTTGAGAAGCCCCAGAGCGAAACCGATGTAAGTGCCAATCCTTGCCTTCTGCTGTTCCGCCTCGGTAGGCCGGATTATTTCCACAAGAAAATCCTTATCGTATTTTCTCAAATGCAGGGGATTCTGGTAACCCTGGCTTAACTTGTCATACTTGCTCTCATAATCATCAATTTCGTTGATCATTCGCAGGGGAAATGCGCCCTCCTCGGTGGTAAAAATAATCTCATCCTTATGGCGGATGGGTTGTATTCCCCTGAGTTGATCCGGCTCGGAACAGGATCTCTCCAGAAGGGGCAGCAATTTCACAAAATCCTTGGCTGTGGGCTGCCGCCCTTCAAAAACACCTATCAAGGAAACCTTGCTATTGGGCATTTTGGTGAAATCGGGAACATGGCGGAAATTAAGAAATACCTCTGACGAAGTAAACACATTTCGCAAATGCATTCTCTGTTCACTCTCGGTGGGATATTTTTCAAAGAACTTTCTTGCCACAGTTATATTCTTAATAGGCTCGAATGTGGGCATACATTCCCTCACAAGGGCATCTTTTATTTCCTGAATGCCGTATTCTTCCTTGCGAAGCTCGAATATATCGCCGGCATTCAAAGTTGCCAGGGACTTTTCACCCACCAGCATTGCTGTATCCCGCTCCATAGCCTGATCCTTGCTGCGCACATACTCCTGATAATAACGATCCACATCGCCCTTTTCATATAAAACCAGGCTGTAAACATCGGAAGCTGAGGCATCCAGGATGATGGAATCCTGGGTGTCTTTCAGGGCGCGTTGTACCTTGGCAAGTTTTTCCTTGAAAAGATCAATCTCTTTTATGAGATAAGCTGCATACTCAGCAATTTCAGAGGTAAGAGTTATCATCATCTCCAGAATTTTCTTGTCCAGTTTCTTCTTGAAGTAATTATTCAGGGTGCCATCTTTGGAATTGGTAAGTTTGTCAACCTGATCTATCATGACTTTTTTTCTGTCAAAAACAAAAGTTTTTTCGTAGGATTTCAGTTTTTCCAGATCCTGGACTTTCTTTTTGGCGAAGGAAGATTCGCCCTTTGATATCAAGTTGAATTTAGATCGGCTGTAATCACCGTAATGAATAAACCTCTGTTCCAGGGCAATCAGAAATTCCTTGGCATATTCAATTCCTTCCCTTTCACTCTGAATCATCTTGGATATTGTTTTATTTAACAACTCTTGAACTTCTTCTTTCTTCTGAAGCCGATTTCTATAAATGCCACGGAAGTATTCACCCCAGCGTTCGGGTTCTGCATCACCTTCATAGAATTTCTTTTCAAGTTCTTCTTCCCGGCGTTCAATAAAGTTATCGTAAAATTTAGTTTTCTGCTTTTTTATGCCGTTAAAGACCGAGGTCATTTCATCATCAATTTTAGAGTAGTAATTTCCCCCACCCCTTATTTTCAACAACTCATCCTTAATCTGGTTCTTTCTTACGTTGTCAGTATCGATGTACAATTTGTTATAATCAAGAAAATGATCAAGATAATCTTCTATTCGGTCGGTATCTTTTTCTCCGGTCATCCACTTTTCAACAATTTCTCCTGCCAGCTTGTACGAACAGCTTCTTATAATACGTTCCCTGGGGAAGGATATAGTGGATAACCCAATGCTGATATAGTTCAGGGGACAGCCTAACTTGTCGGTTCCAATAGAGGAAGCCTGAACATTATCTTTTAATGACGCTTTATACTGGCCGAATTCATGGGCAAACTCCAGAAAGATATTATGGGCAATCATCTCAAACAGATGCTCTTTCTGATGGAAGCTGATTTTTCCGTTACTGTTGTTAACCATATAACAGAAATCAAAAGGAGGTGGAGGAAGAATTGTAGGCTGGTTTTCATTTTCCCAGTTGGCTTCAAATTCATGATCCATCTGATAATGGTTCAATTCTCTCATAGCGGCATAACCTGCGCCCTTTGCCATATCGGTGCCAAAGACCCCCGGCATTACCAGATAGCCGATCCGCTGATGTTCGGTACCTGAAAGCAAGGCTTTTATTGTAAATGCCAGGTCAAGAAACATACCCGAGCCGGTACCGCCACAGATGGAAGTTAAAAGAAAAACATTTACACCGGTGGCCACCTGTATTCCGTGGTTTTCCACCATATAACGCAGGTTGGGCTGGTCGGTAACTTTTGAGAGAACCGTATTGAAGGCCTTTTTAATATTGTTGAAATTCAGAAAATAGGCAAGACGGCCTATGGCTCTTATCCCCTTTGCCCCCACAGTTATATCTCCTCTTTCCAAAATGGCCTTGTCCACCCATTC
>CAZSLZ010000064.1:0-17508 GCA_964607865.1 uncultured bacterium
GCTCTATTTAACATTTAAAACTCCTTTGTAATTATAAGTACCAGAAAAAAGGCATAATAAAACCATGGCCGATTTTTCTAGAATTTTCATTAAATAAAAGGTAAATTCCTTCAAAACCCAGGTCTATTTGAAACTACTACAATAGTAGCATAACAGCTGTCTCCATCTATTTCCTGCATCTGCCGTAATTTTAATGGCAGATATAGCATTTCTGCCTTAAAATCTTACAATTTATCCAGTCGCAACAGAGTTTTTACCATAAAAAAATAGAGGCAACTTCAAGCTGCCCCTATCTTTACTTATTCAAACACTTATTTTACAGCGTCTTTCAGAGCCTTTCCGGGTTTGAATGCAGGGACCTTTCTGGCCTTGATGTGAATCTTTTCTCCGGTTCTGGGGTTTCTTCCGGTTCTGCCCTTTCTTGAGCGAACTTCAAATGATCCGAAGGGGATCAAGCGAACTGAATGACCCTTTTTCAGCTGTTCCTGAATTACATCCAGAATGGAATTAAGAACAGTAGTGGTGTCTTTCTTTGACATTTCTGCTTTTTTTGCAACAGCTTCAATTAATTCACCTTTTCCCATGATTTTCTTCTTGGTTTTTGTGGCCATAACCCAAATCCTCCTTTAATAAATTTAAATTACCTGCACTCAATTCGCTTCATTTCAAGAAAACTCCTTCTAAAAATAAAAAAAAATTGTTATTTCGGGGTTTAAACCACTTTTTTTTTAAAATTCCTATACCCAAAGGGTTAATTACAGATTGAAAATTTCACCTTACACGCCATGGGTACTTCAGAGTGCAACAGGTTTTATAAAAATATAGATTAATATTAATCTATATACTAATATCAAAGGAAACAAATGCCAATTGAAATTTTTTCTGTTTGCGATGGTTGGTTTAAAAAATTTCAAATTAATTTGAGTTGTTATTTATTTACTAAATTTGAAAATATTAATTTTTAACCACAAAAAAATTAATTTTATTAAATAGAACGGCAACTAATTTAACTTTCTTATAATTCCTATACTCAAGCCTTTTTCCTTCCAAAAATTAGTTTTTAAGGAAAAATTTTCTGTTACAACTAAATATAGTAGGACTCAAGTATAAATTTTCTTCACAGGACTATGGTCTCTGGCGTCAAAATACTCATAAAAATATTTTTTCAGGTGGATATTATGAATTTTGAAAATTTACCTTTCTATTCCAATAAAATTCTATTCGGCCATGACCCCACACAAAAACTGGTGGCGGTGGAAATCGACACCAGACAAGCTCCCTGTCAGGCCACTCTTTTCTACAGAAAAGATGACAAGATTACAAACCAGCAGGAGGACTTCTTCCCCTTCGTCCTGGTTCAGAGCCTGTCTTTTTTAAGAGATTTCAAAAGAGAATGGTTCCCCAAAACACTGGCTGGAAACTCTGAATACAGCTATATTGCTTTCTGTAAAGATTCCAATACGCTTCAAGCAATGCTTGCCCACCTGAAAAAAGTAACCAGGCAGGGTTACGGAAGCCCATACTCTCCATATTTATATTATAGCGATCTGGTAAATCAATATCTCGTCAGCTCCGGAAAAACCCTGTTCAAGGGCATGACTTTCAACCACCTTCATAGAATGCAATTGGACATTGAAACCTATTGCCACCCTGATTTTGAATTTTCCAACCCCGAAAGGGAATCGGATAAGATAATTATTATTGCCATGTCCGACAACCGGGGTTGGAAACGGATTTTATCCCTGAAAGATTTTGATGAACCCCAACTGCTCAAAGAGATGGTCAGGGAGATTCAGGAAAGGGACCCTGACGTAATTGAAGGCCACAATATCCACAAATTCGACTTCGAATATATTTCCACCAGAGCCAGAATGCATAAAGTCAGGTTGAAGGTAGGCCGTGATAAAAGTGCCCTGAAAAAACATAACTCCCGGATGAGTATAGCTGAGCGCAAAATAGTATATCCCAAATATGAAATATATGGCCGGCATATTATAGACACATGGATTCTGGCACAGCATTATGATGTCACCGCAAGGGAGCTGGAATCATATAGTTTGAAGGATATCGCCCGTCATTTCCAGGTTTCTCCTGCAGGCCGGGTTTATGTTGAAGGTTCAAAAATTGCATCCACCTGGGATAAAGACCCCGACACACTTTTAAAATATGCCACCCATGATGTGGAAGAAACCAGGGGAATCAGTGGAATTTTATCTCCCCCTTATTTCATGCAGACCCAGATTTTTCCGTTTTCTTATCAGAATGTAACAGTCAGGGGAAACGCCACCCGAATTGATACCCTGTTTGTTCGTGAATACCTCCGCCAGGAACATGCCATCCCCAAACCTCCCCAGGGCAGAAGTTTCGCCGGCGCATACACTGATATATTCCAGAAAGGGCTGGTTAAAAATGTATTACATGTAGATGTAGCTTCCCTTTATCCATCTGTAATGCTGGCTTTTCAATATTTTCCCGCCAGGGACAGCCTGAAAATATTCGAGTCCCTGCTTAAAGATTTAAGGGAGTTCAGGCTGCAGGCCAAAAAAGAAATGAAAGAAACACAAGATTTTCATGAAAAAGATTTCTTAAATGCCCTGCAAAACACGTTCAAAATTTTAATAAATTCTTTTTATGGTTACTTGGGTTTCTCTTTCGGACATTTTGCCGATTTTGACATGGCAGAAGCTACCACAGCCAAAGGCCAGGAAATAATAAGGCAAATGGTGGACTGGCTGAAAATTAAAAACTGCAGGCTGATTGAACTGGATACTGACGGCATCTATTTTACACCACCTGATAGCATAGATACCACTGAAAAAGAAGACACGCTGGTAGAAGAACTTAATGCCACCCTGCCCGAAGGTATAGAAGTGGAACTGGACGGAAGATACAAGGCTATGTTCAGTTACAAGATGAAAAATTATATATTGCTTGATTACGATAATAAAATGTATATTAAGGGTTCCGGGTTTAAATCCCGGGGGTTGGAATTGTTCCAGCGCAAATTTATAGAAGAAATGTTTTTCCTTCTGTTAACAGATAACAAGAGTAAAATTCCCGGCCTGCTGGAAGAATACAAACAAAGAATTCTAAAACATGAATGGGAAGTCCGTGACTTCCAGAAAAGCGAAACTTTGCAGGAATCTCTGGATACTTACAGCCAAAAAATAGAAGAAAGCAGACGAAACCCAGCTGCGGTTTACGAGTTGGCTCTGGAATCACAGCGGGATTATCGCACCGGCGATCAGATTTCCTATTACATTACAGGTAACAAAAAAACCGTTACAGCTTATAAAAACTGTAAAATGGCTTACTTGTGGGATAAAGCAACCCCCGACGAAAATGTGAAATACTATGCCGGCAAGCTGGACGCACTATACAAGAAATTTAACAAATTATTCTAAATGTTTGACGGAGAAAAAATGGTTAAAGCAATTATTCCATCAGCAGGTTTTGGCACCCGTCTTCTGCCTTTCACAAAAGAAAAACCCAAGCCACTTTTTCCGGTTATGAACCACCCCATAATGGAGTTGATCATCAATATTCTGGGCAATGCGGGCATAAGGCAAATTGGAATAAACCTGCATCATTTAAGCAGGCAGATTGAAGACTTTTTTATTGGAAAATCATTTACTGATACAAAGTTTTATTTTTCAAAAGAAAAAATAATAATGAATACCGGGGGAGGTATAGCCGGGTTCAAGGATTTTCTGAGTGATACCGACGATTTTATTGTTCATAACAGCGATATTTTACATAATTTAAACCTGGATGAAATCTTAACTTTTCACAGAAGCAGGGGCCAGCTGGCAACCATGGTTCTGGTGGATAACCCTCCGGGCAACCGGGTAATGGTGGGTGAAAATTTTAAAGTGGTGGATATAGCCGGGAAACTGGGCAGAAAATTTACTTCCAGCTATGAACTTTATCATGGCGGTGGCATTTTCTTGTATAACAGGAAAATTTTCGATTATTTTCCCACACATCGCCAGCCGTTTTCAATAATTCCCGTTCTTCTTGAGCTGGTTAAAACCAGGCCGGGCAGTGTATTGGCTTACGTTGCCCCAAAAAAATCATATTGGAAGGATATGGGTAACCTGGCTTCTTACCTGGATCTTCACCGGGATTTATTATCCAGAAAAATTATCAGCTTTCCAGGCTTGCCTGAAGTTAAAGGTTCGGTTTCAGTCGGTGAAAACACGGAAATTCCACCTGATTTAAACCAGAAGGGCTTTCTTTGCGTGGGCAACAATGTCAGGATTAATTCCAGAGTGGTTCTGGAAGATTGTGTCATCTGGGACGACGTGGAAATATCTTCTCGATGTAAATTTATAAATTCTTTGATTTCTCCATCCAACCTGGTGGGTGAACGGGTTGAATGCACATACAGAAAAATCTAAGTTATTCTTTCACCAGGTTAACATAATACTGAACCAGGGGTGTATGAAACAGTTTATCGGATAGTTTTCCTGCTAATTCTCCGTTAACAGGATATAAGTAATCCTTTTCAGCTGTGGCAACAGAGATATCTCTTACCATCTTCACTTCGAACTTGGATTTTTTCTGATCTTTGAATTTTTTCATCCACTGAATTTCATATTTATCCCAGCAGGCTCTCAAAGCTACATAATCCATAGTTTTAATGTCAGCGCCTCTTAATTTTCTGGCTTGCTGAAATAATCGGTTGGTAATACTGATTTTTACTTTCTTGCTCATTTTAGTTTCGTCTTCCATATAGGGGATAAGAGATTCACCTTCCAGGGTTTCGGGAACCGGGACCTGTGCCAGGCTTAATATTGTTGGTAGAATATCCACATGTTCAGCAAAGGTCTTCACCATTTTTCCCTTTGCCTGTTCAGGTAAATGAATAATAAGGGGAATATTCACTTCCGTATCGCTTAATACGGGTGAATTATGTCCTTTTACAACGTGCCTGTTTAAAAATTTATACCCTAAAGACTGGCCATGATCTGAACTTACTATGATGATAGAATTGTCATAATATCCCATTTTCTTCAGTTTTTTCAGAAATTCACCAAATTGTTCATCCATATAATGAATTGAAGTATCATAACGATCTCTAAGAAAATCAAAAGATTTATCCTGGGTTGATATAAAACTGTTGTAACTTTTTGTCATCTTATCAATATCACCAAAAAAAAAGTCGTTATTTTCAGGAACCAGGTATGGAAAATGGGGTTCGAAAATATGTGCCCAGATGAAAACAGGTTGACGCTCTCTCCGGAGAGTATTAAGAATATAATCGTAATACAAGCCCAGAGGGTAAGGGTCTCCGATTTTATCATCCATACTTTTGGGATTGTAATAAACAAAAATACTATAGAAACGTATATTTGTAGATAGAAACTGGCTCAACCACCATAAGTCTTTCCTGGTATGATACTTGGTCAATAGCCTGCCAGGCCAGGTGTTTTCAAAAGAAAGAATAACCTCCCTGTTATCAAAATACCTGGTGGTAATACCGTTAAAATATGTAAAACTTATAAAACTGTTTCCATTATAACCGTTTTCTTTCAGAATTTTGGCTATATTGGTAATGTTGCCTGATTGCTGGTTGAAACGGGGATAAATGCCGGTAGAAATACTTTTCATACTCAACTCGGTTTTACTGGTATTGGCTTTCATATTCTCAAAATAGTAAGATTCCTTAATAAATTCATTTAAATTGGGGGCAGTTTCACGGTAATAATTGCTGGGAGATAGATGAAACCGGTTTAAAGAGTCATGGGTTATTAAAATAATATTGGGGCTGTCAGTCTTTACCTTTTCTGCAACCGGTTCATTTTTAAAATAATCTATCAGAAAAAAGACAGTACCCAGGGCAAGGCAACTCATGCCAAATATTAACAGCGGTTTTTTTACTTCGACAGCAAATTTTCTTATTTTCTTATAGCTAAAAATATTTTTTCGGTGGACAAAAAAGAATACCATTCCCAGAATAACAAGCGCAACAAGAAGAAGTTTCATTGCTGTTTCTCCAAGATAGTTGCCTCTATAAAGAGAAAAGGTGATTATGAATTTAAAATAGATAACATTAATGTATAATAAAATGAGATAACTCAGAAAGATAGAAAAAAAACCTGAATATTTGGAGTATTTTTCCGGGGCACCTGTTTCTTTAACCCAAAACTTGTTAACAAAAGCAGTAAACCCTTTTTCCATCAGCCATAGAATAACCGCGGCAAGGCAGGTTGCAATAAAGATAAAACCTGAAAAAATGAAAATATTTTTGATGATTGTAAAAAAAAGGCAGTTGAGCTGAAATCAGGTAATCAACCCGGAAAATGCCGTCAAGAACCATTAAGAAAATAGCTGCAATATATATTAAAACAAACTGGAAACTGATTTCCGGTGTTTTTAACCTGTATTTTCCCATTTTATAACCTTATTTCTTATTTTTTACAGAAGCCTTTTTCTTATTTTTCTTTCTGGGAGCTTTTAATAAAATCTTATTCACTTCATCAACAAAATCTCCAGTAGGAGCCAGTTTCAGGTATTTATTGAATGCCCCCCGATACTCCCGGGTTCTTCCCTTTTCAAGATAAGCTTTACCTAATAAATAGTAAACTTCGGGGTTCTTTTTATCCAAATCTCTGGATTTTCTTAAATGTTTCAGAGCTTCGTCAGTATTTTTCTGCTGTAATTCAATTTTACCTAAGAAGAAATGAGATACCGCTGCAGTATCATCGACTTCACTTAACTGAAGGGCAAGGTTGAGTTTTTCCCTGGCTTTCTTTACTTCACCCTTTTTCATATAAACAATACCCAGGTTATTATGCACCATTGCACTGTCAGGAGCCAACTTCAGGGCGCGCCGATATACCTTCAGAGCATCATTGTATTTGTTCATATTGGTAAAAAACCACCCCAGGTTGTTCAGAAGGTTGAGATCTCCGGGTTTTATCTCCAGGGCCTTTTCAAAAATAACCACAGCTTCATTAGGTTTATCCATTTCCGAATATAACATTGCCAGGTTAGAATAAGCATCGGCAAAATCAGGGTTAAGTTGAATGGCTTTCTTATATTCTTCCACTGCTTCTGAATTTTTTTCCAGGTTTTCATAAGCCCAGGCCAGGTTAAAATGACAATGGGAAGAATTGGGATTCAATTCCAGAGTTTTTTTGAAGTGTTTCAAAGCTTTATTCCAGATCTCTTTCTGAGAATACAGGCCGCCCATAAGTTCATAAATCTCCGGGTCATCAGGTTCAATACTCAAATACTGGTTGCACATTTTCAAAGCTTTCGAATAATTGTTAAGCTGGGCAAAAGCAAAAGCCAGATTTTTGTAAACCTCGGGTTTAACTGATTCCTCGGTTTCAATATATTTTTCCATATATTCCACAGCTTCTTTTAAAAGATTAAGGCGGAGAGCTGTAAGCCCCAGGTGGTAAAGGGCCTCGGTAAATTCGGGATCCATTTTCACAACTTCCTGAAATTCTCCATAGGCATCATAATAGGCTTCCAGAGCTAAAAAAGTGTGGGCGAGGCTGTAACGGGCACTTATTGAATAATGGAAATCTGTGGAAATCTCCACTGCCCGGCTGAATTGTGATACAGCTTCATCATAATCCCCCACCAGGTAATAGGTCCATCCCAGTTTCAGGTGGGCGGCAGAATATTCAGGATATAGATCAATGGCCATCTTGAATTCGTCAATAGCTTCTTCGTAAAGCCCCTTTTCCTGCAAGATGCAGCCCAGCCCGTTATGAGGGAAAGGCAATTCGGGATCGATGACAATGGCTTCTTCGAATGCCCTGATTGCCATCTCCATATCAAAGGTCTGATAAAAAACCCAGGCCAGGTTATTATATATTATTGACACATCGGGGTCCAGGGCAATTGCAGTTTTATAATGCTCAATAGCTTCTTCAAAATCGCCGTTCTTCTGCAGGGCATTTCCCAGAAAGAAATGGGTGGCTCCCGATTCATCATCCAGTTCAAGGGCTTTTTTGAATTCAACCACAGCTTTTTCAGGTTCATCCAGCATTTCATAAATTAAACCCATATGATGACGAGCTTCAAAATTATCCGGATCCATTTCCAGGACGATTTCCAATTGATTTTTTGCTTCCTGAGTCATTTTAAGGTGGTAGAATGCAATTCCGCTTTTGAGGCTTCGCCATATTATATATGCTTTTTGATCTGCTTTTTTTAAAGAACGGGGAAGTTTACTGAAATTAAAAGATTTTTCTGCCAGCATTTGTTCCATTTCTTCAGAGGTGGTAGCGCTCAGCACCGGCAGCTGGTAATCCACAAAACCTTCAACGTCAATTTCCTGTTCTTCTATGTTGAATTTAATGGATCTTTCCTTCAAATACTCTTCAATTTCTGCTTTTACCCGCTTAGCTTCTTCTGACGAACCGAATAGATTTATTCCCCGGGGGCTGGTCCCTCCTTTTTCGTCCAGGAGTGGTATAATACGGATTTTATCGTTATAATTCGAGTTTAAAAATAATATAATCTTATAAATTTCCCGGTTGTTCTTTTTGATGTCCTTATCAATCTGGAAAATTATCCTCACATTTTTCACGAAAAAACACTTACTTTCTAAAGATGCCTGGCACAAAAACCAGTTTTTATTATTTTACACAATTCTAATTATTTGTAAAGGCAAATAAAAACTACAAATTTGTTCCCGGAACCGGCTCGTATTTATCAACAGATATGGGCTCTCTCTTAATAACCTTGCCTTCCTGGGAAAAGATTCTGTAAACTTTTACTTTATACCCATCTTTACCCTTTTTTCCATAATTATCCTGCTCTTCTTTATTGGAAGAAGGTAATTGTGGATAGCGGGGAGGAGGTATAATCTGCAGAAATACCACATCAATGGAAATTTCATGATCATTTGCCTTGGGAGCCATCAGACGCGCATACATACGGTTTTCTGTAATGTCAATCTGAATTTTTATGGGATAATTATAAGTATTTACAAACTTCAGGTCCAAATTTCCGGTTTTGCTGTAATAAATGGCGGCATCTCTGCCAGGGCCAACTGAGTTGATAGTCCACAAATGGGAGTACCTTTCAATTACTTCCAGCCCCCCTAATAAAGCTAAATTATATAAAGTAGAAGAAAGTTGGCATAAACCGCCGCCGGGTGTATTGACGACTTTTCCCTGGTAAATTGTAGGGGCTCCCCTGTATCCCCACAGCTCCAGCCTGGGCCCTACAATTTCATTAAACGAAAACACTTCACCGGGTTCAAGAATTATTCCATCAATTTTAACTGCCGCCATCTGCAAATTTTCAATCTGGGTATTGGTTCTTTCCTGAAGGGAAGTGGTGAAACTGGAAATTTCCACATCTCTGTTGATATTATCGGTGGCCCATAAAAAAAGCACAAGAACCCCAAGAATTGCAATAAGAAGGATATAACGCTTGTTGGGCATGAACAAATTCCCCTTTAAAACTGAGAGCTATGATAAATTATATTACATTAATTCCTTTATGGTTTCAATATCCCTTAAAGCATCGGAATGTTTTGGATCCAACTCCAGAGCTTTTTCCATAAAAGACTTGGCTTGCTTGTAGTTTTCCTTTTCGGCATAAATATAACCCATCAGGTAATAAATATCAGGGTTATTCATACCATATTGCATGGCATATTGCAGTTGATGAATTGCCTTATCCAATTCTCCCACTTCATCGTATATATTGCTCAGCATTAACCAGGCATCTACATTCTTAGGATCATACATTAAAGCGTTCTGAATTTCCTGAATGGCTTCTTCATAATTTTCAGTATTCTGGTATATCTCTCCCAGAAGAAGATGGCCCTCCACGTTTCTGGGGTCCAGGTTTATTGCATCGGTCAAATTATTAACAGCCCCTTCAAAATTGCCTTCCTCAGCTAATTCCCTGCCACGGTTCACCAGGGCCTGGGCTGCCTTAAACTGGTCAAAATCTTCGCTAATTCTATCTGCCATTGTTATTCCTCCTAATTTGACCCGAAATTATAGTTAACATTTTAATGATATTTTTATACAAATTATTTAGTAATTCCTTTATACCTAAGTAGGAACAGGCAATTCTTTCAAAATATTATTTATTATCTGTTCTCTGGAAGTTCCTGAATACTTGGTTTTAGTTTCCAATACAAGCCTGTGCGCCAATACTTTGGAAGCCATGATCTTAATATCGTCGGGAGTTGCAAAATCCCTGCCTGCCATCAATGCACGGGCCTGAATTACCCTGTATAAAACCAGGTTTCCCCGGGGGCTGATTCCTATCTTCAACTCGGGGCTAAGCCGGCTGGCATTGGCTATATCCACAATGTAACGCGCCACCGGAGGGTTAACTTTCACTCTTTTTACCTTTTCCTGCAACTTGATTATCTCCTCAATGCTGGCCACAGACTCCAGATCTTCCAGTGGATGCCTCATACTCTGGCTGTCGAAGATTTCCAGCTCGAACTCGGTATCGGGATACCCCATGCATATTTTTATTCCAAAACGATCTAACTGAGCCTCAGGCAGAGGATAGGTCCCATGAAATTCCACTGAATTCTGGGTAGCTATAACCATAAAAAATGACGACAGTGAGTTGCTCACTCCGTCCACAGTAACCTGTTTTTCGCTCATGGCTTCCAACAGGCTGGACTGGGTACGTGGTGAAGCCCGGTTTATTTCGTCAGCCAATAATATATTGGTAAAGATGGGGCCTTCATTAAAATAGAAAGTACCTTCCTTGGGATTGTATATAGAAGAACCCACGATATCGGCGGGAAGCAAATCCGGGGTAAACTGTACCCTTCGAAACTCCCCCCTGATAGATTTCGCCAGCCCCTTTGCCAAGGTGGTTTTCCCCACACCGGGAACATCCTCAATCAACACATTTACCCCTGCCAGAAGAGCAATAAGCAGATCATTTATTGACTCCTCTTTTCCCTTTATCACTGTGGTGAGATTATTAAAAACCTTCTTGATTATTTCATCTTTGATTTCTATCTTTTCCTGTTTCAATTTAGTTTCCTTATTTAATTATGTTTATATTGTGGTTATTCAAAAATGCAACTGCAAACCCTTTCAATCAACTCAAAGTTTGCATTAAAAATAAAGGCGGTTCGCTCCTGGATTCTATGATATCAAACTCCTTATATAAATGAAGTTTTAATAAAACCCAGAGTATTTCATCAAAAATGGTGTAACGGGAAAAAATTTTATTATCGGGGTTTATATTCATTCTGTAAAAATTTTTTAACTCTATCAGGATTCTCGATTTTAAATTTTCCCGTTCATAACAATCAAAAATCTTTGGATTATTCACCAACTTTAACAGAGCACATTCCTTCATGCGGTCCAATAAAGTTCTGAAATCATTACCACCCCCGGCCATATAAGAAAAACCCGCATCTGCTGTTAATTGTTTCCTGAGATTACGAGGCATGGGAACCTGCTTTGCGCCTTCCAATAATTTTTCCACACATTTCAACACCCGGCTGGTTGAATCCACATGAAATAATAAAGTTTTAACCTTTGCATATTCCAATAAAATATCAATAAAATTTAAAATTTCGTAAATATCTTCAATTTTTTTGTCAAGTTTTACCAGGGTGTTTTCTTTAAAAGAGAGGTTCCCAATTCTGTACTTTATTAATAAACCTGCAATATCTTTGTTTCCTCCTTTTATTATTTCCCAGTAAATAGAGTCTTCATAACGGGAAACTGCTTTTTTTAAATAGTTCTCTATATGCTGGCGGTTTATGCACCATTCAATAAAGTACAAAATCACATATTCACCTGCAGTAACCAGGGGGTTTGGCTTCTCTGCTTTTTCCTCCGCATTTTCTCTTTCTGGTTTTTTTAATTTTTTTTCATCCTGAATGTTAACTTTCTCAAAATTCAAAATAATCTCACGGACTGTTTTCAATAATTTATTACCTTCAGAAACTTTGTTGTTTAATATCAGAATTATCCCCCTCTGGCAATATCGAAGAATACGCTGCTTTCTTTCTGTGGGTGCCAGCTTTTGCAAATCAACCAGCCAGGGTTCAACAGGATCGGTCAGAATCTTTAAATTTTGCCAGTAAGTTCTTATCTTCATTTATAATTATCCATGAATAATATAATATTATTACCAGGGTTAATTTTTCCTACTGTAATTAAATTAAAGGTAAAAGAATTTCTCTGAAATAATATTAAGTAAAAGGTATTTTTGAACTGGAGAAATAATACTTTCATAAATTTTGAAAGGATATGGTTATTATGGAGCCTACCACAGCTTCAGCTTCTCCCCTGGCCGTTGCCATTGCTGAAACGGCGGCCAACACCCCGGTTATAGAGTTTATGGGAAAAAAATGGCTGCTTTCCCAATTGGCGCAGGACATGTTCAACCTTTTACAAAACCTGGCAGCATCAACCATAATATTACTGTTCTTCATTTTGTCATATAAAATGCTTGTAAATTTAACCAGAAGAACCATGGATAAAGTGGATTGGGACCCCGCTATAGAGCAGTTGATAGTATCGGTGGTCAAATTTGTTGTCTGGGGTTTTGCCGCAGTTACCATAGCCGCCCAGATGGGAGTTGATGTAACATCGCTGATAGCAGGCGTAGGAGTGGCTAGTTTTGCCGTAAGTTTTGCATTTAAGGACATTCTGCAGAATCTTATGTCTGGTATAGTGTTATTAACCGACAAACCCTTCTATGTAGGAGACATCATAAACGTTGAAGGAGCTGAAGGCGAAGTTATCCAAATCACCCTGCGTTCCACACGGTTAAAAACCAGCGAAAATCATATTGAAATCATACCCAACGCCAATGTATTAAACAAAAGAATTACCAATAAGTCAGGTATAACTCAACCCAGACAGATAACCAAAGAAGATTACTAACTTTTTAAAGGAGGTATTTATGAAAAGAAATGCAGTAGTAATAACAATAATAGTGGTACTTATAATAACTCTTATAATCATGTTCTCGGGAGCTGCGGGGTATGCCCATATTTATGAAGCTGCCCGTGAAGGGGACCTGGAAACTGTACAAAAAGGCCTGGAGAAAGATCCCAATGTATTAAACGAAAAAGACGAACAGGGTTCAACTTTGCTTCATTATGCCGCCAATCATGGCCATAAACATATTGTTGAGTTTTTATTATCCAGAGGGGCAGATACCAGCATAAGAAACAAGAAAGGCAAACTGGCATATCATCTTGCCAACATAAACGGCCATAAGGAAATTGTTAATTTATTGGAAAACCCTGAAAATACCGGAGCTGAAGAAAGTAAACCCGAAAAAGCAAATGGTTCAGACAAAAAAGAGGAAAACAGCAAAAACGAAGAAACCAGTAATGAAGAATAAATTTACAGGGGGAAATTAAAATGCAGGAAGTAACCACAACTTCATGGTTTGAAAGAATCAAAAATGCCATAGGCGGAGTATTATTCGGGGTGGTTCTTTTTCTGGTAGCTTTTCCATTGTTATGGTGGAATGAAGGAAGGGCCGTGCAGGTAGCCGAGGGGTTATCCCAGGGTAAAGGCGCCGTTGTTAACGTAGATCCGGAGAAAGTTGACCCCGCAAATGATGGCAAGCTCATTCAATTCACAGGCATGGCCGTCACCGAAGAGATGCTGGAAGACCCGGTATTTATGATCAGGGAAAATGTATTGAAATTAAAGCGGGAAGTGCTCACCTATCAATGGAAGGAAATCACTTCCAAGAAAACCACCAAGAAAGTCGGCGGCGGAACGGAAACCGTAACCGATTACAGGTATGAACTTGGCTGGCATAAGGGAATCATAAATTCCAGGAATTTCAAAGAACCCAAAGGCCACGAAAACCCCGAAAGGGCTCTTTATGAACCTCAAACCTTTGTCGCCAACAATATAACCGTGGGCCAATATCAGCTTTCACCGGCATTGGTGAATTCCATAAGCAATTATCAGCCCTATCATGTGCCCGACGGAGCTGAAAGAGACCTGCCTACCAGAGATTTAAGAGATAACGTTTATGCCATAGACGGCATTTTCTACGATGGCGAAAATATTGATGATCCCCTGGTGGGAGATACCAAAATTAGTTTCGATGTGGTAAAACCCTCCACAGTCAGCATTCTTGCCCAGCAACAGGGAGATCAACTGGTGGGTTACAAGACCGATGCAGGTACCACAATTCAAAGATTAAGCCTGGGGGCCCTGTCAGCAGAGCAGATGTTTGAACAGGCAGAGCAGGAAAACACCATGATGCTCTGGATTCTGCGGATAGTTGGCCTGTTTATGATGTTCGGCGGGCTGATGTTAGTTGTCAACCCCATGGTTGTCCTCGCCGATGTGGTACCCTTCTTTGGAAGAATCGTCGGCGCAGGGGTGGGAATGTTCGCATTTCTCATTGCCCTGGGATTTTCATTTATTACCATCGCTGTTGCCTGGGTGGCAGTAAGGCCCGTTCTGGGTATTGCAATGCTGATAATCGGAATCGGCTCAGTAGTGGCATTCTTTGTTCTCAGTAAGGGCAAGGGAAAACAGACCATAGCCACAGCTCCTCCCGGAGGGGCGCCCCAGATGAGCCCTGGCCCGGATCATGATGAATTCGAATAATACAACGAACCGAATCTGTTATAAAAATGAAAAACCCCCGGATATCCGGGGGTTTTTCATTGCAACAGATAATTAAAAAATATATCCCATCAGGGCGCTTCCGGGCTTATTTCTATAATTTCCGGGTTCTTATCTTCTTTTTCCTTCTCAATTTTATGTTCAAAATATTCCAGCAACCGATCCTTCTTCACCTCGGTGGCAGGCTCTCCGCTTTCCCATTCAATAAGACAGACTTCTTCCCGCACCTCGCCAATTTGCCCCTCATGAAAAACTCCCGTTGAATGGAGCGCCATGACCCGATCGCCGATTTTCCAATTCCGGTTCTTAAACCTCACCACATGGGGTATCTGGGCCTGCCATGTACGGTTATCATCCACCGACACCACGGTAACCTCATTGTCGCCTATTTCCTGAATCTCAGCCAGGGTATATTTATCATCAGTAAAAGGAACACACACAATTTCACCTGCAATCAATTCTGTTTCTTCTTCCTTTGAAACATCAGCTTCAGGGCTGGTTTCAGCTGGCGCAGTGGGAGAAGGGGCAGGTTGTTTACCCTTGTTGTCACAACTTATAAGCGCAAAAAACAAGATAAAAATTATTAATAAAGCTGCTATTTTTGTAATTCTTCGGATCATAATTCATCCTCCTGATTTTAAAGTATCCCGATATTTCCAGAAACCGGTAGTTTCGCCATGTATAATAAAAAACAGCTGATAAAAGTTTCAGCTGTCGTTTTTTTATAAACCGGTTTCCTGTTTACTTTTTCTTTTTAGTAGTTTTAAGTTTCATTTCAGTTTTTGTCAACTTTATTGCATTTACTTTCACGGGCTTTTCCCGTTCTTTCTTCTTTTTATATTTTTCCAGGACCTGATCATATCTTTTGTCAAGTTCGTCTATAGATTCTGCGGGCAACTGAAAAACCTCTTCCTTTTCTGTTTCAAGGACTTCTTCCCCGTATTCCTCTTCCTCCTGTACAAATTCGTCAACAGTAACTTTTATAAGCCTGGTTTCCAATTCGGGTTCGGGGTTTTTAATTACCAGGGTTTCTTCCAGCTCCTGATATTTTACAATCACGTGGGCAAACCGGGAATTATTGAATTCCAGAATGCCGGTTTCATCAATTTCAGCTTCGTTCTTTTCTCCCAGCCCGTAGGTGGCGGAATTAAACAAAGAATACCACATTCCGTTGTCAAAATGGGCAATAGGGTTGATAACTGTCCGTAACGGGCCAATGGAAAACTGCTTTACATGCTCCACATCGATTTTCATCCAGTCAGCTTTTTTTGCTTTCTTGCCTTTGTAAAATATGAAGGGGCACTCCACCCGCTCCGACCAGTCCACCTCGTTGTGTTTCCCGCCTTTTACCTCGTAATAAATCAACTCTTCGCCATATTTATAACCTTTATCAATCAAAATTGATACCGCATTCCGGGTAAAGTCGGAAAACTCGCCGGTACCCTGGTCAATCCAAATTTTAATATCCTTTTTATCCCGTTCCTGTAATTCCAGCAGCATCTTGCCGTCAGCTATCCACAAGGACGGAGAAATAGCCCCCACCATAGAGAAAATATGGGGATAGGTATAACCCATCCACAATGAAAGTATTCCGCCGAAAGATGAACCCATTACTGCCCGGTCTTCCCGTTTACTGGAGACTTTATATTTCTTCTCAATATAAGGTATAATCTCTTTTACGATGAAATCGGAAAAATCTCTGGCCTTTCCCCCGCCGAACCGGCGATCTGCAAAGGGGGTATATTCCTCCCCCCTCTTCTGGGAATTGTAAATACCCACCACCACGGTTTTTTCAATTTTTTTCTGGGCTACAATCCTGTCCATAACCTCGTCAACCCGCCAGTCCTCCACAAAAGCCAGCCTGGGTGAAAACAAATTCTGGCCGTCGTGCATATAAACAACAGGAAATTTCCGATCTTCCTCATGATACCCGTCAGGCAGATAAATATTCAAACTGCGCCCCTTGTATTCATCAAATACCACGTTTTTATGCAGTGCCACTGTTTCCAACGAAACACCCTCGCTGAATGTGCCATCGGCGAATTTCAACTTCACTTTCAACTCCACAGCTGCCAAGGGATCCAACCTTAATTCCACAGCCCGGGTCATTCTGTGAAAACCGTCATAACGCCAGAACTCTCCGTCATTGCAATACTTGCCCCATATTTCAATAAAATCCACACCGTCGTCGTCCAGATCCCAACTAAGCTTCACTCTTTCCACATCGGGTTCCGCCTGGAGGTTCTGAACCTCTTTTGCCGTCCCTGTGGTTTCTTTTTTTCTCTTCTCAGCTTTTATCAATTTATCTTCCAAAGGGTCCGTGGCATAAACCGGTTTTTTCAAGGTTAAAAATAATATTATGAAAATTGGAATAAATAGAATAATATTAATCAAAATAACACCTACTTTTTTAAACTGATATAATAATTAAAGTGAAAACCACAGAAACCCTTTTTGAATACTCATGGCCCGCCAGCAGGAAAAATCATAAAGGTTGCAAAATATTTTAGAATATTTTTAATAAAGGAGCTAATGATGTTATTGCCAGAAACTGAAATTTACCAGGAAAATTTGAAAAGATTAGAGAAAGTGGCAAGGAGTAAAAATTATGTTTTAAATGAAGACCTGGCTCGCCAGCAGAAGGTTATAGGCTTAATGAGCGCCAATGTCTTACAGTACGGAAAACCCTATTGCCCCTGCAAGCAGTCAAGGCCCATTAGTTTGCAGACTGATACTTTATGCCCCTGTACCGAGCTGGAAAAAGAAATTGCCGAATTGGGCCACTGTTATTGCCGTTTATTCTATAAATAATAAGCAAGGTGATTAAATGAAAAAAATCCAGAGCCTTACATTTTTATTTGTTTTTTTTTCTTTTAACTTTTCAGGGCTTATATGCCCTGCAAAACCCTTAAATTGTTGAACTGAAAAACCG